>CADCJO010000058.1 GCA_902801765.1 uncultured Eubacteriales bacterium
CAGTCCGGCTATCCTCCCCATTGTAGCTTAGGCATGAGCCAGCGCATAGAGCTTTGGACACTCTATTTACCGGTCGAGTATATTGTAGCAAGCAATGTATATCAGTCTGTTTGCCTACGCCAAAGGAATGCTGCTTGCGGATAACGGCTACCGTTACCGGGAAGGCGCGCCGCTGAGTGAATACTTCTACAACACCGGCAAAGCCCTGGGTTCGATCCACAAGCTGTCCAAGGCCTATGCGCCTGTCCATCGCCGCCCGGACTACTTTGATAAGTACAACATGGAATACCTGAACCGCCTGATCCCGGACGAATACGGCGAACTGAAAACAGCTGTCGCCAAGCGCCTGGAGTCGTTCCGTGCGCTCCCGCAGGACAATGGCTGCTACGGCCTGATTCACTTTGATTTCAGCGACGGCAACTACCATATCGACATGGAGACGGGCGCGATCACGGTGTTCGATTTCGACAACTGCATGAACTGCTGGTATATGTTTGATCTGGCCAATCTCTGGATTCACAACGAAGGCTGGACGCGGCAGGAAACCGACCCCGGCAAGCGCTTTGCGCTGATGCGGCAGTGCTTCGATCTTCAATTGCAGGGCTACAAGAGCGAAACGGACCTTGCGGAAGATATGCTGGAAAAGCTGCCGCTGTTCATCGATATGGTGCTGATCGAAAACATCGTGGACGAACTGGAATGCTGCGCCCGGGAAGGCGAAGAACTGGATTGGGAAGATATCGAGGACGCGGCGGGATGCCTGATCCAGAGGATTCCCTATGCGGGGATCGGACAAGAAAAATAAATGCTGATCACAAGGATGATTTCCGAGATGATCAGAGAAAAAGAAAATGCTGAATGATTCTTTTCATCCCTCTTGACTCGAACACGGTGTCGCGGTTTACAATCATCGCAGGGGAGAAAGGGAGGGGCTTTTGTGGAAAACACGCTGACGGTCACCGAGGTATCCAGGGCATACGGCGTATCGGCCCGGATGCTGCGCCATTACGAAAAGCTGGGGCTGATTTCCAGTGGGCGGAAGGAGGACTATTCCTATCGCGTCTATCGCCCGGAAGATATCCAGCGCCTGCGCCAGATCCTGGTGCTGCGGAAGCTTCGGCTGTCACTGAAGGAGATCGGCAGCATCCTGAGCGATCCCGTCCCCGCCGCCGCGATCAGCGTCTTTGAAAGGAACCTTTCGCAAATGGATGAAGAAATCCAGGCCCTTCAGGCGGTGCGCAGCGTGATCGACGCGTTTCTTCATGCGCTGAAACAGCGGCAAACGCTGCCTGCCGGAGAGGTCATCTTGCAGGACAGTCAGCTGCTTTCCCTGGCCAACGCCCTTTCTCCCGGTGACACACTGATTCAGGAAGAGAGGAGAAAGATCATGGAAAATCTGAAAGAATCTGATCCGGCGTCCCGGAAGCTCAAGGACGTGCGCATCGTGCATCTGCCGGAAAGCGACGTCGCCGCCGCGCACTTCGTGGGGGACGATCCCGAAAACCGGGCAGGCGAAATGATTTCCGATTTCGTCCGGGAAGAAAAGCTGTGGGAAAAGCATCCGGGCCTTCGGCTGTACGGCTTCAACCATCCCAGCCCCATGGACGAAACCGGATTTCACGGCTACGAATTCTGGATCACCATCCCGGACGGCATGGAAGTGCCGCCGCCCTTGGAAAAGAAGCGCTTTGCCGGAGGCACCTACGCGGTGCACATGATCCCCATGGGAAACTTTGAAGAATGGGAATGGCTGTTTGACTGGGTACAGAGCAGCGACGAATATGAATACGCCGGAAACGGAAGCCCGGAAAACATGTTCGACAATCTGGAAGAGCACCTGAACTATCACGATCACATTCTGGAAACCCAAGACGGAGAACCGCAGACCGCCCAGCTTGACCTGCTCATTCCCGTGAGGCGGAAAGCAAAATAGGATCCGCCTCATAAACAATTGAAATGCTTGATAAAACACCGATGAAATAATGAACGGGACCGCAGAACATCATGTTATTGATCTGTCATATCCAAAATGTATCATGATTGCATTTGTCTTTCTTTGGCAAGCATGAGATCCACAATTCGAATCCGGGTATCAGCTTCCGTGAAAACCACCTGAAATATGGTGGTTTTTGTGCGGTGATGAGGGAAAACATCGATGATAAGATACTAGGGAGTGTTCACACTACCCGAAAAGAGCTGATTCTGAGCAGATTTTTCGTCAGACAAGGCGCATTTCCGCAGGAATACTGGCGGTATTTCAAGGTTGCATCTAAAAGATGGAATCTATGTGCGCCTTTTCCGCCCTGGCTGTGCTTCATTCCGGTCAACGTAGCGCTGCTACGCCTCCCTTCGTTCAGCTTAGCCAGGACGAAAAACCCATCCCAAATCTGTTATGATTTTAGAACGCGAATGGTGTTTAAAAATTCTGCTTTCAATATTTCCTGAAGCACAAAGCCTTTCCATTTCTTGCTTGATATGCTATAATGAAAAAAGCGAAAGACCACGATTGCTTATTCAGAAATCAATCATGGCCATATGTGAAAGACAGGTTTCCCGATCAAACAGAAAACGGAAAGGAGCTTTTTTAATGAAAGCAATCGGCAAAATCTGGAATGGAACCTCTCTGATTGTCAAAATTTTGGTCGGTCTGGTGCTCGGCACCCTATTCGGGCTGCTGACGCCTCAGGCCACCTTTCTCACCATTCTGGGCGATCTGTTCGTCGGCGCGCTGAAGGGCATTGCGCCCTTGCTGGTCTTTGTGCTGGTCATCAGCTCCCTGGCGAACGCCACCGGCGGCATCGGCAAACGCTTTACGACGGTGATCGCGCTGTATCTGGCGAGCACGCTGATCGCGGCCATCATGGCCGTGATCGCCAGCTTCCTTTTCCCCATGACCATCAAGCTGACCACCGGCGACATTGGTTCCACACCTCCCGGGGGGCTCCTGGAAATCTTCAAGTCCATCCTGGGCAATATCGTGCAGAATCCCATCACGGCCATCGGCACCGCCAACTATGTCGGCGTGCTGGCATGGGCGGTGATGCTGGGGCTCGCGTTCAAGGCCTTTGCTTCCCCGAACCTCAAAACCTCCCTGCAGAACATCTCTGACGCCGTATCCCAGGTCGTCCGCTGGATCATCGGCCTGGCGCCCTTCGGCATTCTCGGCCTGGTGTTCACCGCGGTTTCCACCAGCGGGCTGTCCATTTTCGCGGATTACGGCAAGCTGCTGTTCCTGCTCGTTGGAACAATGGCCTTCGTGACGCTCGTCAGCAATCCCCTTATCGTGGGCCTGACCCTTCGCCGCAACCCCTATCCGCTGGTATTCAAATGCCTGCGGGAAAGCGGCATTACCGCTTTCTTCACCAGAAGCTCCGCTGCCAATATTCCCGTGAATATGTCCCTGTGCGAGCGGCTCGGGTTGGACAAGGATTTCTATTCCGTGTCCATCCCCCTCGGCGCGACGATTAATATGGACGGCGCCGCCGTGGTCATTACCATCATGACGCTGGCGGCGGCGCAAACGCTGGGCGTCAGCGTATCCTTTGTCAGCGCGATTGTCCTGAGCATCCTGGCCACCCTCGGCGCCTGCGGCACTTCGGGCGTGGCCGGCGGCTCCCTGCTGCTGATCCCGATGGCCTGCTCCATGTTTGGCATCAATAATGATATTGCCATGCAGGTCGTGGCGGTGGGCTTCATCATCAGCGTCATTCAGGATTCCTGCGAAACAGCCATCAACTCCTCCGGCGACGTGCTGTTTACCGCCACAGCGGAATTCCGGGAGTGGATCAAGGCGGGCCGGAAGCTTCCTCTGTAAGTCCCAGCCAGGATTTGACCAGAAAAAGAAATACGCCCCCGCGGCGGGGGCAGCAAACAGAAACCCGGTTGAATGAGGAGGCAGAACGGTATGAAATCCATTCAGGAAATCTTCAAGATCGGCAAGGGACCATCCAGTTCCCACACGATTGGACCGGAACGGGCGGCGACGCTGTTCAAAAACGAGCATCCCGACGCGGACGGTTATCGGGTCATTCTCTATGAATCCCTGAGCAAGACAGGGAAAGGCCACGGCACGGACCGCGTGCTGCGGGAAGTTCTTTCGCCAAAACCCACGGAGATCGTTTTTGCGGCGGAATCGCCCGCTGACCTGCCGCATCCGAATACCATGGACTTTGAAGCCATTCATGACGGTCAGGTTACGGACCGCCTGCGGGTGCTGTCCATCGGGGGCGGGGATATTCGCGTGGAAGGTCAGCCGGGGCGTGAGCCTCCGGAAGTCTATCCGGAGAACACCTATGCCGAAGTGGAACAGTTCCTGCGCTTCCGCGGACTGAATCTGGCGGAGTACGTGGAATTCAATGAAGGGGAAGAAATCTGGCCTTTCCTGGAAAAGGTCTGGGCCGCGATGAAAAACGCCATCGAGGAAGGTCTTCATCATGAGGGCGAACTGCCCGGCGGACTGCATATTTTGCGGAAGGCGAAGCTGCTGTATAACCAGAGCACGGAGAACGAGCTGCCCCAGGTGCGCGAATGCCGGATTCTCTCCGCCTATGCGTTCGCTGTCAGCGAGCAGAACGCGGACTGCGGCACCATCGTTACCGCCCCGACGTGCGGCGCCTGCGGCATTCTGCCCGCGGTACTGCGCTACGCCCAGGAGACCAACGGCTTCTCCGATGAACAAATTCTGCACGGGCTGGCTGTCGCCGGGCTTTTTGGCAATATCATCAAGCGGAACGCCTCGATCTCCGGCGCGGAATGCGGCTGCCAGGCGGAGGTGGGCTCCGCCTGCTCCATGGCTGCAGCGGCGCTGGCTTATCTTTACGGACATCATACCAATCAGATCCAGCACGCGGCGGAAATCGCTCTGGAACACCATCTTGGCCTGACCTGCGACCCGATTTGCGGACTGGTGCAAGTGCCCTGTATTGAGCGCAACGCGGTCGCCGCGCGGCGGGCCATGGATGCCTGCGATCTGGCCAGCTTCCTCGGCGATACACAGCGCATCTCCTTTGACATCGTCGTACGCACGATGTATGAAACGGGCATCAGCATGAACCAGCGCTTCCGCGAAACCGCGGAGGGCGGGTTGGCCAAGATGTTTGAGCGCCGGAGGAGATGACGCTTCGTCTCCGGGTCTTGCCGGTATGACCAAAGGAAGCTAATCTTATCAATAGAATCAACCGCCCCAGCATGAAAAGCGGGGGCGGTTTTTTAGATTGTGTTCGGTAGGATGTACTGCGGTGGCTCTGCCCAGACGGAAAGCAGTTTCGACTTTCTTTCAGGGGACTCTTTTCACCCTTCATAGCAGTACTGTTATCAGTCGAGATCCTCTCCTTTGGATGAAATCACTTTTTTGTACCAATAGAAGGAATCTTTCCGATAGCGTTTCATGTCTTTGAGGTCAAATTCGTCCCGGTTGACAAAGATGAACCCATAGCGTTTTACCATTCCTTCATGGGTGGAAATCAGGTCGATCGCGGACCAGGGGCTGTACCCCATGACCTCGCAGCCGTCGTTGATAGCCAGGCGCATTTGGGCGATATGGTCGCGCAGGTAGGCAATGCGGTAATCATCATGCACGCTGCCGTCAGGCTCCAGCCGGTCATAAGCGCCCAGGCCGTTTTCCGTGATCATCATGGGCAGATGATAGCGGGAGTACACTTCCCGCAGCGTGGCGCGGAAGCCCTCGGGGTCGATCTCCCAGCCGAACTGGGTCAAGGGCAGACTGCCGTTCTTGGTCAGGGCGTATTGGCCGGGCACGCCCACGCGGCCACCCTGTCCGAACCTGTCGCCCCGGTCCTTCTCGGTGCCGTCGGAGGCTTCCACGGTGCTGGTGCTGTAATAGTTGAAAGCAATAAAGTCCGGTCGGGCGGCCTTCATGATTTCCATATCCCCGGGCAGGATGTGCGGCAGGGCGTTGTTCTCTTCCAGCCAGGCCCACACCAGGGGATTGTAATAGCCCCAGACCGCCATATCCAGATACAGCCAGTTGCGGATCGCGTTGAAGTTCTGGGCGGCCAGAACATCCGCAGGTTTGCAGGTTTTTGGATACACCAGGCTGATATTCGGCGCGGGGCCGATTTTCGCGCCGGGCACCATTTCATGCAGCAGCTGCATCACCTTGGCCTGGGCCAGCAGCATATGATGGTTGTCCTGGTACAATTGCTTCAGCCTGCTCACGTCTTTGCGCAGCCGGGCCGTACCAATGGCCTCGCCCACCAGGGTCAGCATGTTCTGCTCGTTGATGGTGAGCCAGTATTTCACCCGGTCGCCGTAGTTTTCAAACAGAATCCGGCAATAATTGACAAATTCATCCACCGATTCCCTGCGGCTCCAGCCGCCCTTTTCCGCCAACGCCGCGGGCAGATCGAAGTGGAAGATGGTCACAAAAGGCTCGATGCCGTATTGCAGGCAGGTGTCGATCAGGTCGCTGTAGAAGGCGATCCCCTTTGGATTCACTTCGCCCACACCTTGGGGCAGGATGCGCGTCCAGGCAATGGAGAAGCGATATTCCTTGAAGCCCATCTCCGCCATGAGCGCAATGTCTTCTTTGTAGCGGTGATAGTGGTCGGCGCACACGTCCAGTTCCGACGTGCCTTCCGGCACCTTTTTCACGTCCTGCACGGAGGGGCCTTTGCCGTCCTCCCGGTTCGCGCCTTCCACCTGGTATGCCGAGGTGGAAGCGCCCCAGAGGAACCCGTCCGGAAAGGGTTTCAATTCTTTATATTCCATAGGAAAACGCTCCTTTCGTGATAAGAAAAAGCAGTCCAGAAATGAACTGCTTTTATCGGACTCAGCCCTTGACCGCGCCGATCATCACGCCGCTGACGAAATAGCGCTGCACGAAGGGATACAGCATCATCATGGGGATGACGGACACCATGATGGTGGCGTATTTGATGAGGGGGCGGTAGATCATCACGTCCTGGCCGTCGGCGTCGGCGACGATGCTGTTTTCCGAGGACAGCAGCACAATCTCGCGCAGCACCAGTTGCAAGGGATATTTGGGCCGCGCCTTGGGCAGATAAATGGAGGCGTTGAACCATTCGTTCCAGTGCATCACGCCATAGAAGAGCACGATGACCATGATGATGGCCTTGCTGACGGGCAGCACGATCTGCATCAGGATGCGGAAGTGCCCCGCGCCGTCGATGCGCGCCGCCTCCAGCAGTTCGTCCGGGATGCCTGCGAAGGAGGTGCGCATGATGATGATGTTATAGGCGCTCGCCGCGCTGGGCAGGATGACCGCCCAGATGGTGTTCAGCAGCCCCAGGTTGCGCACCAGCATGAACGTAGGCACCAGGCCGCCGTGGAACATCATGGTGAAAAGCACGATAATGGAGAACAGCGGCCCCCAGTACAGGTTTTTCCGGCTCATCACGTAGGCGGCCAGAATGTTGAGCACCAGACCGATGCTGGTGGACACGGTCACATACAGGATGGTGTAGCCGTAGGAACGGACGATGGACGCGTTGCTGAACACCAGCTTGTAGCCGCCCAGGGTCATTTGACCCAGGGGAGCCAGGATCAGGCCGGAATGGGCGCTGATTTTCAGCGGGTCGCTGATCGAGCCCATCAGCACATGCCAGATCGGCACGACGAAGATGACGCTCAGCAGCACCAGACCGATGGTATTGAAGACGGCGAAGATTTTTTCGCCCTTTGTTCTTTTCAGCATATGCTTCGCCCTCCCTTACCACAGACTGGTATCGCTGATGCGACGGCTCATCTGATTAGCCAGGAACAGCACGAGCAGATTGACCAGCGAATTGAACAGGTTGATGGCTGTGGAATAGGAATAGTCGGCGTCTTCCAGGCCCACACGGTAAACGTAGCTGGCGATGACGTCGCCCGTCTCGTATGTGGCGGGAGAATACATCAGGATAATCTTTTCATACCCCACGCCCATGATCGACCCCAGGCGCAGGATCAGCAGCACCACGATGGTGGTGGCGATGCCGGGAAGGGTCACATGAAGGGTCTGCTGCCAGCGGTTCGCGCCGTCGATGGTAGCGGCTTCATAGAGCTGCGGGTCGATGGCGGCCAGGGCGCTGATGAAGATGATGCTGTTATAGCCCAAATGCTGCCAGATGTTGGAGCCGATGTACAGCGTGCGGAACCATTGCGGCGCGGAGATCAGCGCGCCGCCCGACCAGCCGAACTTCTTCGCCAGCATGGTCAGAACTCCCTCCGATTTGCAGAAGTCAAACAGGATGGCCACAACCACCACGATGGAGATGAAATAGGGCATGTAAGAAATCGTCTGGGTAATCCGCTTGAATTTCGTGCTGCGCACCTCGTTCAGGCACAGGGCGAACACCACGGGCAGCGGAAAGGAAAAGGCCAGGCCGTATAAGCTGATGAGCAGCGTGTTGCGGATCAGCCGCCAGGCGTAAGGGGAATTGAAAAAACGGACGAAGTTGGCCAGGCCCACAAATTTGCTGCCCCAGATTCCTTTTTTGATCTGGAACTTCTGGAACGCCATGATGATGCCCGTCATGGGGATATAGTTGAAGATGATAAAGTAAGCCAGTACGGGCAGGGCCATCACATAAACTGCCCAGTTGACCCGGAAATCCCGGGCCACGATTTCGCCCCAGCTCCGTTTTTTGCCGATTGGCTGGAGGATCTGGCCTCTCGTTCTTTTAGCCACGGAGAGCACCCCCAAAGTCGATTTGAAAAGGGAGCGGCTTTGCGTCACCGCTCCCATTCAGGTTCACGTGCTGATCAGCGGGCGAAGTAGCGATCCAGGGCCGCCTGCTGCAGTTCGATGCAGCGGTCGATGCCCATGCCCTTCAGGGTTTCGCGGTACGCGTCGTATTCATCCAGGCTCATCTGGCCCATGATGAACTTCACGTTGCATTCCTGCACATAGGTCTGAATATCGGTGTACAGGCTGGAATACTCGGTGCCTTCGTCCACGGTCATGGTCAGGTTGGTGGGGATAAAGTTCTTGGGCTCGTAGGTGGTCCAGATCTTGTGGGCGATGGAGCGCTCGCCGGGCATCTGCTCGATCTGGGCGGCTTCCACGCGGATGGGCGGGTTTTTGGACCAGTATTTCACCAGCACGGTGGCGGAATCCAACCCATCGGGATTGCTGTAGCGGAAATCATAATTGCCGATGCGGTGGCCGTCCTCGGCCTTGTACCACACGCGGCCTTCCTCGGATTCGATGCCGTAGTTGGCGTTCCAGAAGTTATCGGCGGCATAGAAGGTATCCAGCCAGCGGACGGCCAGCTCGGCGTATTTGCTGTCGGCGCTGACGGAATGGCAGTAATTGGTCATGGCGTGGTAGTTGTTGGTGGCCACGCGGAAGGCGGGATCGGGATCATCAGCGTTCTTCTTGGGCTGCTTGGCGGCAACGGCCCAGAAATCGGGGTTGCTGGCGCCGCGGCTGACGTAAGCGTCGGTCATGCGGGTGCCCCAGTCGATCAGGGCGCCGATCTTGTCGTTGAGGATCATGTCGTTATCGGCAGCCACGCCGGTGGACTGGCGGGTGGAGAAATCAGGGTCCAGCAGGCCCTTCTCGTACCAGTCGTGCATCATGGTCAGGTATTCCTTGTAGGCATCCTGCATGGGGCCAAACTTGATCGCGCCGTCTTCCATGTACCAGTAGGGAGCGATGCCGTAGCCGGCCATGAACTCGCCGTAGTCGATACCGTACTTGCTGGTGTAGAAGGGAGCGGCGATGCCCAGCTGATCCTTAAAGGCGGTCAGCACGTCTTCCCATTCGGCGTAGGTGGTGGGCACTTCCTTACCAACCTTGTCCAGGAAGTCCTTGCGGATGGAGATGCCCTGGTCGGCATAGCCGTCTTCCATGTTCAGCCAGAAGCCCCACAGGCCGTACATCTTGCCGCTGTCGGTGTAGCAGTCCTTCTTGGCGTATTCCAGGTTATCCATCCAGCTGACGTAGTTGGGGCACCAGTCCAGATGCTGGGCGATGTCCAGGAAATAGCCGTCGTCAATCGCGGCGTCCATGCCATCGCGGTAGCACTGGTTCGCGGGCTGCGCCACAATGATATCGGGCATTTCATCCCCGGCGAACAGCAGGTTGAAGCTCTCGGTCACGCTGCCGGACGGGGGAACGATGAAGTCGATATGCACGTTGGTCTTTTCTTCCAGCCACTGCCAGAATTCGCCGTCGTTGAAATCCGCCAGGCTGCCCATGGAGCCGCCGTTGGGATACCACATGGTCAGGGTGACCTTTTCCGGGGTGAGGGGGTAGGTTTGCTGATCCACCGCGCCGAAGGCGGTGTCATCCGCCAGGGCGGAGGCGCACAGGGAGAGCACCATGATCAGCGCCAGGGCAAGGGAAAGCCATTTGTTCATGTTCTTTACCTCCTGTAATAGATTGGAAAAACGATCTATATCCGTCATGGGAAGACCGGAAAGCGGCTTCGCATGATCGATACCAATGGGCGGGGAGGATGCGGTGCTTTCGTTCAAGCTGCCGGTTTTGGGACGAACTCAATGATTTTTATACATTATAGCAAAGATGCGAATGCCTGTCAATATGAATGTCTGCGATTTCACGCAGGGCGCGATATAAATTCTCCGTTTCTTGACAATGGCAGCGGGAATAGATTACAATGAATGAAAGAAAACAACGGCGCTTGGCCGTCAGCAATTTGAAAGAGGTGTTGCATCCATGTCTGTATTGCGCAAGGATTTCCTGTGGGGCGGAGCTACGGCGGCCAATCAGTTTGAGGGCGCCTGGAACGTGGACGGGAAAGGCCCCTCCGTATCCGATATGTGCACCAACGGCTCCCACACGGTGCCCAAGTGGGTGACGGCCGCGATCCGCCCGGACCGCCTGTATCCTTCCCACGAGGCCATTGACTTCTATCATCATTATGAAGAAGACATCGCCCTGTTCGCGGAGATGGGGTTCAACGTGTTCCGCCTGTCCATCAACTGGACCCGCATCTATCCCACCGGCATGGAGGAAGAGCCCAACGAAGCGGGCCTGGCCTTCTACGATCGGGTGTTCGACTGCTGCAAACGGCACGGCATCGAGCCGCTGGTCACCCTGTCCCACTATGAGCTTCCCTTTGCCTTAGTGGAGAAATATAACGGCTGGGAGAGCCGCGACCTGATCGACTGCTTCATGCGCTACTGCCGCACGGTGTTTGAACGCTACCGGGACAAGGTGCGCTACTGGCTCACCTTCAATGAAATCAATATCGGCACCCTGCCCTTCGGCGCGGTGCTGAGCACCGGCACCTTCCGGGGCTACGAGGGCCCGGTGCACGGACTGCCGGACAATAAGCAGTCGCGCTTCCAAGCGCTCCATCACATGCTGGTGGCCAGCGCCCTGTGCGTCAAATATGCCCACGAACACTATCCCCGCTTCCGCATGGGCAACATGATCGCCTATTCTGTCGGCTATCCCCTCACCCCCGACCCCGACGACATCCTGGCGAACCAGCGGGATACCAATCTGATGAACTGGTACTGCGGCGATGTGCAGGTGCGGGGCGCTTATCCCCATTTCGCCAAACGCTATTGGGAAGACAACGGCCTCCACATTCAGCAGGAGCCCGGGGACGCGGAGATTCTCCGGGAAGGCACCGTGGACTTTTACACCTTCTCCTATTATTCCTCCCACTGCGTCACCACCCACAAGGAAGCGATGGGCGGAACCGGCAACCTGATGTTCGGCCCGAAAAATCCTTATCTCAAGGCTTCCGACTGGGGCTGGACCATCGATCCCAAGGGTCTGCGGTATGCCCTGAATGAAATCTACGCCCGCTATGGCATCCCCCTGATGATCGTGGAAAATGGCCTGGGCGCGTTTGATCAGAAGGACGCGGACGGCAAGATTCACGACAGCTACCGCATCGGCTATCTACGCGCCCATATTGAGCAAATGAAGGAAGCCGTTCGGGACGGCGTGGACCTGATGGGCTATACTCCCTGGGGCTGCATCGACCTGGTCAGCGCGTCTACCGGCGAAATGGCGAAGCGCTACGGCTTTATCTATGTGAATAAGTTCGATGACGGCACCGGAGACTTGACCCGGGAGCGCAAGGATTCATTCTACTGGTACAAAAAAGTCATCGCTTCAAACGGCGATGACCTGGGCGATTAAGGGCGAATCCTCCTGGAATGGATACGAAGGATGAATGGAATCCTCATACTATTGCTCGTCTAAACCATTGAATCTTCGGGCGTCTTTTCCGTCCTGACTGTGCTTCATTCCGGTCAACGTAGCGCTGCTACGTCTCCCTTCATTCAGCTTTGCCAGAACGAAAAATCCATCCCGAATCTTTCAATATTTTAGACGAGCAATAGTATCAGCAGAGCAGAAGAAATCATTTTGAATGAATTGATCTATCGCTGAATCTACATTGAAAAAGAGCGGCTCATTGTCGGGCTGCTCTTTTTATATGATTCATCATCGCATTTTGCTGTTCGGTTGGATATTCAGGAGGAAACGGGCTGCGCCTGCCTGTTCATCGCCTATGAGTGCAAAACCGGCGGCATTGATTCCGCGCAGGGAACGGAGCATCATGCAGGCGGAAGCTATATCGTGCTGGCAGTGGATGCAGTATTCGTCCGTTGGGCCCTAATCATTCGCTGTTCGGATTTTCTTCATCCACTTGCGGCTGCGCAGGCGGAAGAAGCACCACACGCACTTGATGATCTGGTCGATTTTCAGCATGGTGTAAATCCAGAAGGGCGACCAATGGAACACGAAGCCCGCCAGCATGCCCAGAGGAATGGAGGCGACCCACAGGAACAGAATATCTCCCGCCATGAGGAAGCGGGTGTCCCCGCCTGCCCGCAGCACGCCCTTGGTGAGAATGGAATTCATGGCCTGGAACACCACGATAAAGCTGATGGCATCCATGAGCTGCCAGGCGATTTCC
>CADCJO010000059.1 GCA_902801765.1 uncultured Eubacteriales bacterium
TGTTCGTTTATTCTAACGATGTGAATTCGCCAGTTGTGGGTCCAGGGTCCTCAGGACCCTGGTTGGGGTCTGGGGCGAACAGCCCCAGCGTAACCCCCAGTGTATTAAAGTGCCCAATAGCCTTCATCACCAAAGCAATTGTTATGAGGTCAAATGATGGATATGCAAATCTGGATGCGTGAACCGGCGCGGCACTGGGAAGAAGCGCTGCCCCTGGGAAACGGGCGGCTGGGGGCGATGCTGTTCGGCGGCGGCTGGGAGGAAAGAATCGCCCTGAACGAGGAAACGTTCTGGTCCGGCTACCCCAAGGAAACCAACCGGCCCGGGGCGGCGGCTTATTATCAGGAGGCCCGTGATCTGGCCCTGAAAGGGGATTTTTCCCGGGCCCAGACCCTGGTGGAGGATCAATTGCTGGGCCAGTTCACCCAAAGCTATCTGCCCTTGGGAGATTTGGTGCTTCAGCATCATGAAGGCGGACAAGCAGCAGCATTGATCCGGCGGCTGCGGCTGGATCAGGCGGTGCATGAAACGGAGTATGTGCTGCGCGGCGTGCGCTATACCCGCAAAGCCTTTGTTTCCTTTCCCGATCAGACGCTGTTTCTTCGTATCACAGCGGACAGACCCGGCGCATTGAACCTGGATGCTCTGCTGAAAACCTCCCTGCGGGGAAATACGGAAGCACAGGGCTGTCGGGCCTGGATGGATCTGCTCGCCCCTTCCAACGTCGTGCCCTCCTACATTGCCTGCGACGATCCCATTCAGTATGAGGACGCTCCGGAAAAAAGAGGGATGCGGGCCAGGGTTTTGATGACCATGACGGCTGAGGGTGGACACGTGTTGGCCTATCCCGGCGGATTGCGGGCGGAAGGGGCGGACGCGGTGGAAATCCGCCTGGTCGCCCGCACCAGTTTCAACGGATACGACCGCCAGCCTTTTGTGGACGGGCGGGATGAAAAGCGCTTATGCCAGGAGGATATGGAAAAATCGGCGAGCCTTGATTGGGAGACGGCGCTGTCCCGTCACACGGCGGATTACCAAGCCCTGTTTGACAGAGTGTCTCTGACGCTGGGGGACGGCGCATACGACCATATGCCTACGGACGAGCGCCTGCGCGCCGGAAGATCGGACGATCTTGGGCTGTGCGCCTTGCTGTACCATTTCGGGCGGTATCTGCTCATCGCGTCCTCCCGGCCCGGCGGGGAACCGGCAAATCTGCAGGGCATCTGGAATCAGGACGTCCGGGCTATCTGGAGCTGCAATTACACGATCAACATCAACACCCAGATGAATTACTGGGCAGCAGAGCAGGCGGCCCTGCCGGAACTGTGCCAGCCTCTTTTTCACCTGATCGCCGATTTGTGCAGGACAGGCAGGAAAACCGCGCAAACGCATTATGGAGCCCGGGGTGCTGTGGCCCATCACAACACGGACCTTTGGCGGCTTTCCAATCCCGTGGGTGAGCAGTACCGGGGTTTTGCGGGCTGCGCCTTCTGGCCGCTGGGATTGGGCTGGCTGCTTCGGCATCTCATGGAGCACGACCGCTATCACCCGGATGATCAGTTCCTCCGGGACTGGGCGCTGGAGCCCCATCGGCTGGTGACACGCTTTTTCCTGGACACGGCGGTGGAAGATCAGGATGGGTTTCTCACCATCGCCCCGGCGGTTTCCCCGGAGAATCAGTTCTGGAATCAGGGGCAAAAATGCCGGGTATCCGCCCGGGCCGCCATGACCACGCAAATCATGGGAGAGGTGTTCAAAAACTACCTGCTGATCCTGCGCCGTTTACGCCTGGAGGAACCCATGGCCCGGGAAGCGGAAGCAGCCCTTGCCCGGCTGGCCCCTCTTCAAACCGGCAGTCAGGGCCAGGCGCTGGAATGGGAAAGGGAGTTTGTGGAAGCCGAGCCAGAGCACCGGCATATTTCTCATCTGTACGCCCTGTATCCCGGGGAAGGGACGGATGAAAAGCTGCGGGCGGCCGCCCGGCAATCGCTTCTCCTGCGCGGGGACGAGGGCACAGGCTGGAGCCTGGCCTGGAAAACCGCCGCTTGGGCAAGCCTTGGAGATGGCGACCATGCGCTTCGCCTGCTGCGCCGCCAATTGCAGCCGGTGGAGGCAGGCACTGCCTGCAACCTCAACCATGGCGGAAGCTACATCAGTCTCCTGGACGCCCATCCGCCTTTCCAGATCGACGGAAATTTCGGGGCCTGCGCAGCCATCGGGCAGATGCTCCTGCAGGAAAGGGAGGGCTGGATCACGGTGCTGCCCGCCCTGCCCCATGACTGGAAAACGGGCAGCGTTCGCGGCCTGCGTGCTCCCGGCGACGTAACGTTAGATTTTGATTTTTCCGATGGCCTTTTGACCCATCTCACCGTACGCCGCGGCGGAAGCGGAGAAATCCGCCTGCGGGGAAACGGCAGGGAATGGAGAATCCCAGCCGGTGAGGCAGCAGAATGGCGGCTGATCTGAAAAAACGGGAACTCAGATGAGCGCGTCACTCCCCCGCCCGTAAAGCGCCGGAAGCATCCGGCTTTTTCCATTTTGAAAAAACGTACGTTGATAAGCGGCCTTTTTCTCTGAAAGGCCGCTTCTTTGTTTTCATTATTCCGTCTTCCCTTGGCTCACCAGCGCTTCCACTTCCGCCAGCTTGTCCCGGTACGCGTCATGCACCGCCACGCGGAAGAAATTGTCGCCCCGCAGACCCTTGATCAGACGGTAATCCGATTCGATTTTAAAAAACGGTTTGGACAGCATGGAAAGATACACAAAGCTGCCAAGCGGACGCAGCGACAGGATAAATGCGTCGTCCATCGGCTGATCCAGGATGAAATCCCACGCGTACCAGCCCGCCTCGGCGCACCGCTCCCGGGACGCTATTTTATCAATGATCTTCATGCGCATCCTCCAGGCTTTCCGCGATTTCCCGAACGGCGCGGATCAGGCAGTCAACATCTTTTTCGTTGTTCATATTGGAAACGCTTGCGCGGATGGTGCCGCATTCTTCGGTGCCCATCGCCCGGTGAATCAGCGGGGCGCAGTGCAGCCCGGCCCTTACCCGTATTCCATAGCCGCCTTCCAGAATGTAAGCGGCATCAGCCGGTTTCAGTCCGTCTATATTGAAGCTCAAAATCGGCCCGGAACACCGCGCATCGCCGTACAAACGCACCCGTTCAATCGCCCCAAGCCCCTCCCGGAGCCTTTGCATCAGCGCCCCTTCTTTGCAGGCAATCTGTTCGACGCCCTCCTCCAGCACGTATGCCACACCCGCCGCCAGCGCGGCGATGCCGGGAAGATTCTGCGTGCCGGGCTCAAATTCATAGTTCCCTGATTCGTAGATCAATTGGCGGCTGTCACGCCCCGTGCCGCCGTAGCGATAGGGCGAAAAAGGGATGCCTTCCCGGACATAATACCCACCCGTTCCCTGCGGCCCGAACAGGCTTTTGTGGCCCGTAAAAACCAACACGTCCACGCCCCAGGCGTCCCCCTTTACCGGTATGCAGCCCGCGCTCTGGGCTGCGTCCAGCACAAGCAGCGCGCCGTGCCTGTGCGCGATTTCCGCTATGGCGCTCACGTCCTGGATCATGCCCGTGACATTGGAGCAATGGTTGAGGAATATCGCGGCGGTATCCGTGTCCAGCATGGCTTCCACCTGTTCCGGGCTCACCCGGCCCAGCGCGTCGCAGGGCACGATGTCCACCTGGCCCACCCGGTCTTTGTGGTTCAGGAGGGGGCGCAGGATACTGTTGTGCTCCGTCTGCGTCGCAAACACGCGCCTGCCTTTCAGCTTCAGGCCGCAGATCACCGCATTGGCTGAATCCGTCGCGCCGGAAGAAAAGTAAATGCGTTCAAAATCAGAAATGCCAAGCAGCGTTCCCAGCCGATTGCGGCAATCCTCCATCCCGTCCGCCGCTTCCGCAGAGCCGCCGCGAAACTGTCCCGCCGGAACAGCGGAAAGGGCCGCCGCATGCGCTTTAAGCACTTGCGGCGGCTTGGGCCAGGTGGACGCCGCCTGATTCAGGTAAATCATCCTCAGCCCTCCAGCACCTGGAAGTTCATCAGCCTGGCGATCCGTTTGATCAGTTTCATGTAATCGCCGAAAATGAGCACCTGATGGTGGCCGAAGCCGGCCAGATTGTGCATGAATTCCCGGGCGTTATCCATCTTGATATAATAATAGGGACTGCAATATACCTCGTTGAACGTGGAGCGCACCACCTCGCCCACCTTGACGCACATGGTATCCCCCGCCGGATTGAAGCGGCCCAGGGTGACGCAGTCGTCCTTGTTCTGGGTAAAGTCGATTTGCAGCTTGCCGCCGAACCCCTGGCCGGTAAACGCCCACAGGCTGTACTCCAGCGGCGGCGTGCCATACCCGTTCATGCACAGCGCCGGAACCGCGTGATGGATGCACAGCAGCTCTTCGCCCTCGAAGCTGGGATTGCCCATAAACGCCGGGCGGTTGGCGGCATACTGCATGATCAGCATGGCCATCAGGGCGTTCAGGTCCTCTTCACAGGCGCTGGGGATGCCCTCGCCTTTCAGCAGCGAATGGCACACGCAGGGGGTAAATTTGCGGTTCTGGGGAATCTCGGAGGTGCACAGCTCATGGCAGGACGTGGAGAACGCGTTGCACTGGTACACGTCCATCATTTTCTTGGCAGCCAAGTAGTATTTGATGTCGTTGATGAACCAGTCAGTGTTCACCTTCACGTCCTTCGCGCCCTTCACGATCCTGTCCGCAATGGGGCGGGCTTCTTCATCCGTGACCGCGTCCATATAAGGCATGATGGCGGCAAACGGCAGCTTGATGACCTCAAAGCCGTATCTCTGCCGGAGGATTTCCGGGTCACGGATCAGGCTCTGGATGCCGAAGGTCGGCTGTCCGCCCGCAGTCAGCACCAGGGCCCGGGTATTGGCCACAGCTTTGCGCACCCATAAAGCGTGGGCAAGCTCGTTCAAATCCTTCACATCCATGCAAACATGAGCTTCCACGCCGATGGAACGGCAGTAAGCCGCGAAGTCGATGCCCTCGTTGCCGCTCTGCAGGATGACGATAGGCTTGCGATAGCGCTCCAGCTTCGGGATGCGCCAGTTCATGCACAGGAAAAAGTCCACCTTCTCCATGTCCTGCTCAATCTGAGCGAACACATCCTCGCCCACGACAAATTTTTCGTCGTAACGCGCGTCGACAGGTTCCAGAAACTCAATTTCGTCCGTCACGCCCTCCAGCTGCTTTTTCGCAGCCTCAAAGGCGCCGTCCGCTGCGCGGGTTTCCGCTTCGGGCGTCAGGTCTTCCGCGCGCCCCGCGCGGCAGGGACCCTCCCAGAAGTGAGAATGGGTAAGCCAGCCCATAATGGGCCGGACGACTAATTTAACATCCATCGCTCTTTGTTTCACTTGTATCTCCTCCTGCCCAGCGGCGTTCCTCCGCTTTCTGCTCTGCCTGATCCATCGCAGGGATGCAGGCGCACACCCCGGATCCTCTATAAAAAATTATACCATAAACCTTCTGTTACGGCAAACTGTTTTCATGCGGTTGATTCACCGCAGACTCTGCATGACGGAATAATATTGTGTGCGCGCGCGAGAATCCGGGGACGAACCTTGACACAGGAGAAAGATAAGAATAAAATGATGGTATCAGTTTCAGCTTATTTGAACGGCACATGAAGATCGTGTGGTGTGCGAAGCATTTCCCTTCGCTCTCCCGTGATGCGCGAAAACGGCCTGACCGTCATCAAGCATTGGCGGAAAATATCATGCAGAAAGGTTTTCCCGGATATGGAAGCAAACGCTTTTTTCGTGCAGGCAATCGGCTTCATGGGCACCCTGCTGTACTTTGCATCGTATCAATGCCGAAACAACAGGAATCTATTTCGTATACAATTTCTTTCCTACCTGTTTTACACCGTGCATCTGCTGCTGTTAGGCGCGATAACAGGCGGAATCAGCTATATCATCAATGTTTTTCGATCTTTCTGCCTGGGCAGCCGATGGAAGTTTGGCCAGAAACCCCAGATGTGCGCCATTATCTGCCTGATGCAGGTGTTGACTCTGGTGTTTACATGGTCGGGCTGGATTTCGCTGCTGCCAGTGGCGGCAAACATCGCGTCCACCATCGGCGGATATACCCATAACGCCAGGAAAATCAGGCTGGCCGGCATGCTGGTCAATTCCCCCTTATGGATCATCTATGACATCATCGTCGGCTCCTGGGCCGGAGTCCTGGACGAGGCTGTCAGTGAGATTTCCATGGCAATATCCATTGGACGGTATGGATGGAAGAACCTGGGCGAGCCGGATGCATAGTCCAATTGCTGCAATTTCTGTGACGCCGCTGCACCCCTTCGACGCTGTGCCGGGCTGAAAAGCAGTTTCACCGCCTATTCGCAGCGTTCGCCCGCGTTGTTTCCTGCCGCAGCGATTCATGAACCGATTCCTTTTACAGGAGGCGTCGGACGACCGCTGATTCTATACGAATTGCCATGCCGTGTTCGCACAGCATGGCAATTCGTATGAGAATTCAGCGTTTCAACCGCGTAGAGGAAGGCTTCCACAGAAAGGAGGATCGCAGGGTCACTGCGCAGGGCAGTCATCTGAGCTTCCAATCCCGCGTCGGCATAAGCGCTGCCCAGTTCTTCCTTTTCATCCAGCAGCCGGACAATTGCGAGCCGGCTGATATGCGAACCTCATCCCGCTTTCCGTCCAAAGGAAGAAATCAAGCGGGAAATGAAGGCATACAAAAAATGGCATTAGAGCCCCAGCCCTTTGCTGAGGGTCACGATGAAGTCCTGCACGTTCGTCACGATTCCTCGGGCGGACAGGCTGCCCCGGTCGCTGAGCTTGTTGACGGTGAACTCGGAAATGTCCACGCAGTAGAAATACACCTGCCGAACCGTGCCGTTCGGCATCACGCGGTAGGAAGGCGTCATGTTGCCCACGGCGATGGTGTGCAGGGTGGTGGCCATGCAGAGCACCGTGGTAGCGGACCGGATCTGATCGCGCATGCGGTCCTGGGCTTCGTACACGTTGCCATAGACCGGCGGCAGCGGCCCGTCGTCCCGGATGGAACCGGCCAGGATATAAGGAATATGGTGCTTTTCACAGTTGTAAATGATACCGTTGTCAATGTTTTCCTGGCGGATAAATTCCGGGATTCCGCCGCAGGCCTTCACCCGGTTGATGGTTTCCAGATGGTTGTAATGGCCGTTGGGCTGGGGCTTTTGGGTGTAGATGTTCTGGCCCAGGGCGGTGTTCAGATAAGCCGCCTCCAGGTCGTGGGTCGCCAGGGCGTTGCCTGCCAGCAGCGCGTGCACATAGCCCGCTTCGATCAGGCGCGAGAACGCCCGGCGGGCGTCATAATCGAAGGCGAAGGCCGGGCCCATGACCCACACGATCTTGCCGTTCGTCCTGTCATGCCGAAGCAGGGGGTACAATTCGTCGTAGTCCCGGGAGAAGGCCGTTTCCCGGGAACGGTTCTGCCGGAAAGCAAAGGTATCCCGCACCGCCGCTTCTTCCCGGAAGCCGTCGGGGTGCACATAGATGCCTTCGCTTCCATCCTCGGTTCGGCCGGTGACCACATGATCGCCTTTTTTGAGCAGACGGAATTCCCGCACCTGGATGCGTCCGTTTTCCCAGACCGGCACGCAGTCCATGCGGCTTTCCTCCGCCAGCAGCCATTGCCCGTTGATTTTGAAATACTCCGGGAAAATGCTCATGGCGTGGAAGTGATCCGGCGCGATGCCGTCTGCGGGCGCTTCCCTGAGCGCCGCGTCAGGCGCGCTGGCCAGCGGTTCCATGGAAAAATCCGGAGCGTGATACGTCCTCAATGACCAAGTCATTTGCTTTTCCCCCCTCTGTTTGATCGAAGTTTATTCCTTCCAGAACAGGAAATAGGGCCGTTCAAAGCAATCCTGCTCGATCTCTGAAAAATCGGCGTAAGCGTCGGTGCCGTCCAGGCGCACTTTGCCCTTGCGGCCCGGTACGTCGTAGCGCCCGCTGCCTTCCTTGTACATGGGGTCCCATACCTTGACCTCCGTACCCTGGGCAGCTGCCAATACGATATAATGCCCCGAATCGGAGAAGACGCCGATGTGCTCGGGCCGGTCGCCGTAGGTGTTGGCGATCACCATGCCTTTGCCCGCTTGCAGGAAGCGCAGCGCCTCCTGCGCGTCCTCCGTGACCTTGACCTTCAGGCCCACGCGCTCCGCGAACACTGGCGCGTAGATATACAAATCGGTGCCGAACCCTTCCCGGGCCCCGCAGGCCTTCGCCAATTTGGCGCTCTCCTCCGGGGGAAAGGAAATACCCAGCATGTTTTCCGCCACCATGGACGCCGCGCAGACGCCGCAGCCATTGTTGGCGATGTTGCCGTTCGCCACGCCCACCGGCGAAGGATAGGGAACATGCTCGTAATCCAGTTGGCAGTAAAAGGACGTTTTCTTCTCAGCCATGGCTTTGCTCTCCCTTCGGATCTTTCATGCCGTCGATGCCGCCCATGTTGTCCAATACAAACTGAACGAAAACCTTCACGCCCGTTTCCAGGCCGTCCTCGTCGATGTCCCAATCCTTGGTATGGGCGGGATGGACGCAGCCCTTTTCCTCGTTCCGCATGCCCAGGCCGTACAGCAGGCCGGGCTTTTCTTTTTCGTAGTAAGCAAAGTCCTCTCCGCCGGGCGAGGGCGGCAGCACGATCACCCGGTCATTGCCCACCACCTTGCGGGCTGAAGAAACGAACGCCTCATACATAGCCGGGTCGTTGTGGGCGCTGGGCAGCGGGTCGCCGGACCATTCCACGCTCCAGGTGGTGCGGCTCTGTTCGGCAACGGACTTCACCAGTTCCGTCAGCCTCTCCCGGGCCCAAACCATGGTTTTGTCCTGCACGCAGCGGATGGAGCCTTTGAGCACGCACTTGTCCGCATTGGCCGCAACGGTTTCCCCGGCATTCAGGCAGGTGACGCTCATGACGCAGGTATCGAAGGGGTCCACTTCACGGGACACCAGCATCTGAATCCCGTTGTAGATTTTCACCCCCGCCGCCAGCGCGTCGATACCCAGATGAGGCGACGCCACGTGGACGGACTTCCCTTCCAGCGTGATGGTAAACGCCACGGAGGAGGAGTTGGTCACGCTGGGATTGGAAGAAATCACGTGCACCGGATCCACGCAGTTCACATGGCACATGATGATGCAGTCGATATCCCGCATCACCCCATGCTCGCACATGGTGCGCGCGCCGCTGGGCCTGCCCTCCTCACAGGGCTGGAACAGCAGCTTGACCCGGCAGGTCAGCTGATCGCGGATGGCATACAGGGCCTTGGCCGTGCCGATCAGCATGGCGGTATGGGCATCATGGCCGCAGGCGTGCATCACCCCGTCGTTTCTGGAGCGGTAGGGTTTCCCGTGATTGTTTTCCAGAATGGGCAGCGCGTCCATATCCCCCCGGATACCGATGGTAAAGCGGGTGATCTGGGGGTTGATCGTGACCACGATGGTGTTCCGGCCATATTTGTCCGCTTCATACGGAATGCCCGCCGCGTCCAATTCCCGCTTCACCAGCGCTGCCGTGCGGTCCAGATCCCATCGCAGTTCGGGATACATATGCAGCTCCCGCCTCAGCTTCACCAATTCTTCCTGGCATACAGGCGCAATCGTGTAATCCATGGTTCTTCTCCCTTTTTTATACACAATGATGATAAAAGGGCACTTTAATTCACTACCTACAATTGGAGCAAAGGGAACGCTGGGGGCTGCGCGCCCCCAGACCTGCGCCAGGGGGATGATCCCCCTGGACCCGCGACTGGCGAAATAACGTTGTTGGGAGTACCAACAGCCTCCGCCTGCCGCGCTGGGGTTACGGAAAGTTTGAGGGCTTCTGGCCCAAGAAAGCCAGGGAATAATCCGAGAGGGAAAGTTTACTTTCCCCTCCGGATTTTCCCAGGCTTTCCCCGGATGCAAAGCATCCGGGCTGGCGGCTTCGCCGCCGGGCCAGAAGCATAACGGCGTCAAGTCAGACTTCCGCGTTCCT
>CADCJO010000060.1 GCA_902801765.1 uncultured Eubacteriales bacterium
ATTGAGGTCCAGGAGATGAAATCTCCTGGTGCAGGTGCACGAGGGCCGCACAGGCCCTCGCCTCGTCTTTGTTTTTTACCCTTCACAACATGACTGTTATAAGTATAGTATCTTTTGCATTACGACAGCCATTCCATCGCCAACCGCGCGGTAAGCAGCGCCAGCACGCCCATCATCACGAAGCGAATGAGTTTTGCGCCTTTGGTGAGAGCCAGCTTTGCGCCGAGCCAGCCGCCCATCACAGAGCAGGCCATGGCGGGAAAGGCCAGGGCGAAGAGCACGTTACCCGCCGCGATGCGGGTGGCGAGGGAAGCAATATTGCTGAACAGGTTCACCGGCTTGGCGGTAGCGGAGGCGGTTACCATGTCCATGCCCAGCAGATGCGTGAACAGAACGATCAGAAAGGTACCGGTGCCCGGCCCGAAAAAACCATCGTAAAACCCAATCGCCAAGCCGATCAGCACGCAGATGGGATACTGGCGCTTGGTGACAGGTCGGGATTTCTCCTGTGTTTTCCGGTTGAACAGCACCAAGCCTCCCACGATGGGGATAGCAAACAGCATAAAAATCTGCATCACGCGGTTGCCCAGGGCCATGGCGGCCCGCGTACCCAGCCAGGAGCCGGGCAGCGCCGCCACCGCCGCGATCAGCGCGGGAATCACCAGCAGCTTTCCGCTTCGGTAGTATCGGATGGTCGCCATCAGCGTGCCGAAGGTGGAGGAAAACTTGTTGTTGCCCGAGGCGAAGTCATAGTTCAGCCCGGCCAGAGAATACGCGGGCAGCGAGATCAGCCCGCCGCCCCCCGCGATGGCGTCCACTGTGGACGCCAAAAACACCATCGGCAGCACGATCAGATACATGTACGGCGTGACCTGCATAGGCGCAACCTTCCTTTATTCTTCGTCGTTATGGATGAACACGTTCTCCCGAAACATCCGGGCGGGCAGGAGCGAACGGTACAGCGCAGCGTACTTTTGCCGGACTTCCTGCCGCGATACCGCGCTTCCCAAAGGGAGCGTGAGGATTTTGTACTGCACGCCGAATACCGTGGCCTTTGCTTCCGCGTCTCTGAGACCGTTCCGGAGGTAAAACGCCAGGCGGCGGTTTCTTTTATTCATTTCTTCCGGGGTTTGGGCGCAGTCGGGGTCATCCACTTCCAGCAGCACGCAGTCCATTTCCCGCAGCGGCCCTGCGATCAGCGCCTGCAGAAACCGGCTGCCCACGCCCCGGTCGCGGATCTCCTGACGGACCGCGTAATAATCAAACAGCGCGTAAGGCTTTCCGTTCTCTTTCAGCTTCACGAAATACGCGTAGGCCAGGATGCCGCCGCCGTTCACCGCGCCATAGCATACATATTCGTCCCGCGCCAGCGCCTTCTCGATCATAGCCAAAGGCTTTAATTCATCGGGCGGAAAGTCCCGGGTCATGCGCTCCCTGTACAGTGCGCGAATCTGTGGAAGCGACAGCGTTTCCACCGTAAAAGCATCCATACGCATTCTCCTTGAAACCGTTTGCTCCCGGTGATTATAGCACAGGGAAAAACCGGCGGCAAGCCTTTCATCACAAACAAAATGCCCCGCAGCCGTTGCCGGATGCGGAGCGCCGGAAAACGGGGTCCGTCAGAACATGCCATAGGGGACGTGATGATGATATAAAAGGGCTGCCGTGCTTTCGCACAGCAGCCCAATTGTTATTGGTTGATTCCGATGGAGAATCAGTTGCCGGCCATCCGCTTGTAGTTGGCAAGACGGACCTTGGCATCCTCTTCGTTCTGGGCAAAGAGCTTTTCGGCGGCATCGGGGAACATCTTGAGCAGCGTCTGATAACGGGTTTCGCCGCGGATGAAGTCCTGATAGCTTTCGGTGGGATCCTTGCTGTCGATAGTGAGAGGCTGATCCAGATCGGGGTTGTAGCGGTAGAGGGGCCAGTAGCCAGCGGCAACAGCCTTGCGGATTTCAGCCTGAGCCTTGCTCATGTTGATACCGTGGTTGATGCAGGGCGCGTAGGCGATGATCAGGGACGGGCCGTGATACTTCTCGGCTTCGATCATGGCTTTGATCAGCTGGGCGGGGTTGGCGCTCATGGCGACGGTGGCAACGTACACGTAGCCGTAGCTCATGGCCATCATGCCCAGATCCTTCTTCTTGGTCCGCTTGCCGGCGGCGGCGAACTTCGCCACGGAGCCGGTGGGAGTGGACTTGGAGGCCTGTCCGCCGGTGTTGGAGTACACTTCGGTGTCGAGCACGAGGATGTTCACATCCTGGTTCTGAGCCAGCACGTGGTCCACGCCGCCGTAACCGATGTCATAGGCCCAGCCGTCGCCGCCGAAGATCCAGATGGACTTCTTGACCAGCATATCCTTGGCATCGTAGATGGCCTTGCACAGCGGGTCGCATTCACAGCCGCAGTCCTTGCAGCCTTCCACACAGGCGATGACTTTCTTGGCAGCGGCCTTGGAGCCTTCGGCGTCTTCCATGTTGTCCAGCCATTCCTGACCGGCTTCCTGGATTTCCTTCCAGTCGGGGGCCTTTTCCATGAGGGCCTTGATGTTTTCGGCCAGCTTGGCGCGGCGCTGCGCGGTGGCCAGGTTCATGCCGAAGCCGAACTCGGCGTTGTCTTCAAACAGGCTGTTCGCCCAGGCGGGGCCGTGGCCTTCGGCGTTCACGGTGTAGGGGCAGGTGGGAGCGGAACCGCCGTAGATGGAGGAGCAGCCGGTGGCGTTGGCGATGATCATGCGGTCGCCGAACAGCTGGGTAACGAGCTTGACGTAAGGCGTCTCGCCGCAGCCAGCGCAGGCGCCGGAGAACTCAAACAGGGGCTGCAGGAACTGGCTGCCCTTGACAGTGGCAGGATTGATCTGCACTTCGGGCTTAGGCAGCTTCATGGCGAACTCCCAGTTCTTTTCTTCCTTGCGCTGTTCGTCCAGGGGCTTCATTTCCAGGGCCTTGGTCTTGGCGGGGCACACTTCCACGCAGTTGCCGCAGCCGGTGCAGTCCAGAGGGCTGACCTGCATACGGTACTGATAGCCGGCCAGTTCCTTGCCGATGGTCTTGGGGGCCACCACGAAGCCTTCGGGCTTTTCGGTGCCTTCCTTGACCAGCACGGGACGGATGCAGGCGTGGGGGCAAACCAGGGAGCACTGGCCGCACTGGATGCAGTTCTCTGGAATCCACTCGGGAACCTTCACAGCGATGCCGCGCTTTTCGTACTTGGTGGTGCCGGTTTCCACGAAGCCGCGGGGGTCGAACGCGCTGACGGGCAGCTGGTCGCCTTCCTGGGCCAGGATGGGCCGGATGAGGGTGTCGAAGTATTCGCTGGCTTCCACTTTGACGGGAACAGCGCCGGTGGTGGCGGTGGCCCATTCAGCGGGAACAGGAACTTCCTTCAGGCCGGAGATAGCGATGTCGATGGCGTCCCAGTTCTTCTGGACAACGGCGTCGCCCTTCTTGCCGTAGGTCTTCTTGGCATAGGCCTTCATGTACTGGTCGGCGTCTTCGTAGGGGATGATGTTGGCCAGCTTGAAGAACGCAGCCTGCATGATGGTGTTGATGCGGCCGCCCATGCCGACCTTCGCGGCCAGTGCGATGGCGTTGATGGTGTAGAACTTGGCGTGCTTCTTGGCCAGCAGCTGCTTCATGGCGGCGGGCAGATGCTCGTCCATTTCTTCGGGCTCCCACTGGGAGTTGAGCAGGAAGGTGCCGCCGTCCTTGAGGGAGGACACCATGTCGTACATGGTCACGTAAGCAGGATTGTGGCAGGCGATGAAGTCAGCCGCGTCGATCAGGTAGGTGCTGCGGATCGGCACGTCGCCGAAGCGCAGATGGCTAACGGTCAGGCCGCCGGACTTCTTGGAGTCGTAGGCGAAATAGGCCTGCGCGTATTTATCTGTATGGTCGCCGATGATCTTGATGGAGTTCTTGTTGGCGCCGACGGTGCCGTCAGAGCCCAGGCCGTAGAACTTGCAGCACACGGTGCCCGCGGGGGCAGCGTTGAACAGCTCGCCCAGCTTGAGGCTGGTATTGGTCACGTCGTCGTTGATGCCCACGGTGAAGTGGTTCTTGGGCTCTTTTTCGGCCAGGTTGTCGTACACAGCCTTAACCATGGTGGGGTTGAATTCCTTGCTGCCCAAACCATAGCGGCCGCCCACGACCTGGATGTCCTTGCGGCCGTTTTCAGCCAGCACGGCCACCACGTCTTCAAACAGAGGCTCGCCCAGGGAGCCGGGTTCCTTGGTGCGGTCGAGCACCGCGATCTTCTTGACGGAGGCGGGCACGGCGGCCAGGAAGTGCTTGGCGGAGAAGGGACGGTACAGGTGAACCTTCACCACGCCGACCTTCTTGCCCTGCTTGAGCAGCACGTCGATGGTTTCCTGGATGGCTTCGCAGCCGGAGCCCATGGCGACGATGACTTCTTCGGCATCGGGAGCGCCGTAGTAGTCAAACAGTTTGTAAGCGCGGCCGGTGACCTTGGCCACTTCGTTCATGTAGCATTCCACGATTTCGGGAACGGCTTCATAATACTTGTTGGCCGCTTCACGGTTCTGGAAGTAGATGTCGGGGTTCTGGGCGGTGCCGGCCTGATGGGGATGTTCAGGATTCAGGGCGCGGCCGCGGAACTCGGCGATCTTGTCCCAGTCAACCAGCTTGGCGATTTCGTCCAGCTCCAGCGCGTCGATCTTCTGGATCTCGTGGCTGGTGCGGAAACCGTCGAAGAAGTGCAGGAAGGGCACGCTGCCCTTAATGGCGCTCAGGTGAGCAACCAGGGCCATGTCGTGGGCTTCCTGAACGGAGCCGGAGGCCAGCATGGCGAAACCGGTCTGGCGGCAGGCCATCACGTCGCTGTGGTCACCGAAGATGCTCAGGGCGTGAGCGGCCAAAGCACGGGCGGACACATGGAACACGCCGGGCAGCAATTCGCCGCTGATTTTGTACATGTTGGGGATCATCAGCAGCAGGCCCTGGGAAGCGGTGAAGGTGCTGGTGAGAGCGCCGGCGGCCAGAGAGCCGTGCACAGCGCCGGCGGCGCCGGCTTCGCTCTGCATTTCAGCAACATGCACCTGCTGACCAAACAGATTCTTGCGGCCCTGAGCGGCCCATTCGTCGATGTACTCGGCCATGGTGGAGGACGGCGTGATGGGGTAGATGGCGGCTACGTCGCTGAAAGCATACGCGACATGGCTGACAGCACCGTTGCCGTCAATGGTCAATTTAATAGCCATGGGAAACTCCTCCTCTTTTTATGAGCGGAAATGAAAGAACTGTTCCGCTGCTTCTCCACTTGATATTATACGGCGAATGAACGTATATTGTCAAGCAAACGATCGAAAAAACCCCCATGAAACTGGAAACGCGCATAACCTGTCACAGAGCGTATGGATGAAAATGTAAAAAATACGGGCGGCTTTCTTGACAAGCTTCCGTTTTGTGGTACAATCACGGACAGACAGAGAAAGGAGGGAATGACCATGAGCGGCCGGAAAAGGATGTTTGCTTTGCTGCTGTGCGTCGGTATGGCGCTGATGCTGCTCGTTTCCTCCGCCTATCTGGTGAGCGCTGCCGGGCACTGCTGCCCCGGGGAGCACTGCTGCGAAACCTGCCACGCCATGCTTCGCACGGAAGCGCTGCTTTCGGCTTTTGTTTTCTTTGCCGTCGTGCTGCTGCTGAACGCTTTCACCGCGGCGGACAGCCGGAAAACCATTGCCGACAGCGTCCAGGAGTCTGCCCTCCCGCTGACCCTGGTAGGCCGGAAGGTACAATTGAACAATTGATTTTCTTTTGATGCAAGGAACGGAAAACCGCTCATAAGAAGCCTTGTTTGCGTACAAGGATTTCTTTCCTGTTTTTCGCTGCCTTGTATTTTTCTGTGCTGAAAATGGAAAAAAATAGAAAATCAATTGGAGGAATTTCATCATGAAAAAGCTGATTGCTTTGCTGCTGTCCTTATTTTTCCTGCTTTCCACGGCCCTGCCCGCGGGGATGGCCGAAGAAAGACCCCTTAAAATCGTCACCACCATTTTCCCGATTTACGATTGGGTTCGCCAGATCATCGGGGAGCAGGACGCCGATGTGACGATGCTGATGGATTCCGGCGTCGATCTGCATAACTTCCAGCCCACCGCCCAGGACATTCTGACCATCGCCCAGTGCGACCTATTCATTTACGTGGGCGGTGAATCGGACGAATGGACGGAGGACGTACTGAAAACGGCGCAAAACGAAAGCATGACCGCCATCAATCTGCTGGACGTCCTGGGCGACGATGTGAAGGAAGAGGAAATCGTGGAGGGCATGGAGGCTGAGGAAGAAGAAGGAGAAGAGGAAGAAGCCGAGTCCGACGAGCACGTGTGGCTGAGCCTGCGGAACGCGGAGAAGCTGGTGAAGGTCATTGCTGAAACGTTGGCGGAGATCGACGCTGAAAAAGCCGAACCGTATCGCGTAAATGCGGAAAGCTATATCGAAAAGCTGCGGGCCCTGGACGCCCAGTACGCGGAGACGGTGGATGCCGCCGCATATAAAACCATTCTCTTTGGCGACCGGTTCCCCTTCCGCTATCTAGCGGATGATTATGGCCTGACCTACTACGCCGCCTTCGCCGGGTGCTCCGCCGAAACAGAGGCCAGCTTCCAGACCATCCTGTTCCTGGCGCAGAAGGTGGATGAGCTGGGCCTGCCCGCCGTGCTGACCATCGAAAACCCCAAGACCCGCATCGCGGAAACCGTGGTGAACGCCACGCAAAACAAAAATCAGAAAATTCTTTCCCTGAATTCCATGCAGGGCGTGACCGCCCAGGAAGTGAAGGACGGCGCAGCCTACCTGTCCTTGATGGAAAGCAACCTGATTGTTCTGCGGGACGCGCTGAACTGACTTTTGAAGGAATGCGGGGGGCCGTTTGCGCGCTCCGCATTCCCGCCTGTTTTTGATGGAGGATGATCTTTTTATGAAGAAAGCAGTGCTTATGCTGCTCGTCATCGCTTTGCTTGTGTTCCCGTTTGCCGCGCTTGGGCAAACCATGGAGCCGTATGAAACGATCGACCTGGACCTGTCGCAGATGAGCGGCACGATCGCCTACGCTCAGGTGTACCAGATGATTTCCGACCCGGAAGCCTATGTGGGAAAAATCATCCGCATGGCCGGATACTTTGATGTGTTCGAGGATATGGACACCGGCATCGTGTATACCTCCTGTATCATTCCGGATGCCGCCGCCTGCTGCGCCCAGGGATTTGAGTTTGTCTGGGCGGGCGACCACGCCTGGCCGGAAGCCTATCCAGAACCCGGTACTTACCTGACCGTCACCGGCCGCTTTGAAACCTACCTGGAGGATGACTGGCTGTATATCCATCTGGTGGACGCGGACGTGGATTGGGAAGCGGAAAACTGAGGAAAAGAGAGAAGACGCCATGCCGCAATTAACGATTGAAAACCTGTCCCTGGGCTACGAGGGCCAGGTCATCCTGTCAGATGTCAATTTTTCCGTCAGCGCGGGAGACTACCTGTGCATCGTGGGCGAAAACGGCTCTGGCAAATCCACGCTGATGAAAACCATTTTAGGGTTGCAAAAGCAGATCGACGGGTCCATCACCTTCGGCGACGGACTGAGCGCAAATGAGATCGGTTACCTGCCCCAGCAAACGGCGGCCCAAAAGGATTTCCCCGCCACGGTGTGGGAAATCGTGCTGTCCGGGTGCCAGGCGCGGGCGGGGCTGCGGCCCTTTTACAGCCGCGCCGAAAAGCAGCTGGCAAAAGAAAATATGGAGAAAATGGGCATCACGCAATTTGCCGGGCGCTGCTACCGAGCGCTGTCCGGCGGGCAGCAGCAGCGCGTGCTGCTGGCGCGAGCCTTGTGCGCCACGCGGAAGATTCTGCTGCTGGACGAGCCGGTGTCGGGGCTGGACCCCAAGGTGACGCAGGAAATGTATCAGCTGATTGAAGAACTGAATCATAAAGAACATGTCACCATCATCATGATCTCCCACGACATCAGCGCGGCGGTGCGGTACGCCAGCCACATCCTGCACGTGGGGCATGAAATGTTTTTCGGCCCGACGGCGGAATATATCCGCAGCGCCGCCGCCCGGCGCTTCCTCGGTACGGAAGGGGGAGAGGACGCATGAACGTTTTTCAGCAATTGCAGATGTATCTGGCTATGCCCTTCGTCCAATACGCGCTGATCGTGGGCACGCTGATCGCGCTGTGCTCGTCCCTGCTGGGCGTGACGCTGGTGCTCAAGCGCTTTTCCTTCATCGGCGACGGCCTTTCCCACGTGGCCTTCGGCGCCATGGCGATTGCGGGCGTGCTGCGGCTGACCAATGAAATGCTGTTCGTGCTGCCGGTGACGGTTCTGTGCGCGGTGCTGCTGCTGCGCACGGGGCAGAACGCGAAGATCAAGGGCGACGCGGCCATCGCCATGATTTCCGTGGGCGCGCTGGCGATTGGCTATATGCTGTTGAATCTGTTCCCCACCTCCAGCAACGTGTCCAGCGATGTGTGCACCAGCCTGTTCGGTTCCACCTCCATCCTCACGCTGACGCAGTTGGAGGTCTGGCTGTGCATCGGACTGTCCGTTGCGGTGGTGGTGATTTTCCTGCTGTTTTACAACAAGATTTTCGCCGTCACCTTTGACGAGGATTTCGCCCGGGCGGCCGGGGTGAAGGCGGAGGCCTACAACCTGCTGATCGCCGTGGTGGTGGCGGTGATCATCGTGCTGGCGATGAACCTGGTGGGGTCGCTGCTGATCTCCGCGCTGATCATTTTCCCGGCGGTCAGCGCCATGCGGCTGTTCCGCTCCTTCAAGGGCGTCACCGTCTGTTCGGCCATCCTGTCCGTCAGCTGCGCGCTGATCGGGATGCTGGTGTCCATCCTGGGCAGCACGCCCGTAGGCTCCACCATCGTGGCGGTGGATATCGCCGCGTTCCTCGTTTTCTCCCTCCTGGCCCGTTTGGGCGTGAACCGCAGAAAGGCATGATACAAATGAAACACAAACAATGCTTCTTCTTTGCAATGCTCCTGATGACTGCTTTTCTGTGCACAGCCTGTTCCGGCGGGAACACCGCCGACAGCGCGGGCATCCAAACGACGGCGGAAATCCCCGTCATCATCAGCCAACCGGAATATGTGCTGTATCAGAACATCTTCTATAACGGTTACGGCCCCCAGTATGAAAACATGCCCGTAACAAAGAACGGGGTGTTCGCCGTCATTCAGGACGCCTGGGCAGGCAAGGCGCGCTACTATGTGTGGGGGTATCTGGACAATACCCAATGCTGCGACTGGCAATGGGAATTTGTGCCGAAGGACACGAAAAACCTTCCCCCTGTGGGCTCGCTGATTACGGTATCGGGCACCTTCGCCAAGGAGGAAGCGGCGCTGGACGGCTACTGGATCAAAGACGCCGACATGGGCGTGGTGAAAACGTACACCGGGGCGACTGCGGAACTGCATATGCTCGCCATGAGCGACACCCTGGAGCGGGTACAGCTGCTGAATATTATGTACTGGCCGGAGGCATTTGAGGGCAAGGCCTTCACCGCCTATGGGCGCATCGCGGGCCCCGGCGTTCTCCAGGACCCCTACTATGACGGCTCCTGGGAAATTCCCTTTTCCTCCGCGTCCGATTTGTCTGCCCTGGCCATCGGCACCAGCGTGACGCTGAACGGCAAGGTGTCCGCCGGGACGCTCGGCGATTGCGCCGTCACCATCATGCAATAACGATCATCTCCTGCCGCCTCATGCATACAAAATCCCCCGCCCTGAAATCAAGGCGGGGGCCGTTATTTTATTGATGGTGATTTATACTATTAACAATCTTGCTGTGAAGGGTGAAAGCAAAGACGAGGCAGGGGGCTTCTTCAGCCCCCTGTACCCCTGAACCAGGAGATAATACTAAACTCAATCTAAAACTATATCATCTTTGGGTGTCTTTTACGCCATGGCGTTGCTTCATTCCGGTCAACGTAGCGCTGCTACGCCTCCCTCTAGCCACGGCGTAAAATCCATCCCAAATCTGATACATTTTTAGCTTGAGTTTAGTATAAAATCTCCTGGACCTCAGTAGCGGATATTGCTTGCGTAAATAAATCTGCTTGGTTCCCGCTGATGCTGGGAGGAACGCGGAAGTTTGGCTTGGTGCCGTGGTGCTTCTGGCCCGGCGGCGAAGCCGCCAACCCGGATGCTTTGCATCCGGGGAAAGCCAGGAAATCATCCGCAGGGGAAAGTTCACTTTCCCCCTCGGATGTTCCCGGGCTTTCTTGGGCCAGAAGCCCTCAAACTTTTCGTCACCCCAGCGCGGCAGGCGGAGCTTGTCTGCTTTTCCCAACTGCGTTCATTCGCCAGTTGCGGGTCCAGGGTACTCAGTACCCTGGTTGGGGTCTGGGGCGAACAGCCCCAGCATATCTTCCACGTTGGTCTTGAAATGAGTCCTTGAGAACAACACTGTTATCACTCTAAAATATTGAATCTTTTGGCGCTTTTTTACCCTGGCGTTGCTTCATTCCGGTCAATGTAGCGCTGCTACGTCTCCCTTCATTCAGCTTAGCCAGGGTAAAAAAACCATCCCAAATCTTTCAATATTTTAGAATTCATACTAAACTCAAATTAAAGTATTAACAAAGAAGGAAAAGTATGGTATACTGGAATGGGTGATGAGAAATGAGCCGATTCCAGATCAGTAAGGAA
>CADCJO010000061.1 GCA_902801765.1 uncultured Eubacteriales bacterium
ATCTAAAACTATATCATCTTTGGGTGTCTTTTACGCCATGGCGTTGCTTCATTCCGGTCAACGTAGCGCTGCTACGCCTCCCTCCATTCAGCTTAGCCAAGGCGTAAAATCCATCCCAAATCTGATACATTTTTAGCTTGAGTTTAGTATTAGACGAGCAATAGTATGAACAGTTATGAATTTTGAAGGAGAAAAGGATAAGAAGAGAACAGTCATTCAATTCAAACGGTATAAAAACACCGCCTTTGCGCTTTATTCTGGCACAAAGGCGGCGTTTATTTCAGGCGTTATATCGCTTTGTAGATGGCGATGGTCAGCGCGCCGTCCTGGGCGGAGGCGTCGATGCGGATGGGGAAGGGGTAATCGTTGCGGAAGCGGAAGTTCAGCGTGTTGTTGCCGACGGCCGCGTCCACGCCGATGGGCAGGTAGCTGGCACCGTTGTCACCGTGGGCCCGGCGCTGCAGGACGGTGAGCCCAGGCAATTGCAGCACCACGTTATACAGCGTGGAGCTTACCTGGCAGGTACCGCCGCCATAGCCCAGGTTCAGCCCGCCCTCAGCCAGCACGCCCGCGGGGAGATACCCGTTCCTGGCGCTGTACGGCCCCATGTCGCGGTTGAAGTTCAGCTCCGTGCCCGCGTAGATCGGGAACACGTTCATCTTGTCGCAGGCTACCTGAATATTATTGATGCGGTTCAGGTTGCTTTCATCCGTGGTAATTTTGTAGAAGGACGTGTAGGACGCGATCGGCGCGTCGGTGCCCGCGGTCTCCGCGATTTCGTACACGGGCGTCACGCCGCCCAGCAGCCGGGAGTCGATGTAGCCGTACTGGCGGTGATAAATCACCTTGCCGTAGCCTTCCTCAAATCCGATCAGGCTCACCCGCGCCCCCTGGTGCAGGGTGATGAGGGCTTCGCCGCCGCCCGGCGTGCTCCACACCGGCGCGTCCTGGGCGTCGATCGTGACCAGATAATGGTTGAAATCCACGCCATAGGGCGGGGTGGTGGTGGGGTCGATGGTCTTGGGGTTTTCCAGGCAAACGCGCTTCACATAGCCCGTTTTGTGGTCGGCCTCATAGGTGACCAGCGCGAAGGAAGGATTCACCGCGTGCACCACCACGCGCACGTTTTCGGGAATTACGCCGATCTGGTTGATGCCGTTGGTGGCTTCCCAGTCTGTAAAAAATTTACAGGCCAGGCGCGTGCGGGCGTAATACAGCCGGGCGGAAGTGTCCGGCTTGTTTTCCGCATAGCAAAAAGCCCCGGAAAGGGGCAAAAGCAGCATCGCCAGAAGCAGAGCCAGGATGCGTTTCATGCTCAGGTCGTCTCCTTGTAGATTGCTACGAACAGCGCCAGGTCATGGGTGGACGCTTCGATGCGGATGGGAAAATCAAAATCGTTGCGGAAGATAAAATTCTGGGTGTTGGTGCCGGAAGCGGCGTCCATTCCGTGGGGCAGGTAGGAGGCCGCGTTGGCCCCGTGGGGGTTGCGGCGCAGCACGGTGATGCCGGGCAGCTGCATGAGGGAATCCCACAGGGTGGAGCTGACCTGGCAGGAGCCGCCGCCGTAGCCCATTTTGGTTTCGCCGTCCTTGAGCACCGGGGCCAGCTTATAGCCGTTGGCCGCGCTGAAGGGGCTGACCACGTTGTTGAAGTTCATGCTTTCGCCGGGCTGGAGCACCTTGCTGATCAGCTCGCAGCAGCGGGTCAGGTTCACGATGCGGTCAGGGTTGTTGGAATAGAAAGACGTGAACACCGAAATGGGCGTTTTGCTGTCCGCCGTTTCCACGCTGTCCGCTACGGGATACAGCTCGGTCAGGTCGTTGGTGTCGATATAGCCGTACACCCGCTTGTGGATGACCTTCGCCCAGCCCTCCTCAATGCCGCAGATGGAAATCCGCGCGCCTTCCGTGAGGGTGGAGAGGGTTTCGCTGTCGATGCTCTTTTCCGCCTTCACTTCCACGTCCCGATCGATCACGGTGTAATATTCCTGGGGGGTGACGGGATAATCGGGCACGGCGCCGGCATTGGGATTATCGGTCACATCGATGCGGTGGCGCAGCACATAGCCCACGTCGCCGCCCAGCTTGATGCCCACCCAGCCGGGAGTAATTTCCACGATCTCGATTTTGTTGCCGGGGCTCATGGTGCGGACGACCCTGCTGTCCGAATCCATCTTTTCATAAACGTTGGTATAGCTGTTGGCGAAACGGCGGGTGATGATGCCGTTGTAAATCGTTTTCCCGACCTTTTTCTTTTCCGCGGCCTGGGCGGAAGTCAGCGCCAGGCAGAGAACCAGCGCCAGCAACAAAACGCGCTTGAGCTTCACGATGATAACCTCCGTGTGTTCCTTGGGTGTTGACTTACGGGAATACGCCCGGTAAGTCATTTTATAGTATACCACGAAAAATGAAAATGGCAAATCTGTTCAGGAAAATTTTACATTTTCCAATCGAAAAAACGGGAACGCTTGCAATCATGGGCGGGATAGCGTATAATACAAGGGCTGAAAAGCGCTGAGAAAGTAAGAAGCAAAGGGGATTTTACAGTATGAAGCTGGGCGTGGTCGGACTTCCGAACGTGGGGAAAAGCACTTTGTTTAACGCCATTACAGGCGCGGGCGCGCAGGCCGCCAATTATCCTTTCTGCACCATCGAGCCCAACGCAGGCATCGTGGCCGTGCCGGACAGCCGGGTGACCGCCCTGGCCGAGATGTACCACCCCAAGAAGGTGACACCCGCCACGGTGGAATTTGTGGACATCGCCGGTCTGGTGAAGGGCGCCAGCAAGGGCGAAGGCCTGGGCAACAAGTTCCTCTCCCATATCCGGGAGTGCGAAGCCATCGTGCACGTGGTGCGCTGCTTTGAGGATGAAAACATCATCCACGTGGACGGCAGTGTGGACCCCGCCCGGGATATTGAAACCATCAACTTAGAGCTGATTTTTGCCGACATGGAAACCGTCGCCAGGCGCGAGGACAAGGCCCGGAAGCTGATCAAGACCGGTGAGAAGAAATACGGCGAGGAAGCCGACCTGGCTGCCCGGGTGCTGAAGCACCTGGAAAGCGGCAAGCCCGCCCGCACCTGCCCACTCACCGACGAGGAAAAGGAAATCGTCAAGGGCTGGTTCCTGCTCACCACCAAGCCGGTGATCTACGCCGCCAACATCGCCGAAGACCTGGTGGCCGAGGACGAGGACAGCATCGACTTCGTGAAGCAAGTGAAGGCCATCGCTCGGGAGGAACAGGCCGAGGTACTGGTGATTTCCGCTCGGATCGAGGAAGAAATCGCCCAGATGGAGCCGGATGAAAAGGAAGAATTCCTGCAGGAACTGGGCATCGGCCAGAGCGGCCTGGACCGGCTGATTCAGAAGTGCTATCATCTGCTGGGCCTCATTTCCTTCCTGACCGCCGGCGAGGACGAGTGCCGCGCCTGGACCATCACCCGGGGCACCAAAGCGCCCCAGGCCGCGGGAAAGATCCATACCGACTTTGAGCGCGGCTTCATCCGCGCCGAGATCGTGCCCTTTGAAACGCTGCATCAGCTGGGCAGCATGAACGCCTGCAAGGAAAAGGGGCTGGTCCGTTCCGAGGGCAAGGACTACGTGATGCAGGACGGCGACGTGACGCTGTTCAGGTTTAACGTGTAAGAACGTTTTTGCGGGGGAAACCGCTCTAAGCCTTCCCCTCGCAGGGGAAGGTGGCGCGAAGCGCCGGATGAGGTTTCCAAAGAGCGGTTCCCCCGCACCCCCTTCCGAGAAAGACGATAAAGGGGAAACGTATATTATCTTGGAAACATAGTTGACAGAATTTTAGGAAATGGAGGAGTTCATGACAAAACGAGCTTTTCTTGTTGCGTTGATAGCGGTACTAATGCTAACGCTGTGCAGCGTTGCCCTGGCGGATATGGATTTTGAACTGCGGCCAGAACAAAAGAAAGCTATGCAGGATGCTGGCAGGGAGACGGAAAATTTGCTGGCTGGTAAAGAGTATTGGAATGAGGATGAGCCGGAAGCCACGATGATTCTTGCACAGGCTGGGGACACGGCGCAACTAACGGCCCTGGAACGGAATCTGGACGGAAGCTGGCGAATCGCTGGGTATAACGATACTATCCCTGCTTCCATTATTACCAGTGCTGCGGTAACTACATGGTCTATATCTCTTGAAGATAATCAAGAGTGTATCTTTTTCATGCTGAAAATGGAAAAATATATCCCTTCGACAGCAGGGGCCGTTGAGAATGTGCTTCTGGCTTATCGTTCCCTGCAATTCATTTGGACGCCTGGGCGCGGATTTATGCTTGCCTCTGCTTTGGACGTTCCTTTTGAAGATGCTGTGGAAGGTCGCTGTCCCTATCATCAGCTGACTATGCAGGAGGAAGGGTGGGTATATAAGTTATACGAGATGATCAACAAAGAAAACGACCAAGCATGGTATCGCAGCGAACAGATTGTGGAAAAAGCAGTGCCTGAGAAGGATTTGGTTCCATACGCGGAACTGTCACAGCTTGATTACCCGGTATTCCTTACTTTCCTCCATAGCCTTACTCCTGAGGAATATGAGCATTTGCCTGTTCAATCCTTTGCTGTCATGCCCTCTTCTGAACCGGAGGAACCCGAGAAAGAAGATGAAACTGTCTATGTTTATTATAATCCGCAAGGCGGCAGATATTATCATGCTGACCGTTTATGCCCGGCTGTGAATTCTAAATACTGGCCTTTGTCCCCGATTTCCTTTGATTTTATCTGCACATATAGTAACCTGCTGCCCTGTGTTCACTGTAATGCGCCGGAAAGACCGCTCTTAGACACGCAGCCTACAGAAGAACCGCTGGAAAACAACGCGGGTAAAAGCGCAGAAGAAGATGAAACCGCTTACGTTTATTACAATTTTAATAACGGAGGCGGACGATTCTACCACGCTGACCCGGAATGTCCTACCGTATCCCCGGATTGGTGGCCGCTTACGCCGATTCCCTTTGATGAAATCAACAGCGAGGCATACAGAAATTTGCTGCCTTGCGTCATTTGCAAAGCGCCGGACAGGCCGCCATTTGACGTGGAGCCGACGGAAGAACCGTTGAAAAACGACGCGGGCGATAGCGATTTTAGGACGCTGGAATTCCGTTATGGGAACAATGGATTGACCTTCCTCCGCATCACCATGAACGATGAAGAGAAGCGGGTGTTTACCTGCGCGCCGCTTCCACCTTTCTGCTATTTAGATACCTACCACGACGGAGACGCTATCCTGATTCATCATTACGCGGAAATGGCGCAAAACCCGGATGCTTGGGATGAGTTAGCCGGGGAAAGCTGGTTTATGACCTTTGAATATGTGGAGGATGACTGGCGGCTGACGTACATTTCAAACGGTCAGGATTGGATGGCCAGCGTGGAAAACGGAGTTTATACCTTCGATGATCATTACAGCGATGGTTCCAGATGGCAATGGTCGGCGGAGTTTGAAGACCGTTTATTGGTCTTTGATTACACGGGAATGGCGAAACTGATTGACAGATACAATGCGGCCATGCCTGACAGGCCATCCCTGCATGAAGATGAATTGGAATGATTGAACAGGCAACCATGTAACTCTTCCCGCACGCATAAATATTTTATAAACCCTTATGGATTTCTCGGAAGGGGTCTGGGGGAACCGCTCTTTGGCCTCCAAAGAGCGGTTCCCCCAGAAAAAAAGGAGGTTTTCGGTTTTTGAGCACATCCCGTTTCGCGTTATTTGTTGATTTGGAAAACTGCGGGGCCAAGGCGGCCACGCTGAACAATATTTTGGACAAAGTAAAGATCCGCGGGGACATTCTGCTGGGCAAGGTGTACGGCTACACCGACCGGTTCAGCGACCTGAAAGAGGTGCTTTTGTCCAACACCTTCACCGTGGTGCCGTCCATCCGGTACGGCTTCGCGCAGAAGAACAACGCCGACATTATGCTGGTGATCGACGCGCTGGAGGTGGCCTACACCAACCCGCTGATCGACTCCTTCTGCATCGTGTCCGGCGACAGCGATTACACCCCGCTGGTGGGGCGCTTAAAGAGCATGGGCAAGTTCGTGCTGGGCATCAGCCGCAGCGAGGTCGCCAGTAGCATTTTCATCAACGCCTGCAACGAGTTTCAGTTTTTGGAAACCGTGTCCTCCGTCAGCCGGGACAAGCGCACCCGCAAGTCCCAGAGCAAGGACGAGCCCCTGGACGACGCGGGCCTGAACAAGATTCTGGAGGGCATCCTCAGCGAGCAGACGGACGAGGACGAAATGTATGCCAGCGAGCTGAAAGGCGTGCTGCTGCGCCTGCGGCCGGACTTCAACGAAAAGTCATTCGGCTGCGCGTCCTTCGGAAAATTGCTGAACAAGCTGGCCGCCAAGTTCGGCACCATCCGGGTGAAGAACGACAACTACAACGTGCTGGTGTCCCTGAACGCCGACGCGCCGGAGGAAACGAGTGCGAAGAAGCTGAACGCCGACACCTGGCGCGCCGCGTTCACCGAGCAATTGCAGCGTTATAAGGACGACGGCTTCGAGCGTATCAACCCTTCCATTTTGAAGGCGGACATCCAGGCTGCGTATCCCGATTATTCCGAGCGCTCCATCGGGTTCAAGCGCTTCTCCGACGTGCTGAAACAGATGGAAAAGGACCATCTGCTGGCCCTGGAAATGGACGAACAGAAGAACATGCTGATTAAAATGCTGTAAATTTGTAATTGTTCAGTCGCAAGGGAATACAGGATGCTTTCATCAATAAGAAAGTATGAATGAAACCCCTCAGTCGGCTTTGCCGACAACTCCCCTGATAGGGGAGCCTATCTATGCCTCCCCTATCAGGGGAAGTGCCCCCGCAGGGGGCAGAGGGGTTCTCCCTCGTCCCTGCGTTACAGCATCAACTGAACAGTTACAAAATTTATACATTCTCGAATACAGATGTGGGGGAAACCGCTCTTTGGCCTCCAAAGAGCGGTTTCCCCCACATGGTTTTTATTCTTTTATTTTCCCGCCACGGCGATTTCGCCCACGTCCACGGAGGGACTGCCGATGGGGCTGCCGGGGAAGGTTAAGTCACTGCCGACGGCACGGATGTTTTTCAGCAGCTGATAGAAGTTGCCCGCCACGGTGATCTGCTCCACGGGCTGATCCTTCTTGCCGTCCTTCACGGTGTATCCCTGGGCGATCAGGGAGAAGTCGCCGCTGATGGGGTTCGCGCCGGCGTGGAGGCCGCTGACCTCGGTGATCACCAGGCCGTCGCCCATGTCGGCGAGCAGCTCCGCCTGGGTCTTTTCGCCGGGCTTTAGGTAGAAGTTGCTGGGGCTCACGTTCACGGCCCCGGCATAGCCGCTTTTCGCCGCGTTGCCGGTGGTTTTGACCCCGGCCTTCCGCGCGGTTTTCAGGTTGTGCAGCAGGGTGGTCAGCCTGCCGTTTTCAATCACGGCTTTCGTGAAGGTCGCCACGCCCTCGGCATCGAAAGGCTGGCTGGCCAGGCCGCCGGGCAGCAGCGGGTCGTCCATGAGGGTGACGATTTCGGAGGCGATCATTTCGCCTTCCTTACCCGCCAGCAGGCTCAGGCCCTTCTGGGCGCTTTCGGCGGAGAACACGCCCGCGAACACGCCCAGCAGATCGGGCATGCACTTGGCGTCGATGACGGCGCGGTAGGTGCCGCTGGGCACCGGCGCGGCGTGGAGCATGAACAGCGCCTCATCCACCGCTTCCCTGGCGATTTCGTCGGCACGGATTTCGTCAAAATTCCGCGTCACCTTGAACCCGCTGCCGGTGGACACCCGCTCGCCTTCCTTGGCGGTGGCGCTGACATAGCACACGGCCATGTTGTCCCGGGCGGACAGGTTCAGGCCGTAGGAGTTCACGATACGGGTTGCGCCGCTGCTGGTGGAAATCATGTTGTAGTTCAGCGCGGTGATGCGCTCATCCATCGCCAGGGCTTTCTTTTCAATGTCCTGGATCAACTGCAGCTTCTTCTGCTCCGGCACCTCGTCCAGGGCGGGATTGTAGTTGTCGATGGTGGGATATTCCTTGTCGCCTTCGTAGATTTCCTGCACGTCGTCGTCCTCGGTCAGCTCGGCGCTTTCCTTCACGGCGCGCACCAGCTGAGCCACCGCTTCTTCGTCGAAGGCCTCGGTGGCGGCGTAGCCCATTTTGCCCTTGTACAGCCCGCGCAGGGAAAGACCCCGGGTGGAATGTACGGTGTAGTTGGCGATTTCGCCCTTCACGCACATGGCGCGGAAGCTGTCGCCGGAGGAAAGGTAGATTTCTGCGGCTTCAATGCCCTGCTTCTTGGCTTCGTCCAACAGCGCCTGAATGAATTGTTCGATGGTCATGGTTCTTTCCTCCCTTCCTTATCGTCCGCCCACGGTGAGCTCGCTCACGCGGATCATGGGCTGGCCCACGTTGGTGGGGATGCTGCCGCTGATGGAGCCGCACATGCCCTGGGCCATCTGCATGTCCTTGCCCACCCGGTCGATCTTGAGCAGGATCTCGCTGCCGCGTCCGATCAGGCTGGCGCCGCGCACGGGATGGGCGATCTTGCCGTCCTTGACCAGATACCCTTCATCCACGGCGAAGTTGAATTTGCCAGTGGTGGGCTCCACGCTGCCGCCGCCCATTTTTCTGGCGTACAGGCCGTCGCCCATGGTGGCGATGATTTCGTCGTTGTCGTCATTCCCGGCGGCGATGTAGGTGTTGCGCATCCGGGAGGTGGGAGCGAACATGTAGCCCTGACGCCGTCCGCTGCCGGTGATGGGCATGTTCATGCGCCGGGCGTTCAGCTTGTCGATCATGTAGTTTTTCAGAATCCCGTTTTCGATCAGTACCAGCCTGGTGGTGGGCGTACCCTCGTCGTCGATGTTCAGGCTGCCCCATTCGTTGGGGATGGTACCGTCGTCAATGGCGGTCACGCAGTCCGCCGCCACCTTCTGGCCCAGCTTGCCGCACATTTCACTGTTGCCGATGGCTACCGAGGTGGCCTCCAGGGAATGGCCGCAGGCTTCGTGGAAGATGACGCCGCCAAAGCCGTTGTCGATCACCACGGGCATCACACCCGCCGGGCACACCGGCGCGTGCAGCATGGTGCGGGCCTGCTGGGCTGCTTCCTTCGCGCAGGCGGCCGGATCGATTTTCGTGTTGAAGATTTCAAAGCCCTGCATCCCGCCGGGGGAGACATGGCCCGTCTGGTTTTCGGTGCCGTTGGAGGCGATGGCCGCCACGTTCATGCGGGTGTACACGCGGGTGTCGGTGGTGAACAGGCCTTCGCTGTTGGCGATCCATACGCGCTGCACGCTGTCCGTGTAGCCGATGCTGCCCTGGACGATTTCGGGTTCGTCCTTGAGTATCGCCTGGGCTTCCTTCATCTTGGCCACCTTGCGGGCGGCCTGGACGGCTTCGGGCATTTCCTGGATGAAGTGGATGTTGGGCACGTCGCTCCACACCAGGTCTTTGGCTGTGTAGAATTCCTTGCCCTGGATGGCGGACGCCGCGCGGCGGGCGCAGTCCATCAGGCCCTTTTCGGACGTGTCGTTGGTGTACACGTATACGCCCTGGAAGCCGCTGAACACGCGCACGCCCGCGCCGTGCAGGCGGCGGCTGTTCACGCTCTCCACCCTGCCGGACAGCATGGAGATGTTGTTGTTCTGCCGATCCTCCAGAAAAATTTCGGCAAAGTCGCCGCCCGTTTTCAGGGCTTCGGCGATGACCGCCTGGGCTACATTTTGTTTGAGCATAGATACCTCCTGTTTTTGTGATGGTTTGCACGATGGGTTTAAAGGGCACTTTAATTCACTACCTACAATCGAAGGAGAGGGAACGCTGGGGGCTGCGCGCCCCCAGACCTGCGCCAGGGCGGTGACCGCCCTGGAC
>CADCJO010000062.1 GCA_902801765.1 uncultured Eubacteriales bacterium
AAGCACAATGGAACCAAGTCCATCTTACGCGTTTCTCCCAGCATCAACGGGAACCAAGCAGATTCTACAAATCAAGCAATATCCGCTATTGAGGTCCAGTAGATGAAATCTCCTGGTGCAGGTGCACGAGGGCCGCACAGGCCCTCGCCTCGTCTTTGTTTTTTACCCTTCACAACATGACTGTTAATATCTTAGAAGCTGAAAAGGATACATGCTTTCCCGACTCCCATAGCAAATTTCCCATGGCAATCGCTTACGAAATCTGGACGTTGCAAATCCACGAAAAAAAGTAGGGGCGGATACCATCCGCCCGCTCTTTCGGCCAAACATCATGCTTCTTTTTTCACTCATTCTGGTTGATGTATCGTTCGGGCGGATGATATCCGCCCCTACACAATGTGGGTCATTTCTTACTTTCGTAATCATTTCTTCATAAAAAAGCAATAAGCGATAGCCCTGGCATATTTCCAGGCCGCAGTTGATTTTACGCGGCTGATATAGTATAATCGGTAGGATGCACCATCTAATGAAGGGGATGTAAGCTTGAAGTACGAAGAACTGGACAGCAAACTGAATTTATCTGCTCTCCAGGAGGAAGTGCTTTCCTTCTGGAAGGAGAACCACACCTTTGAAAAATCCCTGGAAGGGAAAAGCAGCGAGGTCGTATTCTACGACGGCCCGCCCTTCCCCACGGGCAAGCCGCACCATGGCACGGTGCTGGTTTCCTTTATTAAAGATATGATCGCTCGGTACTGGACGATGCGGGGCAATTCCGTGCCGCGCGTCTGGGGCTGGGACTGCCACGGCCTGCCCATCGAGAACCAGGCGGAAAAGCTGCTGGAAATCGCGGACAAGAGCATTATCGAAAAATCCACCAGCATCGAAACCGCCGATGAGGCGGCCAAGGTGGAAGGCAAGGTCAACGATAAGTGGCATCGCGCCGTGCAGGGCGCGGTGGACGAGGCCGCCCGCTTCCCTCAGTACAAGGGCATGCACGTGGGCATGGCCGCGTTCAACAACGAATGCCGCGAGATCGTATCCAGCAACAACGAGGCCTGGCGTGAGTACATCGAGCAGATGGCCCGCTGGGTGGACTACGACCATGCCTATAAGACCATGACCCCCCAGTTCATGGAGAGCGTCATGTGGGCGTTCAAGACCTGCTACGACAAGGGCTTGATCTATTCCGGCTACCGCGTCACGCCCTACTGCATGCACTGCGAAACCAGCCTGTCCATTTCCGACACCCGCGAATCGGACTCCACCCGGCCCCGGCAGGACCGCTGGATCATCGCCAAGTTCCGCAGCGAAAGCGAACCCGAAATGAACGGCAAGCCCGTTTATTACCTGGCCTGGACCACCACGCCCTGGACGCTGCCCTCCAACCTGGCGCTGAGCGTGAATGAAAGCCTGACCTACGCTTACGTGGACGTGGGCGAGCAGATTTACGTGGCCTGCGAAAATACCCTGGCCAACTTCAAGAACGTGTTCGGCGAAACGCCCAACATCATTCAGCGCGTGCAGGGCAAGGATATGCTGGGCAAGCTGTATACGCCCCTGCTGCCTTACTTCGCCTTCATGCGCAAGGACGGCGCGTTCCGCATCATCCCCGCGGATTACGTGGACGCCGCCGAGGGCGTTGGCATCGTGCACACCGCGCCGGCCTTTGGTGAGGATGACTACTGGACCTGCCGGAAGAACAATATTCCCACCGACATCGTGAACCCCGTGGACGCCAAGGGCCACTTCACCGAGGAAGTGACCGACTTCTTCGAGGACAGCAAGACCCGCAACGTGATCGAAATGAACCCGATCATCGTCCGCTTCCTCTACGCCAACGATAAGGCCGTGGCCGACGGCAGTTTGGTGCATAACTATCCCCACTGCTGGCGCTGCAAGAACCCGCTGATTTACAAGGCCATGAGCGCCTGGTACTTCAACATCGAAAAGATCAAGCCCCAATTGATCGAAGAAAACGAGAAGATCAACTGGGTGCCCGAAGGGGTCAAGCACGGAAGGTTTGGCAACTGGCTGGAAAACGCCCGTGACTGGAACATTTCCCGCAACCGCTACTGGAGCACGCCCATCCCCATCTGGGAATGCGACTGCTGCAAGGAACGCCGGGTGCTGGGCAGCATCGCGGAAATCAAGGAAGTCAGCGGCATCGAACTCACCGACCTGCACCGCCAGTACATGGACCAGGTCACCTTCCCCTGCAAGTGCGGCGGCACCATGCGCCGCGTGCCCGAGGTGCTGGACTGCTGGTTTGAATCCGGCTCCGTCACCTACGCCCAGAAGCATTATCCCTTTGAAAACAAGGACTGGTTCGAGACCCACTTCCCCTGCGACTTTATCGTGGAATATACCGGCCAGATCCGCTGCTGGTTCTACTACATGCACGTGATGGCCGTGGCACTGTTCGGCCGGCCCGCGTTCAAGAACTGCATCGTGCACGGCACATTGCTTGCCAAGGACGGAAAGAAACTCTCCAAGTCCTCCAAGAATTACACCGACCCCATGGAGCTCATGCGCGGCTACGGCACCGACGCTTTCCGCCTGTACCTGTACCAGAGCAACGCCATGCTCATGGGCGACCTGAAGTTCGACGACGACGGCCTCAAGGACGCTTACCAGCAGCTGGTGGCTCCCCTGTGGAACGCGGCGAACTTCTTCATCTCCTACGCTAACGTGGACGGTTATCATCCCGACAGCCTGAAAGAACCCGAGACCGACCACCAGCTGGATCGCTGGATTTTAGCCAAGCTCCAGCAGACTGAAAAGACCATCCGGGAAGCCATGGACGCCTATCAGGTGGACGGCTACGTGACGCCGCTGGTCAGCCTGATGGACGGTTTAACGAACTGGTACATCCGCCGTTCCCGCCGCCGCTTCTGGGGCTCAGATATGACGGAGGACAAGCAGGCCGCTTACGACACGCTGTATTACGTGCTGGTGAACCTGATCAAGCTCTACGCGCCGGTAGCGCCGATCCTGTCTGAAAAGCTGTACCGCATTTTGACGGGTGAGGAATCCGTGCATCTGGCCGACTGGCCCTCCATCCCTGAATCCTACGCCGACGATAAGCTGATCGCCGACGTGGAGCTGGTGCGGCGCGTCATTCGCCTGACCCGTTCCATCCGCGAAAAGCAGAAGGTAAAGAACCGCCAGCCCCTGAGCCTCATGCAGATCGCCCTGAACGATCCGGCGGGCACCGAAGTGGTGGCCACCTTCGCGGACATCATCAAGGAAGAGCTGAACGTGAAGGAGCTGGAGATCCTGGACGACGTGGATCATATCGCCACCGTGTCCTACAAGCCCTGCTTCCCCGTGATCGGCCAGAAATACCCCGCCCAGCGCCCCGCCATCATCAAGGCGGTGCAGACCGGGAAATTCACCCTGGACGGCGGCAAGGTGGTGCTGGACCTGAACGGCGAGCGGCAGGCCTTTGACGAAGACATCCTGCTCATCTCCTACAACGCCAAGCCCGGTATGCACGTGGTCAGCGAAAGCGGCGTGGTGGTGTCCCTGAACCTGAACATCACCGATGAACTGCGCCAGGAGGGCCTGGCCCGCGACATCGTGCGCAACATCCAGGATGCCCGCAAGGCCCAGAATTACAACATCACCGACCGCATCACCATCGCCATCACCGGCGGCGCGCTGCCGGAGGACTGGGTCAGCTACATCTGCGGCGAAACCCTGGCCGCTGTGGGCGAAGTGCCCACGCCCGACGCCACCGTCACTGTGGAGGGCGAAGGCAAGGAGAACATAATCATCGCCATCGTGAAGCAATAATCAGCCAATATAAAACCAGCCCGTGGAACGAAACGCTGTTCCACGGGCTTTTTCGTTTGTACGGTTCATGAATGATCGACGAACATATCATCAGCTCATACACAATGTCATCCCGAGCGAAGGTGAGCGGGACGCGAACCGCAGTCGAGGGACCTGAACGCAGATTGCCAAGTTGCCTGGTTCAATATGCTTCGCTCAGATCCCTCGACTTCGTTTCGCTCTCGCTCCACTCCGATCGGGATGACATTGCCTGTGAAGGGGAAGGCTTTTGGTATGGCCTTTATCCAATTATTCTTCCGCGCAGACGGCTTTGATAATCTCCGCGGCTTTTTGCAGGGTTTCCATGGGAATATTCAACGCGGGCAGGAGGCGCACCTTGTCTTTTGCAGTCAGGCACAGCACACCCTTTTTCATGCAGGCGGCGACGACTTCGCCAGCTGGCTTTTTTGTTTTCAGGCCGATCATCAGGCCCAGGCCGGAAACGGATTCGATGCCCGGCGCGTCCCGGAAGGTATTAAACAGATACGCGCTTTTTTCCCGGACTTCGGCCAGCAAAGTATCGTCGATGCGGGACAGCACGCTGAGGGCTGCTGCACAGGACACCGGATTGCCCCCGAAGGTGCTGCCGTGATCACCATAGCCCAGCACATTCTGCACTTTTTCGCCAAGCAATGTCGCCCCCAGCGGCAGCCCGCCGGCCAAGCCCTTGGCGGTGGACACCACGTCGGGCTGTACGCCGTAGTTCATGTAGGCGTACAGCTGGCCCGTTCTGCCGTTGCCGGTCTGCACCTCGTCCACCATGAACACAATGTCCTTTTCCTTGCACAGCGCGGCCACGGCCTGAACGTATTCCCTGGAAAGCGGTACCACGCCGCCCTCGCCCTGAACGCACTCGATCAGGATGCCCGCGATTTTGATTTTCTCGGACAGCGCTTTTAATTCGTCAACGTCCCCGGCGGTCACGTGGGCAAAGCCCGGGGTCAGGGGCTGGAACAGTTCATGATAGTGTTCCTGGCCGGTGGCGGAGAGGGTGGTCAGCGTACGGCCATGGAAGCTGTTTTTCAGCGTCACGATGGTGAAGCAGTCCGGGCCGTGGGTTTCGGCGGCGTACTTCCGGGCCACCTTGATGGCGCATTCGTTGCTTTCCGCGCCGGAATTGGAGAAGAACACCTTCTTCATCCCGGTTTTCTGGCACAGCATTTCGGCCAGCTTCGCACAAGGCGCGGTGTAATACAGGTTGGACATGTGCTGCACCTTGCCGATCTGGTCAATCACCGCCTGCTGCCAGATTTCATCCGCCACGCCGAAGCTGGTCACGGCGATGCCGCTGCCCAGGTCGATATATTCCTTGCCCGTTTCATCGTACACCAGCGAGCCCTTGCCGCTGACGATCTCCAGGGGAAAGCGCTTGTAGGTATGCGCCACATAGGTGGAATCCAATTCTTTTACGCTCATGCTTCGTCCCTCCGAATCCAGGTGCCCGCGCCTTCGTTGGTGAGCAGCTCCATCAGGATGGAGTGGGGCACCCGCCCGTCCATGATGACCACGTTCTTGACCCCGGCGTGCAGCGCTGTCACGCAGCAGTCGACTTTCGGGATCATGCCGCCGGAGATGACCCCGGAGGCGTACAGTTCTTTCGCCTGGCTCAGGGTGATTTCGGGAATCAGGGTGGAGGGGTCGTCCTTGTCCCGCAGAATGCCCGCGATATCCGTCATCATGATGAGCCGCTCGGCGTTCAGCGCCCCGGCGATATGGGCAGCGGCGGTGTCGCCGTTGATGTTGTAGGCGTTGCCCTGCCGGTCGCAGCCCACGGTGGACACCACGGGAATGTAGCCCTTGTCCAATAGGTCTGTCACGGGGCTGATGTGGATTTTCGTCACCTCGCCCACGAAGCCCAGGCGCTCGTCCTTCATTTTCGCTTCGATGAGCCGCCCATCCATGCCGGACAGGCCCACGGCCCGGCCGCCCTTCATTTCCAGCAGGTTCACCAGGGTTTTATTCACTTTACCGGCCAGCACCATCTGCACGATGTCCACGGTCTCCTGGTCGGTGACGCGCAGGCCGTCCACGAACTGGGGCTGCTTGCCCAGCTTTTTCATCAGCTCGCTGATCTCCGGCCCGCCGCCGTGCACCAGCACCACCTTGACGCCGATCAGCCACAGCAGCACGATGTCCTCCATCACCTGCTGTTTCAACTGCTCGTTCACCATGGCGTTGCCGCCGTATTTCACCACCACGATCTTGCCTACGTATCGCTTGATGTACGGCAGCGCCTGGGTCAATACCTCCGCCCGCTGGGCGTTGGAGAAGTTTGTGTCCATGTTTTCCTCCGATGTTTTACGCAAATCATTCATCCAATTGTCTGTACACAATTTATCTCTCAGATTCTTCGACTCCGTTCCGCTCTCGCTCCACTTCGCTCAGAATGACAAAGACGGTTCGCTGTCATCCTGAGCGGAGCAGAGCGAGAGCGGCGCGGAGTCGAAGGATCTCCAGGCAATTCGATTCAACAGCGAATCATGTTATGTTCTGTAATCTCCGTTAATTTTCACATAGTCATACGTCAGGTCGCAGCCCCAGGCGGTGGCCTCCGCGCTGCCCATGTTCATATTGCAGGAGAAGCGCACGGCGGTTTCGGAGAGGATGGACAGAGCCAGGTCTTCGTCAAACGCCTGGACACAGCCGTCCTTGTAGAAGCACAGCGTATCCTTTTCCCCGTGCAGATACACCTCGATTACAGCCGGGTCAAAGTCCGGCCCGGCATAGCCCAAGGCGCACAGGATGCGGCCGCAGTTGGCATCCTTGCCAAACACCATGGCCTTGACCAGCGACGAGCCGATGACGGACTTGGCGAGAGTTTTCGCGTTCTCCGTGGTGTCAGCGTTGTATACCCGCATTTCCAGCAGATGGGTGGCCCCTTCGCCGTCCCCAGCCATCTTCACCGCCAGGTCGCGGCAGATGGAAAACAGCGCTTCACAGAAAAGCGCGTAGCTTTCGTTTTCTTCGGTGATAGGCGCGTTGCCTGCCAGGCCGTTGGCCAGCACCAGCAGGGTGTCGTTGGTGCTGGTGTCGCCATCCACGGAGATCATGTTGAAGGTGTTCGCTACCACGGCGCTGACCGCTTTTTGCAGCAGCGCCTGGCCGATTAAGCAGTCGGTGGTAATATATCCCAGCATGGTGCACATGTTGGGGTGGATCATGCCGGACCCCTTGCTCATGCCGCCCATACGCACGGTGACGGGGGTTCCGTCCTGGCCGGGAAGCTCGAATTCCACAGCGAATTCCTTGTTCACCGTGTCGGTGGTCATGATGGCCTTGCTGGCCGCGGTGCCCGCGTCGAGGGTATCGGACAGCTTCGCCGCCATGTCCGCGATGCCCGCCGTGATGCGGTCAATGGGCAGGTTGGGGCCGATGACCCCCGTGGAACCCAGCAGCACCTGCTTTTCCGGGATGCCCAGGGTGTTTGCAGCAAACGCCGCCGTCTGCCCGCAAATGTCCAGGCCCGTTTTGCCGGTGGCGGCGTTGGCGATGCCCGCGTTCACCACCACGGCCTGGGCCGCTTTTTCTTTATATACCACGTCCATGTCCCACAGCACCGGCGCGGCCTTGACCTTGTTGGTGGTAAACGTACCCGCCACGGCGCAGGGAACGGCGCTGGTGATCATCGCCATATCCGTCCGGTTTTTATATTTGATGCCTGCCGCGCAGCATGCCGCTTTGAAGCCCTTCGGCGCGGTCACGCCACCTGCGATCTTCTGAATGCTCATGCTTCTTCTCCTATAAAGTGGGTAATATTTTCTTCATTCAGAGTAAACGTATAATAATTGACGTCGGACTTCTGCCACCCAATCTGTTTCCAGAAGGCGTTGCCCGCTTCGTTGCTGGTGAAGGCGATGAGTCCCACCTTGTTGATGCCCATTTCCTTTAGCTGCTGCATGCAGTAGCCCACCATGCGGGTGCCGATGCCCTGCCTGCGGTAGTTCTTCGCCACGCACACGTGGTACAGCGCGCCCTGGCGTCCGTCGGAGCCGCAGAGGATGGAGCCGATGATGCTTCCGTCCATCTCCGCCACCACGCTGGTGGTGGGGTTGCGGCGGATGAATCTTACGATGTCCTCCCGGGAATCGTCCAGCGCCCGGATGCCAAAGCCCCGGATGGTGAGCCACAGGGCACGCACCGCGTCATAGTCCTGCTCGGTCATGGGCCGAATGCTTGCTTCGCTCACGGCTCACACCACCAGTCCGGTGAACTCGTCCGCGCCGGTGAGCAGGTTCATGTTCTGAATCGCCGCGCCGCAGGCGCCTTTGCCCAGGTTGTCGAACCGGGCGGTGAGCAGGATGCGTTCATCGTTTCCATTGACGGTGATTTCCATATCGTCCCGGCCCGCGAAAGCGCAGGCGGACAGGAAGCTTCCCTCGTCCGTTTCCTCCGCGAAACGCACCGCGCCCTGGGCGTAATAGGCTTGGTAAATGGCCTTGATTTCCTCCATGGAAGCCTTCGCCTGCCCGGCGAACAGCGGGACCGTTACCTCCATACCCGCGTAATAGGGGGCCACGATGGGGCAGAAGATAGGGGAGACCTGTAAGCCGCATATTACCTGCATTTCCGGCAGGTGCTTATGCTTTTGGTTCAGGCCGTACTGCCGGGGCGCGCTGAGGAGCGGGCTTCTGCCCTCGCCCTCGTATTCCGCGATCATCTTTTTCCCGCCGCCGGAATAGCCGGTCAGGGAGAAGCAGGTCAGCGCCGCGTCGGGAGAGATTGCTTTGCTCTGCACCAAGGGAGCCACCAGCGCGATGAACCCGCTGGCGTGGCAGCCGGGGTTAGCGATTCGCTTGCTGGCTTGAATCTTTTCCCGCTGGCCCTGCAATTCCGGGAAGCCGTACACCCAGTCCAGGGAAACCCGATGGGCGGTGGAGGTGTCGATCACGGCGGTATGATCGTTTTCAATCATGGCCGCCGCTTCCCGCGCCGCGTCGTCCGGCAGGCAGAGAAACGCCACGTCCGCCGCGTTCAACGCGTCCTTCCGGGCCGTTGGGTCTTTCCGGGTTTCCTCCGGGAGCGTTATCAATTGAATATCCTGCCGCTGGCTCAGCCGGGCCACGATGTTCAGCCCAGTGGTGCCCGCCCCGCCGTCAATAAATACGTTGATCATGGTGTCTGTCCTTTGCTTTTCAAACGCTTTCCCCTTGATCGGATGTGAAAAAGGGGTACGCATATTATACATATTTATGCAGCGAATGTCAAGAATATTTCTGCATCATAATGTATAATATACAATCATTGATGTATTCTTATTGTATTTATGCAAATATCCGATCTTTTTTAAAAAGGCGCTTTAATTCACTAAGGGAACCGCTGGGGCTGTTCGCCCCAGACCCCAACCAGGGTCCTGAGTATCCGCAGCCTCAATCGTCGCAACTCGCCTTCATGGCGAGATTGCTCGTTTCG
>CADCJO010000063.1 GCA_902801765.1 uncultured Eubacteriales bacterium
TTCCTTGAAATACCGCCAGTATTCCTGCGGAAATACGCCTTGTCTGACGAAAAATCTGCTCAGAATCAGCTCTTTTCGGGTAGTGTGAACACTCCCTAGCTTGGTTCCCGCTGGTGCTTGAAGGAACGCGGAAGTCTGACTTGGCGCCGTTGTGCTTCTGGCCCGGCGGCGAAGCCGCCAACCCGGATGCTTCGCATCCGGGGAAAGCCAGGGAATAATCCGCAGGGAAAGTTCACTTTCCCTGCGGATTTTCCTGGTTTTCTTGGGCCAGAAGCCCTCTAACTTTTCGTGACCCCAGCGCGGCAAGCGGAGCTTGTCTGCTTATCCCGACAACGTAATATCGCCAGTTGCGGGTTCAGGGCGGTCACCGCCCTGGCGCAGGTCTGGGGGCGCGCAGCCCCCAGCGTCCCCTTTTGTCAGATTTGAAACTCGTCCTTGAGAACACGACTGTTAAGTTTTTAGAAGTGGAAAAGTATTACGCCCGTTTCTTCTGCCGGTACCCACTGGGGGTCAGGCCCACATGCTTGCGGAAGGTGCGGATGAAGTGCTCGCTGCTTTCGTAGCCCACGGCGGCGGCGATGTCGGAAACGGGCATGGCGGTGTCCCGCAGGAGCTGTTCGGCGTTTTCCAGGCGCACGGTGGTAAGGAGCTGAATGAAGGTTTGGCCCGTCATCTGCTTGATGAGGCGGGAGGCGTATTCCGGGGTGTAATGAAATTCCGCGGCCAGGCCGCCCAGGGTGGCGGTTGCAGCGTTGGTCTGCAAATAGCGAGCGATGCGCACGGCAGCCTGGGAATCATGAAACTGATCCTGGGGCAGCTCGCAGGCGCCCATGAAGTTTCGCAAAAGCAAAACAAAGATCTTGGTCACGATGGCGTTGACCAATACGGAATAGTAATCCTGCTTGTCCATATATTCGCCGCACAGCTCCACGAACGCCCGGTGCAGCTCCGGGTCGCTGCCCGTGTGGAAAATCAGGTAGTCGATGCCGCGTTCGCTGTACAGCGTACTCATGAAGAAATTGGCCAGCAGGTTGTCGCCCTGCAGGATGCTGTAAAAGTAATGGCGGAAGGTGGCCTTGCGGATCAGCACGTCGATGATGACGCTTTCGTCGCTCACGTCCAGCGCATGGGTCACCCGGGGCTGGATGAAGCACAGGTCGCCGGTGCGCATCACGGAGGTGTGCTCCCGCACCTGATGGGCGCAGCTTCCCTCCAGCACGTAGAACAATTCAAAAAAATTGTGGTGGTGCGCCGCGGGCGGGGTGTAGCAGTTGTGCTTGGACACGTGGATGCCCACCCGCTGGTCCGGGGAAAAGAACTGGCTTTCCACGTATTCCGCCCGGATGGTGTCCGGCCACTCAGGCACCAGCAGATCCAGCCGTCTGACCTGTTCCGGGTCTACACGCTCCAAAAACGCCTCGAACCCGCTGGGGGAAAACTTTGCCAATCGGTAGTTCCGGTAAAACAGTTCGCTTTCGTTCAGCGTCCGCAGTTGGGTCAGCACCCGTTCTTCTTCCATATCCATGCCCCGCTTTCTTTCATTAGTATATAGGAATACTGCCTGATTTGTCAATTCTTTTGCGGAAAAGCAAACCCAAACAAGAAAACGGGAAAGAACACGCCTTTTCACCAATGAACCAGAAGTACTATATCAAAAAATATCAATAAAACAGATTAAAAATGAACATGGTAATCTGTACGTTTTCCTGTATAATAGAATATGAAATGATCCCGTTGCGTCCATTCCAAACGAAAGCGAGCATGCTATGGAACTGATTTCCATCATCCCGGATTTTCAGCCCCGCAATGACCCGCACCTGCTCAGAAAAGCGGAAGCGCTGAAGCCGGTTTTACAGTATACGGATTTCCCCGCCCCGGTCTCCTGCCGGGTGAACGGGGAACAGATGACGCCGGAAAGCCTGAAAGAACGTCCCCTGCGCGCGGGCGACCAGGCCATCCTGGACTTTGGGCGGCATCTGGTGGGCCATGTGGCGCTGAACCTTTCCACCGCCGGTTCCCATCAGGACGCGCCTGCGTTCCTCCAACTGGACTTCGCGGAAATGGCGGGAGAACTGAACGAAAATCCGGAGGATTACCACGGCTGGCTGTCCCGCAGCTGGATTCAGCAGGAACGGCTGCATCTGGACCGGCTGCCCGCAGAGGTTTCTTTGCCCCGCCGGTACGCCTTCCGGTATTTGCGGCTGACTGTGCTGGATACCTCGCCCAAATACCAAGTCGTGATCCAAGGCGCGAAATGCACGGCGGAGAGCGCGGCGGACTGGAGCAGCGTTCCCGAAAAGCAGATTGCCGATGAAGAATTGAAACGCATTTACGACGCCAGCCTGCGCACCCTTTATGACTGCACCCAGGACGTGCTGGAGGACGGGCCCAAGCGCGATCAAAGATTATGGCTGGGCGACCTGCGGCTGGAAGCGCTGACCAGCTATGTGTCCTTCCGCAGCCTGGACGTGATCAAGCGCTGCCTGTATCTGTTCGCGGGCACCCGCTTCCCGGACGGCCGCATGGCCGCCAACGTGTTCACCGAACCGGAGCCCGCGGCGGATGATACCTACCTGATGGACTACGCCCTGCTTTTCCCCGTGGTTTTGCAGGAATACCTGGAAGAAACGGACGACGCCGAAGCGCTGGCCGATTTGCTGGAGCCCGCGCTGGAACAGACGGATTGGGTGCTGGACCATTGGGTGGACGAAAACGGCGTGATGAAGTCCGACGCCGGGAAGGTGGGCTTCATTGACTGGAGCGAATCGCTGAACCGTGACGCCGCCCTGCAGGGCGTGCTGATCCTGTCGCTGGACGCCTGCGCGGCCTTGTGTGAAAAGGCCGGGGACGGGAAACGGAAAGCGGAGTATGAAGAGAAAGCCGCGACGCTGAGGCAGGCCGCGGGGCGGGCCTTCTGGTCGGAGAAGGAACAGTGCTTCCTGTCCGGCGGGCAGATTTCCATGCACTCCCAGGTGTGGCTGACCCTGGCGGGCGTGATGCCCGAGGGCAAAGCGAAAGCCGCCTTTGACAAAGCGCTGAACCTGCCCGGCGCGCCGAAGATGAATACGCCCTACATGCACCATTATTACGTGGCCGCGCTGCTGAAAGCAGGCTTGAAGGATGAAGCGGAAGCGCATCTGCGGGCCTACTGGGGCAGTATGCTGAACGCGGGGGCCGACACCTTCTGGGAATGCTGCGACCCCGACGACCTGAGCGCTTCCCCCTACGGCGGCATGATCGTAAACAGCTACTGCCATGCTTGGAGCTGCACCCCGGCGTACCTCATTGACAAGTATTTCATTTGATTTATTACCCTGAAATGAGGAGGTCTCCCATGAAAACCAAGCAAGCCTTCAATCCCTATCTCCCCAGCTGGGAATACGTGCCGGACGCCGAGCCGCATATCGTGGACGGGCGGGTGTATGTGTACGGCTCCCACGACCTGTTCAACGGCCTGAATTTCTGCCTGGGGGACTATGTGTGCTGGTCGGCGCCGGTGGATGATCTGGGGAACTGGACGTATCACGGCTGCATCTACAAGCGGGAACAGGACCCCGCCGCGCCTAAGGTGCGGCTCACCAACGGCCTGGCGGCCCCCGACATGGTGGTGGGCCCGGACGGACGGTATTACCTGTATTACTTCATGGGCGGCACCAAGATGATCTCCGTGGCCGTTTGCGACGAGCCCGCCGGAAAGTATGAATTCTACGGCTATGTGAAGTACCAGGACGGCACGCCCATCGGCAAGCGGAACGAGCCCTTCCAGTTTGACCCCGGGTGCCTCATGGACGAGGACGGCCGGCTGTATCTCTACACCGGCTTTGCCTTCGGCGGCAACCCCATCCTGCTGGACGGCTCCAGCCCCACCAAGCACGGCCCCATGTTCTTCGAGCTGGACCCCAAGGACATGTTGACCGTTATTTCCGGGGACGAGCTGCGCTACATCGGTGTGCTGACCGGGGAGGAAGCCAAGGGCACCGCCTATGCTGACCAGCCCTTCGGCGAGGCCAGCTCCATGCGGAAGTTAAACGGGAAATATTATTTCATTTACAGCTCCCTCAACAGCCATAACCTGTGCTACGCGGTCAGTGACCGGCCCGACGGCGGCTTTGCGTACGGCGGCGTGCTGGTGTCCTGCGGCGACGTGGGCCTGCCCGGCGTGCCGGACGTGAACCACGCCCGCATGTGCACCGGCAACACCCATGGCAGCCTCATCGAAATCAACGGGAAATACTACATCTTCTATCACCGCCATTCCAACCGCAAGCAGTCCTCCCGTCAGGCCTGCGCGGAGGAAATCCGGTTTGAGGACGGCAAGTTCTGTCAGGCGGAAATGACCTCCTGCGGCCTGAACGGCGGCGTGCTTTCCGGCAAGGGCCATTATCCCGCCTACATCGCCTGCAACGTGTACGGCAAGAACGGCACCCGGTTCATGAGCATGATCAAGTATCCCAAGGGCAGCAACCCCTTCCTCACCCAGAAGGGCAAGGACCGGGAGGAAGGCCCCGACCAGTACGTCAGCAACTTCTGCACCGACTGCACCGTGGGCTTCAAATATTTCGACCTGCGGGACACCCGGGAAATCACCGTCCATTTGCAGGGCTACGGCAACGGCTGCGCCGTCACCGTCCGCACCCAGGAGCGCGGCGAACCCATCTGCCGCATCCCCGTGGAAACGGCTTTGCAGGAAAAGGCGTTCACCGGCAAGCTGCCCGAAGGGCTTTCCGAAAAGGAAGCGCTGTATTTTAGCGTCGAGGGCAAAGGCGGAACGTTTGACTTTGTGTCCTTTGACCTGGCGTAAAGGAGACGAGTGTTCCCCCAGCCCCCCTTCCGAGAAAGCATTTGTACGCATGAACGATTCCTTTTGCCCGGCGTATGGCAAAACCTCTCCGGCGCTTCGCGCCACCTCCCCTGATAGGGGAGGCAAGTTTAGGCTCCCCTATCAGGGGGAGTTGTCACCGAAGGTGACTGAGGGGTTTCATACGGCATTTTCATTCGTTGACGAGTATAGAAAGAACATCAAGAAGGGAATAAATGTGGCGGAATTACCCGCTTCACATTATTTCATAAACAAATCAAAGAAAGGATGAAGCATCGAATGAAATCCCAGAAAACCGTTTCCCTGTTCCGGGGTCTTGCCGCGCTGATGGCCGTGCTGTTTGTGCTGTCCAGCCTGGGCCAGGGCCTGACGGAAAACTACCGCAACCAGATCGACGGCATGCTGGGCACCAGCAGCTACGTCACCATCAACGATGAGGAAGCGGCCCGGTTCAAGAAGGACTATGCCACCATCGAGGACATGGCTGCCGCCGCCAAGGAAATCGCCATCCGCGAGGGCGAGGAAGGCACCGTCGTCATGAAGAACGACAACAGCGTGCTGCCGCTCTCCAAGGACAATGAAGTGGTGCTCTTCGGCCTGGCCGCCTACGCGCCGTATCCTTACGCCAACGGCGACCTGAAGGCCGGCAACGCCGACGCGGTGGATCTGGTGGCCGCTCTGGAAAACGCGGGCCTGACCATCAACGAAACCGTGAAGAACTTCTACCTGAACAACATCCTCAACAAGCACACCGAAATGGTGCCCAACCGCTGGACGGGCGAACTGCAGGAGTCCGTGGGCTACGACAACATCTACGTGGCTTCCCCCGGCGACATGGCCCAGTACCAGATCGTGGAAGTGCCCCCGTCCCTGTTCGAGGAAAAGGGCGCGCCCGCTGACTGGAAGGATTCCATCAAGGCCGATTCCGTCGCCATCGTGGTGTTCGCCCGCGGCGCCGGCGAAGGCAACACCTACGCTCCCGGCTCCGCCGTGAACTACGCGGGCGAAGCCACCGGCAAGGACCCCCTGGCCCTGTCCGACGACGAACTGGCCGTGGTGGACGCGGCGAAGGAAACCTGCGCCAAGGTGCTGGTGCTGATCAACTCCGGCAACACCATGGTGCTCAAGGACATCGCCAAGGGCGGCGACCACGAAGTGGACGGCATCGCCTATATCGGCGTCATCAACGACTATCAGCTGACCGGCACCGCCAAGGTGCTGCTGGGCGAAGTGAACGCCACCGGCGCGCTGCCCGACACCTACGTGGCCGACAACGCCGCCAACCCCGCCGTGGTCAACTTCGGCGGCAGCTACTACGCCGACTATGAAATCGTGAACAGCAACGGCGAAGACCCCCGCTTCCCCGGCGAAACCATCGAGAACACGAAGGCCAGCTCCTTCGGCGGCGCCACCACCTACAACGGCGGCCACTACATTGTCGAAGCCGAAGGCATTTACGTGGGCTACAAGTATTTTGAAACCCGCTACTTCGATGCCGTCATGAACCCCGATTACAAGGCCGCTTCCGCCGCGGGCGCGACCCAGGGCGACATCTGGAATTATGGCGCGGAAGTGCTGTATCCCTTCGGCCATGGTCTGTCCTATCTGGACTACACCCAGACCGTCAAGAGCGTGAACGTGGATCTGTCCGAAAACGGCAACATCACCGCCGTGGTGGAGATCAAGAACAACAGCGACAAGGACGGCTACTTCCTGGCCCAGCTGTACGTGCAGCAGCCCTACACCGATTATGACCGGGAAAACCTGGTGGAAAAATCCGCCGTCATGTTCCTGAACGCGGGCAAGGCCCAGGTGAAAGCGGGCGGCACCGCCGACGTGACCATCACCGTGCCCACCAAGTACCTGGCCAGCTACGATTATAAGCAGGCCAAGACCTACATCCTGGACGCGGGCGACTATCTGTTCACCGCCGCCGCGGGCGCCCATGAAGCCGCCAACAACTTCCTGGCCCACCTGGGCAAGACCGTGGCGGACGGCATGGACGCCGAGGCCAAGGGAACCGTTACGGCCTGGAACCTGGCTTCCCTGGATAACAAGACCTTCGCCACCGCCAACGGCACCGCGATCACCAACATCGCCGACGATGCCGACCTGAACTACTGGACCGGCACGAACACCGTGACCTACCTGAGCCGTCAGGATTGGGAAGGCACCTATCCCATCAACTACAACGACGTGGAAATCAAGCTGGCCGACAGCCCCAAGAAGGACGAATGGATCAAGGAGCTGCGGGGCCAGACCTACACCATCAAGACCGATTCTCCCGCCGCCGAGGCCGTGAACAAGGGCCTGCGCTTCGACGCCGCCAACATCCAGGATGAGCAGCGCAGCGACATCAACAACGAATACTGGAACGACCTGGTGCATGAAATCAGCATCGACGAGGCCATCGGCGCGGTTATCCACGGCGGCAGCACCTCCGACACCCTGACCACGGTGGAAAACCCCATCGTGTACCAGAACGAGGGCGTCTGCGGCTTCACCTCCGCCTACAACGACGAAGCCACCGGCAAGACCTACAAGTTCAACATCCATTCCCAGACCCTGATCGGCTCCTCCTTCAACCCAGAGCTGGCTTACGCCTGGGGCCTGGTGGAAGGCAACAGCGGCCTGTGGCTGAACCGCTTCGACCTGTGGGGCACCGGCCTGACCCAGCGCCGCACGCCTTACAACGGCCGCAACTATGAGTACATTTCCGAAGACCCCATGCTGACCAACCGCATCGGCTACGAAATCCTCCGCGGCTGCGTGGAAAAGGGCATCATGAACGGCCCCAAGCACATGGGCTTCAACGATCAGGAGCATAACCGCGGCGGCGTGAGCGCCTATATGACGGAGCAGAAGTTCCGCGAAACCGACCTGCGCGGCTTCCAAGGGGGTCTTAGCGACGCGAACGGCCTGGCGGTCATGATCGCCTTCAACCGCATCGGCGCCACCAACGCGGCCCATCACGCCGGGATGCTGACCAAGATGCTCCGCGACGAATGGGGCTACAAGGGCCTGATCTCCACCGACATGATGAACAACAAGTATTACTTCAACGCCGAATCCATGGTCATGAGCGGCATCACCCAGGTGGCTGACTTCGCCCAGAACGACAACCACATCAACCAGGGCGAAAACGGCGTGGACAAGACCTGGGCCCACATCTCCGTGGACAGCGTAAAGAACGACTCCGCGCTGGTGGAAAAAGCCCGCGAAAACCTGAAATACCAGCTGTACACCTTCGCCAACAGCGCCGTGCTGAATGTGCGCACCGAGCGGGTGAATACCTGGTGGGATACCGCCATCTCCACGGTCAAGACCGTCAGCCTGGTCTGCGCCTGCCTGAGCTGCGCCGCCTGGCTGGCCCTGACCCTGATTTCCAAGAAGAAGGAGGGCTGATTTATGAAGAAACTTTCTGTCGGAGCCTGGATCACCTGCATCGCCGTGGTGCTGGCAATCGTGGCATTCTTCGTATACAGCGGCAATATCAGCGGCGAAGGCTACTATAAGGATGCCGCCGTGAATAACCTGACCCTGATGGTCTGGGGCGCGGTCGCCGCGCTGGTTGTGGCTGTCCTGATCAGCCTGGCCAAGGGCGGCAAGGTGGTGGAAATCATCACCGGTGTGCTGCGCATCGGCGCGCCCGCGCTGCTGGCCTGGGCCCTCATGAACCTGATCGCCGGCCGCGTGGATGGCCTGGGTTACATCTACTTCTCCAACGCCGACGTGGCGAAGGAAGTGCAGACCGCCGCCAACATGGCTTCCGCTCAGAGCGCCATCTGGAGCATGGGATTGCTGGGCGCGGCTGTGCTCATCGCCGTGGTCGCCGCGTTCTTCTCCCTGCGGAAAAAGAACGCCTGAACATAAAACCCCTTCCGGGCGGTCAGCGGGCCATGCTCCTGGCCGCCCGGTTTTTCGTTTCTTATACTATTCTTCTTCTAAAATCTTAACATCTTTGGGCGTCTTTTCCGCTCTGGCTTTGCTTCACTCCGGTCAACGTAGCGCTGCTACGCCTCCCTTCGTTCAGCTTAGCCAGAACGAAAAATCCATCCCAAATCTGTTAAAATTTTAACTGTCATGTTCCCAAGGGTGATTTTCAAGGCCAGCAGGGAGGAGACGCTGGGGGCTGCGCGCCCCCAGACCTGCGCCAGGGTCCTGAGGACC
>CADCJO010000064.1 GCA_902801765.1 uncultured Eubacteriales bacterium
TCCAAGCCATATCCGCTATTGAGGTCCAGGAGATGAAATCTCCTGGTGCAGGTGCACGAGGGCCGCACAGGCCCTCGCCCCGCAGTGTATTAAAGTGCCCAACATCTTCTTTACCCGCGCCCGACTTCCTTGACGATCTGATAATACTTCCGTCCGGTATCGCCGCCGAAAGCGACGCGCATTTTGTTATAGACGGTGCGCAGGTTGCTGTTTTCATTCAGGATGGCGATAATCTGCTGGGCGGCATCATCGGGGATGCCCGCGTCCACCAGCCGCGCTGCGAACGCCGCAATGGCCTGGGCCTGCTCGTCGGGCTGCGCTTCGGGTTCCTCGGGAGCGGGCGATTCTTCCGCTGGCGCTTCCTGCGGCTGATCTTCCTCCGCCGGCGCGGCGGGCTCCTGCTCGGAAGCCTCGATTTCGGGCAGCGCGTCAGCAGGAGCTTCTTCCGCTTCCGTGGATTCCACGGCCGCTTCCGGCACGTTCTTCCGCAGGGAAATGAAGCTGCCGCCCTCGCCCTCCTCAAAGGAGAACGTGTCGCCGTACAGCCGCATCAGATAGTTGTGCGCGTTGCGCTTGGAGCGCTGCTGATCTACCCGGTATTCCGGCAGGCCGTTCAGCGCGGGCAGCAGGGCGGCCATGGACATTTTTCCGTCGTTGGCTTCCAACTGTTCCTTGATAAATGCGCTGATGATGGTCATGCGTCCCGTGTGCGTGGAGGCCACGGACTTTGTGTCATTCTTTTTCTTGGGCGGATTGGCGGGCTGCTCCTGCTTGGGCGCGGCGGGCTTGGGCGCGGATTTTGCCGCAGGCTGGGGCCGGGCGGGCTGCTGCGCGGGCGCGGGCCGGAAGGACGGCGCCTGCAGCACCACAAAGGAGGAGCAGGCCGTGCGCCAGAGGGGATTGGCCTTCTCGGTGCCCATACCTACGACCTCGATGTCCGCACTGCGCAGGCGCACGGAGAGGGCGGAAAAGTCGCTGTCGCTGGATACGATCACGACGGTGTCGATGTTCCCGGCTACCAGCAGATCCATCGCCCCGATCACCAGCGCGATATCGGAGGTGTTTTTGCCCTTGGAGGCTTTGATGGTCAGGTTGGCGTGCAGCGCGTATTTCAGCACCGGCTCCACCCAGGAGGTCAGCGCGGCGGCCGCGCCGTAAATTTCTTTTACTTTGATCGTGCCCAAGGAGGAGGCGTGGGTGAAAATTTGATCGGCGTGAATGGGCAGCACGTTTTCCGCGTCGATCAGGACGGCAAGATTTGGCATGAAGGATAGAACTCACTTTCTGTCTTTTTCGCTTTCACATAGCCCCTGGCTTACAAGGCCGGAGCATCCGAAAACCTTATTATTATAGCAAACTTACCCAGAAGTTATCAATAGCTTTGAGCGGGTTTTGAATTATTTCTTTGCGGAGAAAAACGGGAGAAAAACGCGGAGAGGCGCTGCGTCCTCTCCGCGTTGAAACAGGGCTTGCTTATTTCGCCTTGGGAATGGCGTTCAGCTTGGCGTTGATGTCCAGCAGTTCTTCCTTGGTGAAGGGCGCGCGGCTGAGGCGGATGAGGCGCACCACGGTGAAGCTCAGGCGGATCTTCTTCATGGTGTCGCTTTCCTTGTCATCCCCCAGCGGGCCTTTCCTCTCGGGAATGCGGGGCAGGATTTCGGTGTCCAGCAAAGCCTTGCCAGCTTCGCTTGCGCTGATGTCGCCCAGGGTGTCGTTCAGGGAATAGAAGCCTTCGGTCTCGTTGATCTCCTGCCAGGACAGGATGGCCCCTTCCTCCTTGAAAATGTAAGCGGGGTTGGGCGTGTCCACGTGGCGGAAGCAGGCTTCATCCCTGCATTCCCCGGCAACCGCTGTCAGCTTGGTTTCGCCGTCGTTGGGCGCGTCGAAGCGGAAGAAGTGGTCATCCGCCGTTTTCTTGCCCAGGCTGACACCGTTGGCGAACAGCTCCACCTCGGGCTGGTTGGAATATACGGTAATGTGGCTGGGGTTCTCCACCCGGTCGATGTACCGCTTGCCGCAGATGTGCACAAAGGGCTCGTCGCTGAGCCAGGCCTTGTAGGCGTAGAAGGAATCCTTCTTATACTTGCGGTCGAAGGTGACCAGGCCCTTGTGGTTCATGCCGTTTTCGCCGCCCTCGTTGCGGCCGTCGGCGGCAAAGTCGAACATGTTCCACACGTGGGTGGCCCAGACGTAGGGACGGCTGAACAGCTGTTTGATGTGTTCCTCGTGATAATACGCCTGATATTCCTCGCTGTAATCGCCCTGGTGGGGCTTGCCGGTGTGCCAGTTGAGGGCTTCCGCGCCATACTCGCTGACGCCGATGGGCGTTTCGGGATACTTGGCGTGGAACTCATCCAACCAGGGGCCGGTCATACTGGGCTTGCCGCCGTACCAGCCGAAGTACAGGTTGTAGCTGATCACGTCGGGGATGCGCACGATGGGGTCGTCGATGGAGCACATGGACACACAGGCCATGACGGTGGGCCGGGTGGCGTCCATTTGATGGGCCATATCATTCAGGATATGGTGATTCTCCAGCATGTCGTCGTTGGTGGGGGTCATCATGGTGATTTCGTTGGACAGGCCCCAGACCACGATGGAGGCGTGGTTGTAGTTCTGGGTGATCAGCTCCCGCATCTGGGAAATGGTGTTGGCCCGGCCGTTTTCCATGTGGGCGGAGATGTAGGGGATTTCCGCCCAGATCACCAGGCCCTTTTCATCGCACAGGTCGTACAGGTACTGCGCCTGCTGGTAGTGAGCCAGGCGGATGGTGTTGGCGCCGACTTCCAGAATCAGGGCAATGTCTTCCTCATGATGGCAGGGCAGCAGCGCGTTGCCGATGTTGGGGCGGTCCTGGTGGCGGCATACGCCCCGGAGGGGGTACAGTTCGCCGTTCAGAATGAAGCCCTTTTCCGGGTCAATGCTGTATTCGCGGCAGCCGAACCGGGTGCAGACGGCGTCCAGCTCTTCTTCGCCGTTCAGCAGCGTCACGACGGCGGTATACAGGTATGGGTCTTTCTTGCCGTGCCAGCGGTGGACGGGGTTCAGGGTCAGGGTGGCTTCCGTTTCCTTGGCTTCGGTCTCCGCCACGGTCTTTCCCTCCGCGTCCAGGATGGTATAGCGCAGGGTCAGGGCGGCGTCGGCGTTCACCAGCCTGGTTTCGATCTTCACGTCCGCCTTTTCGCCGTCCAGTTCCGGGGTCACGTGCAAGCCGGGGAAGCCATCGGTTTCGGTGTCAATGTGAGCGGCGGGCACGGCGATCAGGTTCGCGCCGCGATACAGGCCGCCATAGAAGGTGAAGTCCGCCCGCTGGGGATACACCCGATCGTTGTCGCTGTTGTCGGCCAGCACGCAGATCAGGTTCTGTTCCTCCAGGGCGTCGGTGATATCCACCTTGAAATCGCTGTAGCCGCCGTCGTGGTGGCACAGGTGCTTGCCGTTCACGTACACGTCGGCGGAAGCGTTCACCGCCGGGAAGTCCAGCAGATAGCGTTCAGCCTGGGGCATTTCGGCTTTGGACAATTCCTTCAAATAGCAGGCCGTGCCGCGCCAGAAATCCGCGCCGCCGTCCTGGCCGTCGATGCCGTTCCAGGTGTGGGGCAGATTCACAAAGTCCCAGTCCCGGGGAAGCGAGGCGGGCGGGGTGGAAACGCCCTTGCGGAACACCCATTTATGATTCAATGAAATGATGGTACGCATGAATGCACTCCTTTCGTCAGCGGTTCGGATACCAGAACAGCAGTCCGTCGCCGCGCAGCTTGTTCACGGCCTCGATGAAGTAATAATCACCGTAGGTCATGGTGATGTGGCGGCCGGGCAGGTCGTGCCAGGCGGAGGTGCACTTGGTAAAGATCGCCGGGTCGTTCAGCTCCCAGTTGGCGGCGTCCTGCTCCTGGGCTTTCAGGATGCGGAGGGCGGCGTCAAAGTAGAATTTCCCTTCCAGCTCCGGCAGCGCCCGGGCCAGCTCCAGCAGGCCGCAGGCCGCCACGTTGCCCGCCACGTTGTCCTTGAGGGCGGGTTCGGCGGGCTGGCGGAAATCGCAGCGCGGCATCCAGTCGTCGGTGATCTGGCTGATGAAGTAGTTGGCGATGCGCTTGGCGGTATCCAGGTATTCCCGCTTTCCGGTATGCAGCCAGGACAGCACGAAGCCATACAGCGCCCAGCTCTGGCCCCGGCTCCAGGAGGAACCGGATTCGTAGCCCTGCCCGCCGGGATTGTCCAGGAACGCGCCGGTCTCCGGGTCGAAGATCACGATATGATTGCAGGAGCCGTCCGGGCGGACGAAATGTGCCATCGTGGTGTCTGCGTGGCGCATGGCGATGAGCTTGTAGCGGGGATCGCCGGTCACCTCCGTGGCCCAGTAAAGCAGCGGCAGGTTCATCATGCAATCCACGATGGCCCAGCCTTCGCGGCCCTGGCCGTTCCAGGCGCGGATAAAGCCGTTGGGGTTGAAGCGTCCGGCCAGCATGTCGGCGGCGTACAGCACCCGGTCATAACTGTCGGCGTTCTGCTCCAGGGCATAGCGTACCCCGGAATGAATGAGCCACATGAAACCCACGTCATGGCTGAGATTCTTAAAATCCGCCAGCGCCTTGTCCAGCATTTTTTCCGCTCGCAGCGCTTCGTCCCGGTACAGTTCATCCCCGGTCATGCGGTACATCTGCCACATGTTGGCGGGCCAGAAGCCGTTCGTCCACCAGCCGATGTCCGTCTTCTTCCACTGGCCGTCCGCCGTGGAATAGGGCATATAGTCCACTTCCCGGGCCTTACCCACGGCGAAGCGCATTTTCCTGTCCAGCTTTTGGGTCATATCCTCCAGCCAGGCTTTGTCCCGGAACGCGGCCACAATGTCAAAGTTTGGCAAGAAAAGAGCACTCCTTTCTTAATAAGGCAGTAGGCAGTAGGCAATAGGCAGTAGATAAGGAAGTGTGCGCAGTGTGTACTTTTTCTTAATGCCTACTGCCTACTGCCTAATGCCTATTGCCTCTTACCCTTTCACCGCGCCGACCATGACGCCCTTCACGAAGTACTTCTGCAGGAAGGGATAGATGCACAGCACGGGCACGGTGGTGAGGATGATGGTGGAATACTTGATGGCTTCCGCGTACTGGTTCACCATGTCGTTGTCGGAACCGGCGGAGTTGAGCACGTTGGAGTTGGCGATCAGGATGGAGCGCATGACGTTCTGGATGGGCAGCTTCTCGTTATCGGCCAGATACAGGGATGCGTTGAACCAGGCGTTCCAGTGGCCCACGCCGTAGTACAGCAGCAGCACGGCGATGGTGGGCATGATCAGCGGCAGGATGATGCGGAACACCACGATGATGTCGTTGGCGCCGTCCAGGTACGCCGATTCGGTCAGGCTCTCCGGCACGCCCTGAATGGCGGTGCGGCAGATGATGGAGTTGTACACGCTCATAGCGCCGGGCAGGATCAGGGCCCAGAGGGAGTTGTACAGCCCCAGGTCGCGCACGTTCAGGTAGGCAGGGATCATGCCGCCGGAGAAGAACATGGTGAACATCACCAGGAACTGAATGATGGGCTTGAACATCAGGTTCTTGGACGCGGTCACATAGCCGCAGAACAGCGTCAGGATGATGTTGATGGGCAGGGAGACCAGCAGCACGATCAGGATGTTCTTATAGCCGCTCAGCAGCAGGGGATGGGAAAAGGCCAGGCCGTAGGAGCCCGCTGTGAACCCGTGGGGCCAGAGGATCGCGCCGGGATGGGCCACCAGATAGCTGTTCTCCGTGAAGGAGGCGCACAGCACGTACCACATGGGATACAGAGTCACAAAGCACAGCAGGATCATGAAAATGATATTGCACACGTCGAAGATCTTGCTGCCGGTTGTCTTCTTGATTTTGTTGGTTTCCGGGATATGTTTCGCAACGGTGGACATTTCGCGCTTCCTCCTTTCTCAGAACAGACTGCTGTCGCTTACCTTGCTGCTGATAAAGTTGGTGGCCAGCAGGAACACGACGTTGACCAGGGTGTTGAACAGGCCGATGGCCGTGGAGTAAGAATACTGGGGCGTGCCGCCGCCGAAGGACAGGCGGTAGGTGTAGGTGGAAATAATATCGGATACGTCGTAGATATTGGAGTTGTACAGCAGCAGCGTTTTTTCATAGCCCACGTTCAGGATGTTGCCCATGCGCAGGATAAACAGGATGGTAATGGTGGGCATGAGGCCGGGCAAGGTGATATGCAGGCACTGCTGGAAGCGGTTCGCGCCGTCGATGCGGGCGGCTTCGTACTGCTCTTGGTCGATGCTGGACAGGGCCGCCAGGTAAATAATCGAGTTCCACCCGATGGTCTGCCATATTTCGGAGATGATGTAGATCGTTCGGTAATTGCCCGAATTCATCAGCCAGTTTTGCCGCTCACCTCCGAAGAATACCACAATGTCGGACAGCAAACCGTCCTGCTGGCAGTACACGCGGATCAAGGCGCAGGTGACCACCATGGAGATGAAGTAGGGCATGTAGGTGATCGTCTGCACGGTGCGCTTGAATTTGTTGTGGTTGATTTCGTTCAGCAGCAGGGCCAGCAGGATGGGGGCCGGGAAGCCGAACACGATGGTGAGGATGGAGATGGTGAAGGTGTTGCCGATCAGGCGGCCGAAGTACGGGTCGGTAAAGAACTTTTCAAACCAGGCGTACCACGGGTCCATCCAGGCGCTGCGCTCGATGCCGCGGGTGGGCTTGTAGTTCTTGAACGCGATCACCAGGCCGTACATGGGCTTGTAACAGAACAGGGCCAGGTACACCAGCACCGGGATAATGAGCAGATACTTCCATTTATTGAGTTTCCAGTCCCGCACCACGCGCTGGCCGAAGTTGAGATGGCGGTAGTGGGCGATGGGACCGGCGTTTTTCACGGACATTCGCGGAGCCCCCCTTTTTCGATGATGAGTGATGGTGGAAATAGGGTGATCATGGATTGGACATTTTAATTCACAACGGAGCGAGGGCCTGTGCAGCCCTCGTGCACCTGCACCAGGAGATTTCATCTCCTGGACCTCAATAGCGGATTATGCTTGAACCAGGAAATCAGCTTGGTTCCCGCTGAAGCTTGGAGGAACGCGGAAGTCTGACTTGGTGCCATGGTGCTTCTGGCCCGGCGGCGAAGCCGCCAGCCCGGATGCAAAGCATCCGGGGAAAGCCAGGGAATAATCCGCAGGGGGAAAGTTTACTTTCCCCCTCGGATTTTCCCGGGCTTTCTTGAGCCAGAAGCCCTCAAACTTTTCGTAACCCCAGCGCGGCAGGCGGAGCTTGTATGCTTATTCCAACGATGTTCATTCGCCAGTTGCGGGTCCAGGGTCCTCAGGACCCTGGGGAAGGATGCTCGTGCATCCTCCCCCGCCGTTCACGCTTGGAATGATACAGCGATCATATGCGCAGGTGAACTGGTATATGGGCTGCTGTTAACGGGCTTCGTAGCGGTCCAGAGCGCCCTGACGGATTTCCAGGATCTTGGTCAGGTTCAGGGAATCGAAGCCGGCCAGGTAGGCTTCCCAAACGGCGTCGTCCGCGATGTCCTTGGAGCCGGTCACGAACGCGGCATAGTTTTCAGCCACATAGGTGTTCAGGTTGCTGTTGCCGCCCAGCAGGTCCAGCTTGTCGCTTTCGTCGGTGGTGAAGGTGATGCCCACGGGCCACTTCCAGCCGCCGGTGACGGCCAGGGTCTTTTCCTTCACGGCTTCGTCAGCGAAGTATTCGTCCTTGCCGAAGGTGTAGAAGAAGGCGTCGTTGGCTTCGATAGCGGTCTGGCTGTTCTTCAGGTACAGCAGGTTGGTGGCCTGGATGCAGCTGTTGCCCCAGGTGGCGCCGTTGTACTTGGTCATGGGGTCGTTGTCATGGTCGTCGGCCACGAGAGGAGTCCACTTGGGCAGGCCGGTCTCGGGGTTCATCTCCCAGCTTTCGCCTTCGATGCCGTAGTTCCAGAACAGGAAGCCTTCCTGGGTGTAAGCGTAGTCCAGCATCTGCAGGCACAGCTTCATGGTTTCTTCATCGGCGGTCTTGGTGATGACGGTGGTGTGGGTGCCGATGCCGAAGCCGCCGAACTGGCTGCTGATGGAGCCGTCGTCAGCCTTGGGGAAGTGCACGCCGATCCAGTAGTCGCCGCCCATGTCCTTGTTCCACAGGTTCAACTGGCCCATGGAGGTGTAGGCAACGCCGGACTTGCCGGTTTCAACCTTGGCCTTGATGGAGGTGTCGTCCAGGGAGAAGCTGTCCTGGTCGATGAGGCCTTCGGCCCACATCTTGTTCATCCACTTCATGTATTCGCGCCATTCGGGCTGGGTCGCGCCGAAGCCGACCTTGCCGTCCTTCACGAACCAGCCGTAGTCGGAGGCCACATAGCCGGTGGCGTAAGCGCCGAACGCGCCCTGGATGCCGGCATGACGGAAGCGGCCGTCATTGGCGAAGGCAAACTGCGCGCCGTATTTTTCCTTGAACACGCGGATGACATTTTCCAGTTCAGAGATGGTGGTGGGCACTTCCAGGCCGCATTCCTTCAGCCAGTCCTGACGGACCACCGGGCCCAGATAGCTGTCGTTCCAGCCGCCGTCTTCACGGAAGAAGCCGAAGGCGTAGTAGCGGCCATCGTCGGTCTTCATGGCGCGGTCATAGGCGGGGTTGGTCTGCAGCCAGGCATAATAAGCGGGAGCGTATTCCTGGATGTAGTCGGTCAGGTCCCAGATCACTTCGTCTTCCAGCAGCTGGTTGGCGGTGTCCATGAAGTAGCCCTTCATGATGTTGGGAAGGCTTCCGGGATCGGCCATCATGGTATTGGTGAAGGAGCCGCCGTCAGCGCCGGTGGTGGGGAAGCTCCATTCGATGTTCACGCCCAGGAGCTTATTCAGGTTGGTGTGGAAGGGGGATTCGGTCCAGTTGCCATACTTTTCATGGGGGTTCAGGCAGTCCTGAGAGTACCAGGTGATGGTTTTGTCCGTCTTGAGGGGATAGGTGTCGCCAGCGGGCAGCAGGTCGGCGGCCAGCGCGGGCACGGCGGCCAGCACCATGCACAGGCAAAGAGCCAGAGCCAGGATTTTCTTCATAAGAAACGTCCTCCTTCAATTATTGTGAAGCGGAACTCGTCCGCTTTCAGCCGATTGTGGAAAAAACGGTGCGTTCTTTGCTGATTGGGTTAAATCTATTATAGCGAAGCAGCACAAAAATAGCCATTGCAAAAGCAATTCTTTATATTGCAAAACAGACAATTTTAAGGAATGTGGGAAATTCTTGACCGAATTGCCCCAGCAAATGGGAACGCTGGATTTTTTCCCCGGACGCATTGCGCACATGAAAAAAAGGCGTATAATGAAAGTGGAAGGAAGTGAAATCCATGCCGGACGATGCAGCAAGGAACCCGGAAACCCACGGCGCGGAAAGCCCGCGGGCCATGTGGCTATGCAACGTGATCAGCGACCTGTGCAAATTCTCCCACAAAATCTCCAGCCGCGTGACCGGGTCCTACGCGGTGCACGAGCATCCGTTTTACGAATTGGTGTACGTGGTGTCCGGCGAGGTGGATTTCTTTATCGCCGGGCACGTGTACCCCATCGGCAGCGGAACGCTGCTGACGTTCCCGCCCGGGGTGCGCCACGGCGTGCTGGTGCGCACCAGCGCGCCTTATGAACGCTACACCATGCACTTTGACGCCCGTGCCGTGGGAATGGAGCGCAGGATGCTGCTGCTTTCCTCCATCCCCCAGGATATCCTGGGCGTGGTGACGGCGGAGCAGGGCGAAAGCGCCATCTGGCGCGGCATGGAGCGCAGCGGCCTGGCGCAGACCCTGGAAGCCATGGAAACCCTGCGGAACATGAGCAAGGACACCCTGGCTTCCGTCATGCCGATTTACCTGGAAGCGGTGCTGGCGGCGTTGATTCCCCGCAGCGGGCACAGCCAGGCGGTCAGCGCCGACAGCAAACGGAACGGCAGCCAGCAGCAGATCGTGGCGTGGGTGGATCAGCATTATACCGAACCCATCACCCTGGACACCCTGGCTGAGCGTTTTTTCCTTTCCAAGGGCTATCTGAGCGCGATGTTCCGCCAGGCGACCGGCAGCACCCTCAAGGACTATGTTCGCACCCGCCGCATGGCGCACGTGCAGACGCTGCTGTCCATCGGCATTCCCCCGGCGCAGGCGGCTGCCCGGGTGGGCTTTTCGGATTACACCACTTTTTACCGGGCCTACGTGCGTTCCTTCGGCCATCCGCCCTCCGCGGACAGCGGTAGCCGGGAGGTGGACGCGCTGCTGGCCGACGCGCTCACGGTGCGGCGCCCCGGCGCGGAGGAATCCGAGGACGCCATTATCTTCCCCGTCAACGGAACGGAAAATGAAGACCCCAGCATGATCAACGCGGTGGAAGCCGACCAGCCTGCCCCGCCTGAAAATGTATGATGCCGGGAAAAGCGCCGGAAATACCGCGGACGCCTTGTTCCGTGCCTTTCTTTGTGCTATGCTGTGCATGAGGTGTTTATGGCATACGAATTAAAGTCCGCCCGCTACCTGGCGGCGGACATCCTGCGCCGGGCAGTGGAGCCCGGCGACACGGTGGTGGACGCCACCATGGGCAACGGCCACGATACGCTGTTCCTCTGCGAGCTGGTGGGGGAAGCGGGGAGGGTCTATGCCTTCGATATCCAGGCCCAGGCAGTGGAAAACACCCGAAAACGCCTGACGGACGCCGGGATGATCAACCGGGCAAAGCTGTTCTGCCTGGGCCATGAACACATGGCGAAGCAGGTGAAGGAGCCGGCGGCGGCGATTGTTTTTAATTTAGGTTGGCTTCCCGGCGGCGACCACAGCGTGACGACGCACTGGGAGACCACCCGCCAGGCGGTGGACAGTGCGCTGCAATTATTGAAGCCCCATGGGCTGCTGGTCATCTGCGCCTACCCCGGCCACGCGGAGGGCGACCGGGAGCGGGAGGCGCTGACGGACATGCTTGCTAACCTGCCGCCCCAGGAATACAATGTGCTGTGGCATAAATTTTTGAATGCCGGGCCGGGCGCGCCGGAGTGCTTCGCGGCCCAGCGGCAATGACAGGAGGAAAAAACATGATTCCCACACCGGAGGAAGCGTATCGGCTTTTACAGGAATACAATACGGGCGATTTTCATTTGAAGCACGGCCGCATCGTGGGCGACTGCATGCGTTGGTTCGCAGAGCAATTGGGCCATGGGGATGAAAAGGACTTCTGGGAAACCGTCGGTATCCTGCATGACCTGGACTTTGAACAGTTCCCCGATCAGCATTGCATCAAGAGCCAGGAAATCATGCGGGAGAAGGGCCTCGACGAGCGCATCGTCCGCGCCACCGCCAGCCACGGCTACGGTCTGACGGTGGATATTGAACCGGAACTGGAAATGGAAAAGGTGCTCTTCGCCGTGGACGAATTGACCGGTCTCATCGGCGCGGTCGCCGTGATGCGGCCCTCCAAGTCGGTGGACGACCTGGAAGTAAAATCCGTCAAAAAGAAGTTCAAGGACAAGCGCTTCGCCGCCGGCTGCGACCGTGAGGTGATCCAGCGCGGCGCGGAGATGCTGGGCTGGGATCTGGATACCCTGATCGACAAGACCATCCAGGCCATGCGGGCCAGCGAAAACGTGGATTGACCGGATCAGCTTTGATTTCTTGATGCATTTTATCCTTTTAACTCTTAGCAGCTATGTCCTTAAGGGTGTATTTTCAATCCAGCAAGAAGGAAACGCTGGGGCTGTTCGCCCCAGACCCCAACCAGGGCGGTGACCGCCCTGGACCCACAACTGGCGAAATTACGTAGTTGGGATAAACAGACAAACTCCGCCTGCTGCGCTGGAGTTGCGAAAAGTTTGAGGGCTTCTGGCCCAAGAAAGCCTGGGAAAATCCGTAGGGGAAAGTTTACTTTCCCCTACGGATTATTCCCTGGCTTTACCCGGATGCAAAGCATCCGGGCTGGCGGCTTCGCCGCCGGGCCAGAAGCACCACGGCAACAAGCCAGACTTCCGCGTTCTTTTTTGCATCAGCGGGAACCAGGCACATTTATCATGGCAAGCAATATCCGCTATTGGAGTCCAGAGGTCGAAGACCTTTGGTGCAGGTGCACGAGGGCCGCACAGGCCCTCGCCCCGTCATTACCCTCCGCAACAAGACTGTTAATAGTTTGGAAGAAAAAAATATCATACATTATCTTGCCGGAAGGCATTTGTCGATCAAGGGAGAGAAGCATGGAAGCGCAGTTTGAAGCCATGGAAGGCCGTCTGGAGGAGCTGACAATCGCCACAGCCCAGCCGGAGATCATAGCCGACGTGCCCAAGTGGCAGGCGATGCTGAAAGAAATGTCCCAGTTGGAGCCCGCGGTGAACGCCTGGCGGCAGTATAAAAGCCTGCTGGCGCAGATCGAGCAGGCCAAGGAAATGCGGGCCGACCCCGACCTGGCGGAGATGGCGGAGGAAGAATTAAAGGAGCTGCTGCCCCGGGAGGAGGAAGAACGGAACCAGCTGCGGCTGTTCCTGATTCCCCACGACCCCAACGACGACCGCTCTGTCGTCATGGAAATCCGCCCCGGCGCGGGCGGTGATGAGGCGGCGCTGTTTGCCGCGCTGCTGCTGCGGATGTACCAACGCTATGCCGAGAGAAAAGGCTATCAGTTTGAGCCGGTGGATATTTCCACCACAGAATTGAAGGGCGTCAAGGAAGCCGTGTTCACCCTGAACGGCGTCGGCGCGTTTTCCCGGATGAAGTTTGAGTCCGGCGTGCACCGCATCCAGCGCGTGCCGGTCACGGAGGCGGGGGGCCGCATCCACACCTCCACCGCCACGGTGGCCGTGCTGCCCGAGGCGGAGGATGTGGAGGTGGAAATCCGGCAGGAGGATCTCCGCATCGACACTTACCGCGCCTCCGGTCATGGCGGGCAGTACATCAACCGCACCGACTCCGCCGTGCGCATTACGCATCTGCCCACGGGCCTGGTGGTCACCTGTCAGGACGAAAAGAGCCAGCTGAAAAACAAAGAAAAAGCCATGAAGGTGCTGGCCTCCCGGCTGTATGACCTCTACCGAGCGGAAAAGGACGCCGCCTACGCCCAGAACCGCAAGGCCCAAGTGGGCAGCGGCGAACGCAACGAGCGCATCCGCACCTACAATTTTCCCCAAGGCCGCGTCACCGATCACCGGGCCGATCTGACCCTGTACAAAATTGACGCCATTTTGGACGGCGACCTGGATGAAATCATCGACGCCCTCACGATCAAGGAGCAGGCGGAAAAGCTCCAGGCGCTGAGCCTGTAAACACCGCTCCGCTGTGATCGGATTCCGTTCTACTTTCCCTTCGGCGCGCATAACCATGGTGCAGAAGCGATAGGAGGGACGGATAATGGAATTTGAATGGATTCGTGAAAATATGGAAACCGAGCAGATGATCGCCGCCAAACCCACCCAGGTGTCGGTGGAAACGGAGGTGGCGCTGCCCGGCGGGCTGCGGGAGGAAGCGCGGGTCTACTACGCCGACGCGGCCGCGGCGGTGAACGGCGGCGAATTGACCGGCAGCCGCGCCACGGCGGACGGGCGCGTGACGTTTCACGTGCTGTACGGACAGGGGGATTTGTCCAACGTCCGCGCCCTGGAGGCGACGGCGGACTTTTCTCAGGCCATGCCGCTCAAAGAAGATTACGGCCAGCTGGCAGCGGTGCGGCTGCAGCCCAGGGCCACGGTGCAGAACGTGACCGCGAAGGCGTTCAACGGCCGGCTGCTGCTCCAGGCGATTCTGAACCTGACGGCGGAAGCCAGCCTGCCGCGAACCGTCTCCTTTATCCGGGACGTGGCGGAAGCGCCGGCAATTCAAAAGAGCAGCCAAACCATCGCCATGCAGCGCACAGTGGGGGAAGGCGAGGCGCAAAACCTGTTCCGGGAGGAATTTGAACTCTCCGACGTGCTGAAAATCACAGACACGCTGTTCGCTTCCGCCGAGGCGCAGGTGGAGGATATTCTGGGCGGCGCGGATGGCAAAGCCGTGGTCACCGGCACCGTTGCCATTGACGCCTGCCACACCTCCGGCCTGCCGGGACGATCTCTGGTCTACACCCGCCACACGATGCCCTACGAGCAGCAGGTGACGCTGTCCGGCGCGCTGGGCACGGCGCTGGCTGCCCAGACCGCGGTGAAGGATGTGGCGGTGCTCAGCCAGGAAACGGAGGACGGCGGGCGGCTGATGCGGGCGGAAATCCAGCTGGTCACCGCCATCCGCGCGGTGGAGGATCAGGAAATGACCGTCCTGCGCGACGCCTTCACCACGGACGGCGACGCGCTGGAGCTGCAGACCCGGCAGGTGGTATTCCGCAGCGGCACGGTGAACGAAACTGCCGCCGAAAGCGGACGCACCGTTATGACGCTGCCGGAGGGTTCGCCCCGGGTGAAAACGCCGCTGCTGGCGTTCGTGCGGCCCGTGCTGGTCAGCGCGGAAAGGCAAAAGGACAAACTGGCCGTGGACGGCGTGCTGGATATGACCCTGATTTATCAGACGGACGACAGCGATGTGCCCGTGTCTGTGCGGCAGGAGGATGCGTTCCATACCGTGTTCGCCACCGAAGCGCTGCCCGGCGACGACCTGACCCTGACCGCCGCCCAGGTGGAGCCCAGCGCCGTGACCGGCGACCGGGTGGAGCTGAAATATATCCTGCGGCTGCATGCAGACGGCGTGCGCAAGGGCAGCGCCGTGCTGGTGGCTGACGCCGCCGCAGCCACCGCGCCGGAAGTCGGGAAGGGAATTATCCTGTATTATTTGCAGCCAGGCGAAACAGTGTGGGATTTGGCAAAACGCTGCCGCGTTCCGCTGAGCGATATGATCCGGCTCAACCCCGATTTGCCGGATTCGCCCCCCGCCGGGACGCCGGTTATGGCGTATAAACGATAACCCCTGAAAAAAAATCAAATCATGGAACTTTTTTCGCGCCGTTTCGTCTAAACGAATGGACAGTGAAATACGGCAGACAGGAGGAAACGGCATGCGGAAAGGGTTACTGCGGGCAGCGGTGATGCTGCTGATGGCGGGGGCGCTTGCCTCCACGCTGGCGGAAAGGCCCAGGATCATTCTCTACACAGCTTACCGGCAGGTGGGCTGGGGCGACGCGGTGCAGATCGGATGCGTGGATGAATCGGGCGGCCTGTGGGCGGTCAGGGGGTATGATTCCGACCTGAAATGGCCCTATGGCTGGGAAAAGCAAATTGAATATCTGCAAGCAACAGAGCGCCTGTCCGAAGCGGGCACGCTCACCCATGACGAGCTGTTTGCTCTGAAAAGCCTGATTGCAGGCGTCAGCGCGACGGAAGATAAGCCTGTCGGATGGATGTGCGACGCGGGCACGGAAAGCAGCCGGGCAGTGCGGTATGACCGGGAAGGAAAGGCCGAAGCCATCCTGCTGGGCATGACGGGCGATGACCTGCTGGAAAACACCGATCCAAACGCCCAGGCGCTGTACCTGAAGCTGCGGTTCCTGTTTCCCTTTGTTCGCTGCTACGCCGGCGAAGAAACCCAAAGCTGGGGATTCCGGCCCGTATCCATTGCGGCATTCTGCCATTTGGATGAAATCAACTGGGACGATGTGAGGGTTTCCGCCTGGTATACGGACTGCGAAGCCGGGCCGCAGCAGCGGGACTTGACAGAGGATGAAGAAAAGCGGATCCTTGATTGCGTGAAAACCGGGTTCGTTATCGGCAAGGAAAACGCCTTTGGCGTGACCGGCGGCACTACAACGTTCTTTTTCTCTGACCGGGATGGGAAGACACTTGGCTCCATTGAGCTGTACAACGGCCTCCTGGTTTGCAGCGACGGTATGTATCACCTAACCCCATTTTCATTTTAATACCATTCATCTTCTTAATTCTTTACAGTCTTGTTGTCAAGGACAATTTTCAAGACCAACGTGGAAGATACGCTGGGGGCTGCGCGCCCCCAGACCTGCGCCAGGGCGGTGACCGCAACCTCAATCGTCGCAAGTCCGCTTCATGCGGACATTGCTCGTTTCGGTTGATCTCAGCACGGACAGAACATCCGCCACAGGCGGCTGTCCGTGCGCCACAGGCGGCTGTCCGTGCTTCGTCCCTGGACCCGCAACTGGCGAAATAACGTTGTTGGGTTAAGCAGACAAGCTCCGCCTGCCGCGCTGGGGTTACGAAAAGTCAGAGGGCTTCTGGCCCAAGAAAGCCCGGGAACATCCGAGGGGGAAAGTGAACTTTCCCCCTCGGATGTTCCCAGGCTTTCCCCGGATGCAAAGCATCCGGGCTGGCGGCGTTCTCCGCAGGCTCAATCGTCGCAAGTCCGCTTGATGCGGACATTGCTCGTTTCGCCTGATTTCATCGCCGATGAAATTCCCGCCACAGGCGGTCATCGGCGATTCATCCGCCGGGCCAGAAGCACAACGGCACCATGTCAGACTTCCGTGATCCTCCACGCACCAGCGGGAACCAAGCAGATGTTACAAATCAAGCAATATCCGCTACTGAGGTCCAGGAGATGAAATCTCCTGGTTCGGGGATACGGAGAACTGAATAATCCCCCTGCCTCGTCTTTGTTTTTCACCCTTCACAACATGACTTAAAAATTGAGCAAAGAAATGGTACAGAATATTGGAACGTCATCGGTATAAAATCCAAATGCTGCGGCCATCCGCTTTTTTCTGCGGGTCATTTATGTGTCCACCCTCTTTGAGCCGTTCAATCAAAACAAAACTGTTTTTTCAATTGATTGACAGGCATTTTTTCCTATGGTAGAATGAGCACGGATGATAACATGAACGTTCATGGAAGGAAGAAACGCATGGCAAAGGAAAAAGGGCGCATCACCCTGCAGGACATCGCCAACGCCACGGGAGTGACGGTCAACACCGTGTCCCGGGCGCTGAAAAACAAGGACGATATCAGCCGGGAAACCTGCGAGCGCATCCAGGGGGTGGCCCGGGAGATGGGCTATGTGCGCAATTATATCGCCAGCTCCCTGCGCTCCGGCCGCACGAAAACCATCGCCATGATTACCGGCTCCATGATCAACCCCTACTATGCCATTTTGTGCGACCTGATCCAGCGGGAGGCGCTGCGGCTGGGCTATGGGGTGATGATCCTTTGTTCCCAGGACGACCCGGAAACGGAAACACGGGCGGTGGAAATGGCCCTCTCCCGCCAGGCGGACGGCGTGCTCATCGCGCCTTGCTCCTTCGACTCCCCCGCGCTGGACACTCTACGCGCCTCCGGGATCCCCTATGTGCTGCTCAGCCGTTTTGCCGAAGGGGAACGGGACGACTGCGTGGTTTGCAACGACTGGCAGGGGGGCTATCTGGCCGGGAGCCACCTGATTGCCGAGGGACACAAAAACCTGGCTATGATCTCCTTTCATCATGTGGTGTATTCCACCCGGAAGCGGTTCGAGGGCTTTCAGCAAGTCTGCCTGGACGCGGGCCTTCCCACTTCCGCAATTCACTATGCCGAGCCGGAAAACGAGGAGGAGGCCCAGCGCTGCCTGACGGAATGGATGCGCCAAGGGGTGACCGGCCTGTTCTCCTTCTGTGATGTGGAAGCGTGGACCGCCATCACCCTGCTGGAAAACCAGGGCTTCCAGTGTCCCCGGGATCTGTCCGTGGTCGGGTTTGACAATATCCTGGGCTATCTCCATTTCCCCAAGCCGATCTGCTCCATCAACTGTGATTTGCAGGAGGAAGCGCAGCAGGCCATCGCCATGCTCCGCAGCCGCATCCACGAGCCCTCCCGCCCGCCCCAGCAGGTAGTGCTGCCGGTTTCTCTGGTTTGCCGGGGTTCCTGCAAAAAGTGCGACGCGTGATTCCATCCGCCGGTCTGGTCAGCCCGGCGGTTTTTTCTTTTCTCTCTTGCGAAAATGGCGCGTCTCGATTATACTGAAACAAACAGAATCAGCGGATGAAAGGAAGCGTTTGTATCATGCGGGTTCAGGAACGTTTTTTGCGCTACATCAGTATCGACACCACCAGCGACGAAGCCTGCGCGGATTGCCCGTCCTCCAAAAACCAATGGGTGCTGGCCCGGGAGCTGGAACAGGAAATGAAGGAGCTGGGGCTGTCCGACGTGCGGGTGGACGAGCACTGCTATGTGTACGGCTTCATTCCAGCGAACGCGGAAAACGCCCCGGCGATTGGCCTGATCGCCCACATGGATACCTCCGACGCCGTACCCGGCGGGCCGATGCACGCGCGCATCCTGCGCTATGAAGGCGGCGACGTGGTGCTGAACAAGGAAAAAGGCATCGTGATGAAAGCCGCAGATTATCCTTCCCTGGCCGATAAGATTGATAAAGACCTGATCGTGACCGACGGCACCACGCTGCTGGGCGGCGACGACAAGGCGGGCGTGGCGGAGATCATGACCTTCTGCGAATACGTGCTCACCCATCCCGAATACCGGCACGGCAAAATCTGCGTGGGCTTTACCCCGGATGAGGAAATCGGCCGCGGCGCGGATCTGTTCGACGTGGCGGGCTTCGGCGCGGACTTTGCCTACACCCTGGACGGCGGAGAGATAAGTGAAATGGAATATGAAAACTTCAACGCGGCTTCCGCCCGGGTGACCGTGCACGGCTTTTCCATCCATCCCGGCAGCGCCAAGGACAAAATGCGCAACGCCATCCACCTGGCGATGGAATTTGACGCCATGCTCCCCGCTTCCGAACGACCCGAGCACACCGAGGGCTACGAGGGCTTCTACCACCTGAACGATTTCACTGGCGAAGTGCAGCGGGCCGAGCTGCGGTATATCATCCGCGATCATGACAAACAAAAGTTTGAACAGCGGAAAGAACGTATTCAAAAGATTGCCGCTTACCTGAATGAAAAGTACGGCGAAAACACCTTCGAGCTGACCCTGCGGGACAGCTATTTTAACATGAAGGAAAAGGTGCAGCAGAAGCCCGAGGTGGTGGAACGCGCCATGAACGCCATCCGCGCCTGCGGCCTGACCCCCGCCTGCGTGCCCATTCGCGGCGGCACCGACGGAGCCACGCTGTCCTATAAGGGCCTGGTCTGCCCCAACCTGGGCACCGGCAGCTATAACCATCACGGCGTGTTTGAATATGCCTGCGTGCAGGAAATGGAAACCATGGTGGAGATCGTGAAGAAGATCGTGGAAGCGAAATAACGAACGGAGGGCTGCTCATGCTGAACAATGAAACGGTGAAAAACGGGCTGCACCGCCTTTCCCAACCCGACGGGCCGGCGCTTGCCTGGCACGAGGGCAGCGGGATGGGCGTGATCGAACAGGACGGACTGTATTTCAAGGATTTGGAGCGCACCGGAAAATTGGTTCCCTACGCGGACTGGCGGCTTTCTCCCGAGGAGCGGGCAAAGGATTTGGCGTCCCGCCTGACCCCGGAGGAAATCGCCGGGCTGATGCTGTACTCCCCGCACCAGATGGTGCCGCCGCACCAGGGCGGGATGCTTTCCGGCACGTTTGACGGGAAAACCTGGGAGGCATCCGGCAAGGAAAAATATGCCCTGTCCGACCAACAGCTGGATTTTCTGGAACAGCGTCACATCCGCCATATCCTGATGGTGGCGGTGGACGACGCGGCCACTGCCGCCCGATGGAGCAACAATCTGCAGCAGATGGCGGAGCGCCTGCCCCACGCGATCCCGGTGAACATCTCCTCCGACCCCCGCAGCGGCGCGAAGAAAGCCATGGTGGAATTCAAAACCGTCGGCAGCGACGTAAGCAAGTGGCCCGAAGGCGTGGGCTTCGCCGCATGCTTCGATCCCGAAGTGGTGAAGCAGTTCGCCCACGACGCTTCGCTTGAATACCGCGCCTTGGGCATTACCACCGCCCTGGGCCCGCAGATCGACCTGTGCACCGAGCCCCGCTGGATGCGCTTTGCCGACACCCTGGGCATGAAAACGGAGGACGTGAAACAGCTGGTCAAGGCTTACTGCGACGGGATGCAGACCACCGACGGCGCGCCGGACGGCTGGGGCCGCGACAGCGTGAACACCATGGTGAAGCACTGGCCCGGCGGCGGCACCGGCGAGGGCGGGCGCGACGCCCACTACGCCTTCGGCGAATACGCGGTCTATCCCGCGGACAACGCCGCAGAACACGAAAAGCCCTTCACCGAGGCCGCGTTCCAGCTGGACGGGCCGACCAAGTGCGCCTCCGCCGTGATGCCGTATTACACGGTATCCTGGGGGCTGGACAAAAAGAACGGAAAGAATGTCGGCAACTCCTACAGCGAATATATCATCAAGGACCTGCTGCGGGAAAAATACGGCTTCTCCGGCGTGGTGTGCACCGACTGGGGCATCACCCAGGACCCCGACCCGCAGATCGACGCCTTCGGCAGCCGCTGCTACAACATGCAGCAGTACACCGAACCTGAGCGAATGCTGATCGCCATCCTGAACGGCGTGGATCAGTTCGGCGGCAATGACGACCCCAAACCCATATTGGAAGCGTACAGGCTGGGCTGTGAAAAATTAGGTAAGGAAGCCATGACCGAACGGATGCGGGCCTCTGCCGCCCGGCTGCTGGTCAACATATTCCGCTGCGGCCTGTTTGAAGACCCCTACCTGGACCCCGAAGCCTCCGCGAAGCTGGTGGGCTGCGATACGTTCCGCGCCCACGGGGAGGAGGCCCAGCGCAAAAGCGTGGTGCTGCTCAAGAACCGGCCCGGCTGCCTGCCGCTGAAGGAGGGCCTGAAAATCTACGTGCCCAAGCGCCACATCGGCCCCTCCAAGAGCTTCATCCGCACCGACGTGCCCGCCTATGACGAAGAGCCCGTGAGCGACGAGCTGATTTCCGCCTACGGCGTGCGGGTGGCGACCCCTGAGGAAGCGGACGCGGCCATCGTGTTTGCCGAAAGCCCCGCCTGCAATGCTTACTCCAAGGAGGACGCGGAAAACGGCGGCAACGGCTATCTGCCCATCACCCTGCAATACCGCCCCTATACAGCGAAGAACGCCCGCCCCGTCAGCATCGCGGGGGGCGATTTCCGCGAATCCTTCACCAACCGCAGCTATCAGGGCAAGACCAACACCGCCTACAACGAAGCCGACCTGGACAATATCCTTGCCTGCCGCAAAGCCATGGGCGGCAAGCCCGTGATCGTGGTGGAAACCCTGAGCAATCCCATGGTGGTTTCCGAATTTGAGCGGGAAACCGATGCGCTGTTGGCCGAATTCGGCGTGTCCCGCGCCGCCGTGCTGGACGTGATCTTCGGCCGCTATACCCCGACGGGCCGCCTGCCCGTGCAGCTGCCCAAGGATATGGACACCGTGGAATGCCACTGCGAGGACAAGGCCCTCGACCTGGAACCGCATGTGGATGAATTCGGCCACGCCTATGACTATGGATTTGGCATCGGATACAATGGAAAACCGCTGTCAGTTTGATTGAAAGGGGGAACGCTGGGGCTGTTCGCCCCAGACCCCACCAGGGTCCTGAGTGTCCGCAACCTCAATCGTCGCAAGTCCGCTTGATGCGGACATTGCTCGTTTCGGTTGATCTCAGCACGGACAGAACATCCGCCACAGGCGGCTGTCCGT
>CADCJO010000065.1 GCA_902801765.1 uncultured Eubacteriales bacterium
TGAAGGGAGGACGAACCGTCGATGACCGCCTGTGGCGGGAATCTCATCGACGGTGAGATCAGCCGAAACGAGCAATCACCGCTTTGCGGCGTTGCGACGTTTGAGGCTGCGGCAAAGCAGCGCTACGTTGACCGGAATGAAGCACAGCCAGGACGGAAAAGACGCCCGAAGATTCAATGGTTTAGACGAGAAACAGTATTATTATTCATTGCGTTTTCATCATGTTGGCTTTGCCGCAAAGCGGGAACCCTTTTTGCGGCGTCTTTTCTCCCGCGCTTGCGGGCGGCCCGCCTTTGTGGTATACTGGGAAGGGTGAAGTGGCCTCAGGCAGGGCCGCGCGCCGGAGAGGAGAAAGCAAAATGGCAGCAGAATCGAAAGCCGTTGTGACGGTGCTGGGTTTTGACCGGAAGGGCATCATCGCCGGGGTCAGCAACGTATTGTTTGAGCGGGGCATCAACATCCTGGATATTTCCCAGACGATCGTGGACGGGTATTTTAATATGGTCATGGTGGTGGATCTGAGCGAACCCACCTGTCCCTTTGACGAGTTGCAGGGCGCGCTGAACGACCTGGGCAAGGAAATGGGCCTGCAGATTCGCATCCAGAAATCCGAAATCTTTGAAGCGATGCATCAGGTATAAGACGGGGGAAGAGGCCGTATGATTCAAACCAGCCAGATTTTTGAAACCCTGCGCATGATCGACCAGGAAAAGCTGGACGTGCGCACGATCACCATGGGCATTTCCCTGTTCAACTGCGTCTGCGACGATAAGCGCCGCCTGGCCAGCCGGGTGTATAGCCGCATCGCCCGCCAGGCGGAAAACCTGGTGAAGGTGGGCCGGGAGATCGAGCGGGAAATCGGCGTGCCCATCGTCAACAAGCGCATTTCCGTAACACCCATTTCCCTGATTACCGGAGCCATCGACGATCCCCTGCCCGTGGCGGACGCCCTGGACCGCGCCGCCAAGGAAACGGGCGTGGACTTTATCGGCGGCTATTCCGCCCTGGTGCAGAAGGGCATGACGGCGGCGGACAGGCGGCTGATCGCCTCCATCCCCGAAGCGCTTTCCGAAACCGATCTCATGTGCTCTTCCGTCAACGTAGCCTCCACCCGGGCAGGCATCGACATGGACGCCGTACGCCTGTGCGGCGAAGCCATCAAGGCCCTGGCCGAAAAGACCGGCGACAAGGACGGCCTGGGCTGCGCCAAGCTGGTGATCTTCGCCAACGCCGTGGAGGATAACCCCTTCATGGCCGGCGCGTTCCACGGCCCCGGCGAAGGCGACTGCGCGGTGAGCGTGGGCGTCAGCGGCCCCGGCGTGGTCAAAAAGGCGCTGGAAAGCGTGAAGGGCGAATCCTTCGATGTAGTAGCTGAAACCATCAAGCGCACCGCCTTCCGCATCACCCGCGTGGGCCAGTTGGTGGCCATGGAGGCCAGCCAGCGGCTGGGCGTGCCCTTTGGCATTGTCGATCTCTCTCTGGCCCCCACCCCCGCAATCGGCGACTCGGTGGCGCATATCTTGGAAGAAATGGGCCTGGAAAAGTGCGGCACCCATGGCTCCACCGCCGCGCTGGCGCTGCTCAACGACGCGGTGAAGAAGGGCGGCGTCATGGCCTCCTCCCACGTGGGGGGACTTTCCGGCGCGTTCATTCCCGTCAGCGAGGACATTGGTATGATCGAAGCCGCCGCCTGCGGAGCCCTGACTCTGGATAAGCTGGAAGCCATGACCTGCGTGTGCTCCGTGGGTCTGGATATGATCGCCGTACCTGGCGACACCTCCGCCGCCACCCTCAGCGCCATCATCGCCGACGAAGCGGCCATTGGTATGATCAACAACAAGACCACCGCCGTGCGCGTCATCCCCGCTCCCGGCAAGCAGGTGGGCGACTATGTGGAGTTCGGCGGGCTGCTGGGCCGCGCGCCGGTCATTCCCGTGCATCCCTTCTCCTCCGACGCTTTCATCGCCCGGGGCGGCAGGATTCCCGCGCCGCTGCATTCTTTGAGGAACTGAATACTGGGGGAAACCGCTCTTTGCAGCCAAAGAGCGGTTTCCCCCAGACCCCCTTCCGAGAAAGCTATAAAACTACGCTTTGACCGAAACTGGAATGATGTTTGGGGGATCAATATGCTGTATCCATTCATGACATTGAACGATGAAACGGAAATCGTTCATTCCGAAAGCATGACCAAGGATGGAAAAGAGCAGGTAAAGGTGTGCATTGAAAAGCCTGTGATGAACGGTTTTCAATCCGCTGTCTGCTGGCTGCCGGATTATAAGTGGGAGGAAGTACAGGGCTTTTCCCCGGAGGAAATCCAATCCTTCCAGGAACTGTTGGAAACAAACCTTAACGCATTACTGCTGAACTCCTGACACCCAATCGGCCAATACTGGGGAGGAACCTATGAGCCAGTGTATCCAATGCGGCAGCCCGGACGGAGACGAACGGCTTTACGTCTGCGTGGAATCAGAAACAGAAACGGTTCCCGGGGAAAAACGGGGCTGGAAAAAGCGCATCCGGCGGGAGACGGTGACGGAGATCGCGCCTTATGCCGTATGTCCCGACTGCGCCCGGAAAGCTAAAATCAAGGCAGTACTGATGACCATTCCCATCACGCTGATTTTTGTGCCGCTTCTGGTGGTCATGTCCTGGTTTACCGTAAGGCCCCACCGGAACATCCGGGAAGAAGTAGCGTCCTACCCGGTGACTGTTCCCCTGGTGGCGGTGGGTTTCTGGTTATGCGGCCTGAGCGTTTACCTGCCTCGGCCCAAGGAGCTGTACGCTGCCGAGCTCGTGCGCAAGCGCGTAGGAAAGCCGAACAACGCCTTCCTGGTGCCGCTGGAACCCCGGTGCTACACCCGCCGGGAGAAGCCCGTCAAGCCCAGCGATATTACCTACCGCACCGCCCTCCAATCGGATCTGGCGGAAAAGCTGACGCCGGTCATCAACGGGGAAGCGGACGCGGCCAGCCTGCAAGCCCTGGTGGGGCAAACCTTTATCAAAGAAGAAAGAGCCCGATGGTGACGCCTGATTACGTTATAGGAAGGGAAAAATACGATGGATATTGATATTCTGTTGGCATTGCAGCAATTCAGGGAAGGCGCGGGCGGATTCCTGGCGGATTTCCTGAACAAGATGACATTCCTGGGCGAATTGAATTCCGTGCTGGTGATCATGGCCGCGGTGTACTGGTGCGTCAACAAGGAGTTTGGCAGCTATCTGCTCATGGGCTGGAGCGGCAACCGGCTGGTGAACGGCGTGCTGAAGGTGACGGCCTGCGCCTACCGGCCCTGGATTCGGGATGCCCGCATCGTGCCCTATGGAAACGCCATCAGCACCGCCACGGGTTATTCCTTCCCCAGCGGCCACACCATGAACGCCGGCTCGGTATTCGGCGGCGGCGTGGTGCGCAGGGATCTGCCCCGCCTGCTGCGGATTGTGCTGGCCATCCTGCTGGCACTGGTCGGGTTCAGCCGACTTTTCCTGGGCGTGCATACGCCCCAAGACGTACTGACCGGTATCGTGGCCGGTCTGTTGGTGATGGCGCTTACCGCCCGCATGATGGCCTGGCTGGAAAAACATCCCGAAAAAGACCTGCTGGTGGCGGGCATCGGCGTTCTGCTGGCGGCGGGCGTGGCTCTGTACGCGAGCCTCAAGCACTATCCCGAGGATTACGACGCGGCGGGCAAGCTGCTGGTGGACGGCGCGAAAATGGCGAACGACACCTTCAAGGGCGTGGGCTGGTGCGTTGGGTTCCTGGCGGGCTGGGTGCTGGAACGCCGCTTCGTGGGTTTCAGCACGGACGCGCCTTTGGTGAAGCGGGTGACCCGGCTGGCGGTTGGCCTGTTCCTTTTCTACATCGTCAGTCTGATTCTGGTTCCCCAGCTGAAAGCCTGGATTCCCGGCCCAGCGGGCACCACGATTTCCTGTTTTGTTCAGATGTACTATATTGCGTTCCTGTTCCCGCTGCTTATTAAGCGGATGGAAAAATAACGAGGTTTATGCAGCATGACGATTCGCCGCTTTGACCCCCGGGACGCCCGGGCGGTGTCCGATGTGATCATCACCACCCTGCGGATTTCCAACACCCGGGATTATCCCCCGGCCATGATGGAGGAACTGATTCTGCACATGCAGCCTGAGGATATTTTGCAGCGCGCCTCCTGGACGCATTTTTATGTGGCCGAGGACGCGGGACGCATCATCGGCTGCGGCGCCATCGGGCCCTATTGGGGGAAAGAGGACGAAAGCAGCCTGTTCACCATCTTCGTCCTGCCGGAGTATCAAGGCCGGGGCGTGGGCCGGAAGATCGTGGAAACCCTGGAACAGGACGAATATGCCCTCCGCGCCAGGCGCATCGAAATCCCCGCCTCCATCACGGGATTGCCCTTCTATCAGAAAATGGGTTATACCTTCAAAAACGGCAATGAACAGGTAGATGACGAAATGTTGTACCGGCTGGAGAAGTTCCGGGAATAAGGGAGCAATGGAAGCATGAAACTGAACAGACTGACAGATCGAATCTGGGTGCTGCCCTTTGAGCAGGAGCGCGATAGGCCGAACCTGTCCTACATCCGGGGCGACAAATGGAACCTAGCGGTGGACGCGGGGCACTCCGAAGCGCACACAAAACTGTTTTACAGCGCTTTGGAGGAAGCCGGGCTGCCCCTGCCCAGCCTGACGGTGCTGACCCACTGGCACTGGGATCACACCTTCGGGATGTACGCGGTGCACGGCCTGTGCCTGGCCAACGAAAAAACCAACGCCCATCTGAAAGCGTTCCGGGAAAAGATTGACCGGGAAGGCGTAGAAGTCTTTCTGTCTATGGATGAAAGTATCCGCAGGGAGTACGCCGGGAATCGGCCTGTGATCGTGACCCTGGCTGACCTGGTGTTTTCCGGGGAAATGACGCTGGATTTAGGCAACTGTCCGGTGCGGCTGTTTCAGGCGGAAGCGCCCCACACCGACGACTCCACGCTGATTCATGCCGTCGGCGAACGGGTGCTGTTCCTGGGCGACGCGGAGGGTGGAATTTTTCCCACCTGGGAAAAAGACCCTGCCTTATGCCAAAAGCTGGCGGACACCGTCGCCGCCGTGGACGCGGACATCTGCCTGGAAAGCCATTGGACGCCGGTGACGAAGCTGGAAATGCTGGACGACCTGCTGGCCGACACGGAAAGAGGCTGACCATGTTTTATGATACCGACGACCTGAAAACCGCGGAAATTTTTCTGCGGCTGGAAAAAACCTGCGAAGCTCAGCCCGAAAAGCGGTGGGTTCCTACGTATTATTTCGATATCTGCCTGACGGACGGAACCAAGGCAGGTCATTGCGACCTGCGCATCGGCCACAACGACAAAACCTACATCGGCGGCAATATCGGCTATGGCATCGACGAACCGTATCGGGGCCATCATTATGCCGCCAAAGCCTGCGGGCTTTTGTTTCAACTGGCCCGAAAGCATGGCATGCAGTATGTCATCATCACCTGCGATCCCGCCAACGCCGCTTCCTCCAGGACCTGCCAGATCGCGGGCGGAAAGTATATTGAAACCGCCGACATTCCCGAGGACAACGAAATGTACGCCGAAGGGAAGCGGCAGGTCATGATTTATCGGTTTGATTTATAATCCACTGAACAGGAGAATCTCATGAACGAAAACTTTAACGTATTGAACCTCCCCGACGAAATGCTGCACATCACCCTGATGGGCGGGCAGGCGAAGGTGCTCATGTGCCGCACCACCGCCATGGCCCGGAAGGCGGCGGACATCCACTGCCCCTCCTCCACGGCGCTGGCCGCTATGAGCCGCACCATGACCGCCACCGCCATGCTGGGCGTAATGATGAAGGACGATAACGCCTCCGTCACCGTCACCGTGGCGGGCGACGGGCCGTTGGGCAAAATGACCGCCGTGGCCCACGGGGGCAAGGTGAAGATTTCCGCGGCCCACCCCGAGGCCGATTTGCCCCTCAAAAAGGATGGACATTTGGACGTGGGCGGCCTGGTTGGCCATCACGGACGGCTGACCGTCATCAAGGATTTGGGGTTGAAAGAACCCTACATCGGCCAGAGCCAGCTGGTGTCCGGCGAGCTGGGCGAGGACTTCGCCCAGTATTTCACCGTGTCCGAGCAGCAGCCTTCCCTGGTGGCGCTGGGCTGCCTGGTACATGAGCGGTTTTGCCTCAGCGCGGGCGGCGTGCTGGTGCAGGCCATGCCGGGGTGCAGTGAAGAACTGCTGGAGCAGCTGGAATTCCGCTCCGTATTCTTCACCGCCATCAGCCGGGAGGTGGCCGACGTGCCGCTGGAGGATTTGGCGAAGGGCTGGTTCGACGGGCTGGAAATGGAAATTCTGGAACGCGAACCTGTCCAATATCAATGCGATTGCAGCCGGGAGAAGATGGAAAAGGCCCTCATCGCCCTGGGCCGCAAGGAGCTGAACCAGCTCATCGAGGAGGACGGCGGCGCGGAACTGACCTGCCACTTCTGCCGCACGGCGCATCATTTCACCAAGCAGGATTTGACGGATTTGCTGGAGAGGGCGACCCGATGACCCGCGCAAGAACCAATATCGTGCCCTTCGAACGCCCAGCCGCCTACTGGGCGGTGAAGGCGCGGAAACGTTATTACAATTCTTCCGAATTGCCCGACGCCGCCCGGATGATGCGCAAGGCGCTGGAAAAGAGCGGCGACATGGGCCTGGCCCTGGAGCTGGCGGAAATCTACTCCGGCATGGGCTGCTACACCGCCGCAGAACGATGCCTGATTCGCGCTGCCGCGCGGTACGGGCTGACGGGCAGTCTGTGCTACGCCATCGGCGTCTGCGCCCTGAACCGGGGCAACGAGGATTTGGGCGATCTGGCCCTGGACCAAAGCCTGCGGCTGGAGCCCGACGGCCCCTTCTCCGAACGGGCCCAGGACCTGCTGGAATATTACAGCTGGAAGCGCGTTTTCTATCCGCCCCACACCGCCCGCAGCGACGCGCTTTGCCGCCGCAGCGTACGCGCCCTGGCGCGAACCGACGTGGAAGAAGCGCTGCAATTGGCCCGAAAAGCCTGGAAACGGGGGCATTCGCCCCGGGCCGCGCTGTGGCTGGGAATGCTGCTGCCGCCCAAAGAAGCGCTGCCTTATTTGAAGAAAGCGGCGGAGGGGCTGCCCCAGGAGCTGAAGCCCCAGCTCAAATACGCGGAAGCGTGCTATCTGTGCCATCGGTATCCCGAGGCGCGAAAACGCCTGTACCAGGCGCGGCAGCTGTGCCAGACCATCACCGACGCGGAGGAATTCTGCCAGACCGCGTGGCTGATGAACCGGCCGAAGGACGCCATGAAGCTGATTGAAAAAAAGCTGTACGAGCTGCCTCAAAGCGTGGATTACCTACGGCTTAAGTACCTGACCCTGCGGCGCATGGACGATTTCGACCAGTCGAACCGCACCCTGGAAACGCTGCTGGAAATCGACCCGGACGACGCCGATGCGCTCTTTGACCGCCGCCATCCCAATCAAAAGCGGCTGCACGACGACCGGGGGATGCTGCTGCTGGCGCTGGGGGGCATGGTCTATTCCCTGCCGGACACGCGAACACCGGGGCCGCTGAACCGCGTCCTGCATTTGCTGGTGATGAACCTGAACGGCGCCATCGACGCCGAAACAATTTACCGGCTGATTCCCCCGCTCTGGCGGCGGCTGACCCCGGCGGAACAATACGCCTGCGACGAATACCGGGACGACTGCTATCCCACGCTGTTCACTGTGTATTTGTTCGCCTGTACCGGCCGCTGGGAGGAAGCGAAAAACGCCCTCGCATCCGCGCCGCATACGAAGCGGGTGCTGCGGCTGCTGGCACGGATTGGCGGAGAGAGAACGGAGCTGTAATGGGCGCTTTAATTCACAACGGGGCGAGGGCCTGTGCGGCCCTCGTGCACCTGCACCAGGAGATTTCATCTCCTGGACCTCAATAGCGGATATAACTTGAACTGGTGAATTAGCTTTGTTCCCGCTGAACGGGAAGGAAACGCGGAAGTTTGGCTTGGTGCCGTCGTGCTTCTGGCCCGGCGGATGAATCGCCGATGACCGCCTGTGGCGGGAATTTCATCGGCGATGAAATCAGGCGAAACGAGCAATGTCCGCATGAAGCGG
>CADCJO010000066.1 GCA_902801765.1 uncultured Eubacteriales bacterium
CGTCGCAAGTCCGCTTCATGCGGACATTGCTCGTTTCGCCTGATTTCATCGCCGATGATATTCCCGCCACAGGCGGTCATCGGCGATTCATCCGCCGGGTCAGAAGCACCACGGAACCAAGCCAGACTTCCGCGTTCCTTCAAGTACCAGTGGGAACCAAGGTGATTTAACAATTCATGTATTTTCCGCTACTGAGGTCCAGGAGATGAAATCTCCTGGTGCAGGTGCACGAGGGCCGCACAGGCCCTCGCCTCGTTATTGCTTTTTACCCTTCACATCATAGCTGTTAAGAATTTAAAAGATGAACCGTATAATACTAAACTCAATCTAAAACTATATCATCTTTGGGTGTCTTTTACGCCATGGCGTTGCTTCATTCCGGTCAACGTAGCGCTGCTACGCCTCCCGCCACGGCGTAAAATCCATCCCAAATCTGATACATTTTTAGCTTGAGTTTAGTATAAAACGAAAGCCGCCTTCTGAGGCGGCTTTGTCATGTATAGGGAAAAGGGCATCATCTCCGCTTGCGGCGGTCATTCAAATACTTGCCGTATTCACCGGGATGCTCCAGCGTCAGGCCGCAGCCGCGGGCCACGCATTCCTGCGGGAATTCCGCCACGCGGCAGTTCACCTTCAGATATTCGACAATGGCTTCGCTCAGTCCGGGCAGCAGCGCGCCGCCTCCGGTGAGGGTGATGCCGGTTTCAAAAATATCGGCCAGTAGCTCAGCCGGGGTCTTTTCCAACACGGCCTGAATGGCTTCCAGCAGGTCGTGCAGCGGATCGTCCAGGGCTTCGGTGATTTCGTCGCTGGTGATGCGCATCACCTTGGGCAGACCGGAAATCAGGTTGCGCCCTGCCACTTCCATATAAAACTGCTCGCTGCGGGGCAGGGCGGAGCCGATACTGATCTTTAAATCCTCGGCGGTCAATTCGCCCAGTAGCAGGTTATGCTTTCTGCGCACATAGCGAATCACAGCGTCGTCGAAGGCGTCACCGCCGGTTTTGTTGGTGGAATCCTTGTTGCTGGCGATGATCTTGCCCTGGGACAGCACGGCGATGTCCGTTACGCCGCCGCCGATGTCTATGATCATTTGACCGTAGGCATCGCCCACGGCCAGGCCCGCGCCGATGGCGGCGGCGATGGGCCGTTCCATGATTTGGGTGCGGCGGGCGCCGATTTCAAACAGGCTGGTCATGATCCGGTGGCGTTCCATTTCGTTTACACCGTCAGGCAGGGAAATGAGGATGCGCGGTCCGCCGAACAGACGCTTGCCCACCACTTTGCCGATGAAATACCGCAGCATCGTGCAGGCCATTTCCATGTCCGCGATCATACCGTTCTGCAGCGGGCGGATAGCGGCGATGTTGCTGGGGGTGCGGCCCAGCATGCGGCGGGCTTCCTCCCCAACGGCAAGCACGTTGCGGGAATCCCGATCAAAGGCAATCACGGCGGGTTCGTTAAGGACCACGTCCTTTCCTTTGCCATAAATGACGACGCTGGCTGTACCCAGATCAACGCCAATGTCCAGTACCGTAGCCATGAATCTTCTCCCTCTTTAATACAGGTTTACATTTGTTTTATTCGACGTGGGATGGAAAAATCCTCTTTTTCACCCTGCTTGTGGGAATGAGTTGCTACTTTTTCTGATTTTTTTTGGTTTTCCGGGAAATCAATCGCCACTTTTCACAGTTTTTCACCGGCTGGAAAGGGCTTTCTCCTTTTACTTGCAAAGATCGTCCGGGTGCGGTATGATGTTGAGGGACAAGGGATGAGGCAGTTGGCGGCAGGGAGAAAAACGATATGGCGAACACCTTGACCAGCTTCTTGCTTCTGATTTTTTAGGGGACGTGATCACGTGAAATGGACGGAAGGCCAGAAAGCGGCAATCGACGCGCGGAACGACAGCGTGCTGGTGAGCGCGGCGGCGGGGTCCGGCAAAACGGCGGTGCTGGTGGAGCGGGTGCTTTCCCTGCTGCGGGAAGGCAAACGCATCGACCGGATGCTGATCGTCACTTTCACCCGCGCGGCGGCGGGGGAGATGCGCGAGCGCATCGGCCGCAGGCTGGATGAGGAAGGCGCGCACGATGCACATATGCGGCGGCAGTCCATGCGGCTGAACCGCGCGTCCATCTGCACGCTGCATGTTTTTTGCCATCGGGTGCTGCGGGAGCATTTTCAGGCGGTGGGCATCGATCCGCTGTGCAAAATCGCCGAACCGGAAAAGCTGGCGGCACTGCGGAAGCGCGCTCAGGACGAGGTGCTGGAAAGCGCTTACGCGGCTCCCTCGGAAGACGAACAGGCGCTGATCGCGCAGTTTGAGGATCAGCAAATCGTGACGCTGCTGGACGCGCTGTACGATTTCCTCATGGCCCAGGCGTCTCCCTGGGCATGGACGGAAGAACAGTGCGCGGAGGAAAAAACGTCGATAACGGCTTGGATGCCGCTTCTGCTGGACAGCTGCATGCAGCAGCTTGAAGGCGCGGCAGAGCTGCTTCCGGAAATGGAAGCGCTGGTTAACCGGCCCGACGGCCCGGATCGGTATCAGCCGATGTTCGAGCACGACGCCGCCCTGACCGCGCAGCTGCTGGAGGAAGCAAAGAAAGGCAGGCTGACCGGCGGAAAAACCGGCTTCGACCGCCTGAGCACGAAGAAAGCCGGGCCGAACGAAAACCCGGATGTGACGGAAAAATACAAGCAGCTGCGGGAAGAATGGAAGGCCCGGATCAACGACGCCCGGAGCTCGCTGCCTGTCAGCGCTGGAAAAGCGGAAGAAGATCTTTGCCATGCGATGCCGCCGCTGCGGGCGCTATGCGGACTGGCTAAACGGATGCACGAGCGGTATTATGAACTGAAGCAGCAGAAAAACTTCCTTGATTACAGCGATCTGGAGCATTTGACCCTCCGCGCTTTGCGGAATCCCGATGTCCGCGCGGCGGTGGCGGGCGGCTTTGACGCGCTGTTCATCGACGAATATCAGGACGTGTCCGGCATCCAGGAGGCCATTTTGCGGGCGCTGCACGAGGGTTTTCCCAATTTGCTGTTCATGGTGGGCGATGTGAAGCAGAGCATTTACCGCTTCCGCCTGGCCGATCCCACGCTGTTTCTGCAAAAGTACCGGGATTATGCGCTGGATGAAAACGCGAAGGAGCGGAAGATCCTGTTACAGCAGAATTTCCGCTCGGATGAAAACGTGCTGCGGGCGGTGAACGAGGTGTTTGTTCACGCCATGCGCGAGAAGGAAACGGAAATCGCATACAACGAGGCCGCCATGCTTCGCCCCGGCGGCGGTCAGCCCTTCGGCGCGCCGGTGGAAATCCACCTGATGGCGCCGAAAGCCGAGGAAACTGAGGATGAGGAGGCGGCTGAGTCCAGCGAGCTGAGCCAGGGATACCGGTATGAGGCCGCGTTCGTGGCGAAAAGAATCAAGGAGCTGATGCGCTTTTCCACCGTCCGGGAGGGCGAAGGCAGCCGACCGCTGCGCTTTCGGGACATCGCGCTGCTGGTGCGCTACGCTTCCGGGCGTGCGCCGTATATCGCCAAGGTGCTGCAAATGGAGGGGATTCCTGTATACAGCGACGCGGACGCCCAGTTTTTTGATATGCCTGAGGTGGCGGATATGCTGAACTTGCTGCGGGTGATTGACAATCCGCTGCAGGATCTGCCCCTGCTGGGCACGCTGCGCTGCCCCTGCTTCCAATTCACGGAAGAAGAACTGGCCCGCATTCGCCTGACTGAGCGCACCCCGGGCGTACCCTTTCACACCGCGTTCCAGACCGCGATGCGGCAGGAAACCTCCCTGGGCCGGAAGGCAAAGGAGGCCTGGGACAGGCTGGCCGGGTGGCGCTTCAAGGCGCGGCATCTGCCCCTGGACACGCTGATCTGGCTGATCCTGGACGAAAGCGGACTGTACATGCGCGCCGGGTGCCAGCCGGAGGGCGAGCTTCGCCAGGCGAACCTGCGCCTACTGGTGGAGCGGGCCGAAGGCGAAAGCGGCCGGGAAGGGTTGGGCGTATTCCTGCGGGAGATGGGCCGGCTTCATGCCTCTGACGACGGCAAAGCCGCCAAGACCCTGGGGGAAAACGAGGACGTGGTGCGCATCCTGACCCTGCACAAATCCAAGGGTTTGGAATTTCCGGTGGTGTTTCTGCTGGAGCTGGCGCGGCCCTTCCGCAAGGGGGACAGCAGCCTGATCAGCCTGCACGGAAAATACGGAATGGCGCTGCAATACATTGATGCGGACAAGCGCGTCACCCGGGAAATCGCCGCCCAAAAAGCCATTGCAGCCGTTCAGGAAAAGGAAGCCCGCGCCGAGGAGGCGCGGCTGCTCTACGTGGGCATGACCCGGGCGCGGGAAAAACTGATTCTGGTGGGCTCTCCCCGGAAGCTGGATAAAGCGCTGGAGCGCTGGGCACGGCCTGCCACGCCCTACGCCGCGGGGACGGCAAAGTGTATGCTGGACTGGGTCATGCAGAGCCTGGGAGGCTTCCGCAACGGGCAGTACGACGGGAAAAACGGCAGCGTGTGGCGCATGGCGCTGCAGCCCGCGGAGGAAGCCTCTGCGCCTGCCGCGGCAGAGGCGGATCTGCCGCCGCTGTCACCGACTGGAACGGATGACGAGCGTACGAATGAGCGCATGACGCGGGTGATTGAAAACCGCCCGCCCCTCAAAACCTCCGTCACTTCCATCGCCAAGCGATTGCGGGACGAGCACGACGAATGGGAATCCCCCGCCGATAAACGCAAGCTGCCCGACGAAGCGCCGCTGCCCCGCTTCCTACGGGAAAAGGAAACCCTTACCGCCGCGCAGCGCGGCACCGTCACACACCGGGTCCTGGGCCTGCTGGATGAAAGCCTGCTCCGGGATGGAAAGCTCGAAGAAGCCTTTGATCAACTGCAAAAGCGGAACCTGCTGACCGACGCGGAAAAAGCGGTCATTCGCCGCGACTGGCTTCGCCATTTCTTTTCTTCTGCCCTGGGCCAGCGCGCGCTTTCCTCCGATACCCTGCGCCGCGAATGGTCGTTCAACCTGCGGGGCCCCTATGGGAGCATGATTCAGGGGGTGATCGACCTGTGCTTCCTGGAGGACGGCCAATGGGTGCTGGCGGATTATAAGACCGACGACGCGGACGGAGAAACGCTCCTGCGCCGCTACGCCCTGCAATTGCGCTGGTATGCCCGGGCGCTGACCGAAATCACCGGGATTCCTGTGAAGGAAGCCTGGCTGTTCGGTCTGCGGACGGGGGAGAGCTATCCAGTGGCGTTGGCGGAAGGAGAAGGGTTCGAAAATGAAAAAAGACCATGATTTCAAGATGCTGATTCATACCGTCCAGGCCGCGCAAAAGCATGAAGGCGCAAGCTGAATCTTTTCCCCGCCGTCCGGCGGGGTTTTTCATACATGGAGCAGGTGCTTTCGTGAAATTTACAAATTCCTCAAGATGAACCGCAGGGAAACGTATTCCCTTTTTGCGCCGCGCGTGGTACAATGAATGTAACCTTGGATTGCATATTCCGGAAGGGAGGCGGCGCATGTCCATCCGGCTGTTTTCAAAAAAACGGGAAAAGGACCAGTTTGAGCGCCTGGCAGGGGAAAGCGAACGCCAGGTGTACGCCGTTTGCTATCATATGATGGGCAGCCGCGAGGACGCCCAGGACTGCGCGCAGGAAACCATGCTGCGGGCGTTCAAAGCCTTCGGCTCGTTCCGGCGGGACGCTTCGTTTTCCTCCTGGATCACCCGCATCGCCATGAACGTGTGCATAGACGCCCTGCGCAAGCGCCGCTCCGTTGTGTCGCTTGACGCCATGCGCGAGGAAACCAATTTTGATCTGCCCGACGCGGCGCCCACAGCTTACGCCCGCCTGGAACAAAAAGAGCGAATGCGCCTGCTGCGGGAGGGATTGGACGAGCTGCCCGAAGAAATGCGGCAGATCATCGTCCTGCGGGATATGCGCGGTATGAGCTATGAGGAAATCGCCGAGACGCTGGAGCTTCCTTTGGGAACGGTGAAAAGCCGCGTCAGCCGCGCCCGGGAAAAGCTCAGCGGAATTTTGCAAAAATCTTCGGAACTTTTTTCTTCCCATTCCGTCTAAAATTATGAGAGGAGGCGAAAACATGAATTGCAAAGATTTTTCAAATCTTCTCGACGCTTACGTGGACGGTTCGCTATCCCAAGCGGAAGCGAATCAAATGCGGGATCACGCCGCGGCCTGTCCGGACTGCGCCGCTATGCTGACCCTGCTGCAGGACGCCCGGCGGATGGATGAAGAAATCGAGGTACCGGAAACCTTCTCCTCCTCCTGGCGGCAACGGATACGGGAGGAAGAAAAATTGGAAGAAAAAAGAATAAAGAATTTGCCCTGGAAAACCTGGCTGGCCGCGGCGGCGGTGCTGGTGTTCGTCCTGGGCGGCACCGCGCTGACCCGTGAGAATATGCCCTCCAGAACTCAATTGACCGACGCGGCTTCAAACAGCGCCCAGGCAAAAACTACCGGCAGCAGCGTCGCCCGGCGGAATACCGACGCGGGTGCGGGAAACATGCTGTATGAAGAAATGGCGGCCCCCATGATGATGGCAGCCTATGAGGATTACGACGCTGCTGAAATGGAGGAAGCGGCGGCAGAAGTCCCAACGGCGGGAGAAACGCGGCAGGAAAAAATCATCCGCAATGCCAGCTTTACCGTCAAAACCACCGATTATGATACCGATCTGGAACGCCTGCAAACCTTGGCCAAAGACCTGGGCGGCCGGGTGGAGTATCTGTCCGCAAATGGCGACGCTTCCAGCGGCCAGACCCGTTCCGCTTCGCTTTCCCTGCGCATCCCTGCCCAGCGGCTGGATGAGTTTCTCTCCGGCGTGGAGGGTATCGGCAACGTGACCGCCATGACCCAGGAAATGCAGGATGTGAGCGACAGCTACTACGACGTACAGACCCGTCTGGATACCCAGCGCAAAAAACTGGAACGTCTGCAAACGATGTTTGCTGCTGCGGAAGATGTGTCCGATCTGATCGAAATCGAATCGGCTATCGCCGACGCCCAGTATTATATCGACCGCTATACATCTCAGCTCAAATCCTACGACGGCAAGGTGGAGTATTCCACCGTCAACGCCTCCGTCCGCGAGGTGCGCGTCACGGAGATGAAGGAAGTCACCCTGGGCCAGCGCATCGCCGAAGGGTTCCGGAATTCTCTGGACGCTGGCACGGAATTCCTGGAGGATATGGTTATCTTCCTCGTGTCCGCCCTGCCCTGGCTGATCGCCGCTGCCGCAGCCTTTGTGATCGTCTGGATGATCGTTCGGAAAGCAAAGGAAAATAAAATCGGAAAGAAGGAAAAACAACAATGAAGAAAATGATTGCTGTGTGCCTGGCTTGCCTGCTGATCGTTCTGTCTGTTCCTGCTCTGGCGGAAGAAAATCCCCGCCTGATCCATGTCAGCGGAAACGCTACCGTAGCCCTGGCGGCGGATACCGCCACCCTGCAAATCGGCGTGAATACCAAGAAGCCCACCGTCCAGGAGGCACAGAAGGAAAACGCCGCCCTCATGAACGCTGTGCTGGATGCACTGCATGCAATCGGTATTGAGGATCAGGACATCATGACCAGCCAGTTCAACGTCAGCAGTATGTTCGATTACTCCGTTTCCTCCCTGGGCCAGGAAATCCGCACCCAGTATTATGAGGTGCAAAACAACGTTTCCGTCACCGTTCACGACCTCAACCTCATCGGCCAGGTGCTGGACGCCGCTATGGAAGCCGGAGCCAACACCAGCTATGGCATTACCTTTTCCTCCACCAAGCAGAATGAAGCCTACCAAAAGGCTTTAACCCGCGCCGTGGAGGACGCTATGCAGAAAGCCGGTGTCTTGGCTGCCGCGGCAAAGGTGCAGCTTGGAAACCTGGTGTCCATGAACGCTACTCAGAATCATGCCGCGGGCAGCTATGGCGTCAGTAATTTTTTCGCCTACGAAGCCAAAGCCATGGACCGTGGCACCGTCATCGCCAGCGGCGATATTACCGTCAACGCCGATGTGACGCTGGAATATGAGTTCCATTAACTGGTCGCGTTTGACTCCTTCCTTTCGGGGAAGGAGTTATTCAGGCAAAAATATGGGAACGAATGTTTTGTATAAATCTGAACGATCGATTTAGTTAAGTGGGTTTAATGTTCGGATAAACGCACGAAGTATTCCGCTGAATGTGCTAATCAATGTTCGCAAAATGAAAAAAGATTCAAAAAACGGCGAAATAAAATGAAAAAAGTGTTGACATAGGGAGGGAGTTTGTGGTATTCTGATCAAGCGCTCAGGGCGAGGGGCTGAAAGGCCGGAGAGCCTAAGGGGCGCAGGAATCTTGAAAACGATACAGAGAGATTGAAGAAACGACAGTTAATTCTGAAATGAGTTAAACTTGGGACTGTGGGTCTTGTTGGAGGAAAC
>CADCJO010000067.1 GCA_902801765.1 uncultured Eubacteriales bacterium
GCAGTATCCACTAAATGGGTCCAGGGGGCGAAGTCCCCTGGTGCAGGGGTACGGGGGCCGCACAGGCCCCTGCTTCGTTTCGTTTAGTGTATTAAAGCGTCCCTTCCCCCTCGTTACCCAGCTTTCACCTTCACTACCGCCTTGCGGCAGAAGGCGGGGCCATGCTCGGGCAAGCCGGGGGCGTGGGGTTCGCCGGGGAAAAAGATCACGAACTGGTTTTCGCGCAGCGTGAATTCCACATATTTCTCCACGCCGGTCACGGGCCGGAAATCGCCCTTCAGGTCGCCGGGATTTCCCAGGCCCCAACGGAAGCGTTCGCTGCCCTGCAATACCAATTGAATGTCGGCGTACACGTCGTGGGCTTCATAGGCGGGTTCTTTTTCCTGCTGCGTGTATTCCTGAATCATCACGAACACGTCGTCCCCCACGATGGCGTGGTTACCGACGGGCAGGGAAGCACAGCCGCCCGACAAAAGAAATTCCCGAGCCGCGGCAAAGTTCTTCCCCAGTCCGCTCAGGTCAAACGATGCGTTGTTTCCGATCTCACCGATGATCATAGCTTGTTTTCTCCCTTCAATATTCTTCATAGGAATCCGTCTGGGTGTACTTCCCGGACGAATAGTGGGCCAGCATCGCCTGGGCAAAGGCCAGGTAATCGTACTTTTCCAGGGCGTCCACAATGCGCTCGTGTTTGGTGACGGTGCTGGCCAGGTGGGGCATTTTCGCTTCCAGCTGGAAGCCGTTGTCTACAGCCCAGATGGCGTCCAGCACGGAATTGAGCACCGAATGGTTCAGCGACCGGAACAGGGCCATGTGGAAACGCCGGTCCGCTTCCTCGAACATTTCGCCCTTTTCCCAACGCTCCCGGATTTCCGTGGCGCAGGCGCGCATTTCGGCAATGTCCTCCTGGGTGATGGAGTCAAAGGCCTGACGCATGTAGCTCATTTCCAAGGCTTTGCGGATGGAGAACATTTCCCGCACGCGCCTGTCCTCGCCGTCCATGTGAAAGAACAGCACGTTCTGGAAAATGAAATCCAGGCTGAATTCCTGCACCTCCGTGCCTCGGCCCGGACAGGCCCGTACCATGCCCATCAGTTCCATGCTCTTGATGGCCTCGCGCAGCACGTTGCGGCTCACGCCAAATTGGGCGCAAAGCTGCTGCTCAGTAGGCAGCAGATCACCGGGCTTTAAGTGGTTTTTCATGATGTAGCTGCGAATCTCCCGGAAGGCCTGGATATACAGCTTTTCGTTACGGTTCGCTTCCGTCATGGGCATCCCGCCTTTACGAAGTTTGTAGGATGTTTTGCCTGTTTCATTATATTACATTCCTTTTCATCTGTCAATAAAAAGAATAATTTGGTCACAATTTTGTCAATTCATAAATATTTTTTCAAAAGCCTATTGACAGACGAAAAGAAATGTAGTACATTTAACACAAGAACAGTTTCGCTCCGATTCGGGTGAAACCAAGCGATCATATTTTAAAAGGAGGATCTTAATCCATGAAGAAGCTGCTCGCTCTGCTCCTGTGCATGATGCTCATGATCCCCGCCTTCGCCGTGGCCGAGGACGTGGAAATCACCCTGTGGACCTACCCCATCGGCAGCTGGGGCAATGAAGAAACCGTGAACGGTATCATCGCCAACTTCAACGCCGTCCATCCTGAAATCAAGGTGAAGGTGCAGTATCTGGACTACGCTTCCGGCGACGACCAGGTGACCACCGCCATCGAAGCCAAGACCACCCCCGACATCGTGATGGAAGGCCCCGAACGCCTGGTGGCCAACTGGGGCGCCGCCGGCAAGATGCTGGACATCTCCGATCTGTGGGCGGACACCAAGGATGACATCATCGCCGCCAGCCCCGCCGTGGAAGCGGCCTGCAAGAACGGCGAAGGCATCTACTATGAATATCCGCTGTGCATGACCACCCACTGCATGGTCATCAACTACAACGACTTTGAAGCCGCGGGCGCGCTCCAGTACATCGACGAAGCCACCCACACCTGGACCACCGATAACTTCCTCAAGGCGCTGGACGCCCTGAATGAAGCGGGCTTCCAGCCCACTGCCGTGGTCTACTGCGGCGGCCAGGGCGGCGACCAGGGCACCCGCGCGCTGGTGACCAACCTGTACTCCGGCCAGTTCACCAATGCTGACCACACCGGCTACACCATGAACACGGAAGCCAACATCAAGGCCCTCACCCTGCTGCAGACCTTGGTGAACGAAGGCAAGCTGGACGCCGATCCCGGCATCGTGGCGGGCGACGAAATCGCGCTGTTCTGCAACAGCACCATCTCCATCGGCTTCTGCTGGAACGCTTCCGCTGCTGTGTCCAACAAGGCCAGCCTGGCGGACGACGTGAAGGTGTTCCCCATGGCGTTCCCCTCTGACGACGGCGTGCCCGAGCTGCAGGGCGGCATCTGGGGCTTCGGCCTGTTCGACAACGGCGACGAAGCCAAGGCCGCCGCGGCCAAGACCTTCGTGAAGTTCGTCTGCGACGATCCTTCCCAGGCCGCTGCCAGCGTGTATGCTTCCGGCTTCTTCCCCACCCGCGCTTCCCTGGGCGATGTGTATGCCGGCACCGAAAAGGCTGAAAACGGCGACTATGCCATCTTCATGCCGTTCCTGGGCGACTACTATCAGGTCACGCCCAACTGGGCCGCGCAGCGCACCGAATGGTGGAACCTGCTCCAGCGCGTGTTCGCTGGCGGCGACGTGGCGGCCGAAGTGGCTGTGTACGAAGCCAACGCCAATAAGTAATCGAACATCCGGCACGATCAGTCTTCGTTGATCGACGCGCCCCTGCCCTTCCGGGGTGGGGGCGTTTGTTTCCGAAAGGAGATACGTTCATGCAGAAAACCGCCCGGCTGCCCCGGCAGTCCGTCGCCATGAAGCAGTCCCGCCGCAGGGAAAATATCGCGGGGTATCTCTTCATGGCCCCGAGCCTGCTGTTCTTCCTGGGGTTCGTGATTTTCCCCATGGTCATGTGTCTGGTATACAGCTTCACCGACTACACCATGACCAGCTTTTCCTTCGCGGGGTTCGACAACTACAAGCGCATGTTCCAGGACGCCATTTTCGGCAAAGCCCTGTGGAACACCATCATCCTGGTGCTCATCAGCGTGCCCGTCACCTGCTTTTTCTCCCTGTGGGCCGCGTCGATCATCTCCAAGCTCCATGACCGCACCACGTCCTTTTTCCGCTGCGTGTTCTATCTGCCGGTGGTCACCGGTTCCGTGGCGGTCACGGTGGTGTGGAAATGGATCTTCAACCGCTATTACGGCGTGCTGAATTATCTGTGCATGAACTTAGGGCTGATCAGCCGCAACATGAACTGGCTGGGCGACGCCAGCACCGCCTTGGGCTGCATCATCACCATCCTGCTCACCACCTCCGTGGGCCAGCCCATCGTGCTGTACGTAAGCGCCCTGAACAACGTGGACCAGTCCTTGGTGGAGGCTGCCAGCGTGGACGGCGCCACCAACCTGCAAACCTTCTGGCGCATCAAGTGGCCCCAGATCATGCCCACCACCCTGTACATCCTGGTCATCACCACCATTAACTCCTTCCAGTGCTTCGCGCTGATCCAGCTATTGACCTCCGGTGGGCCCAACCACGCCACGGAGACCATCATGTATTACATTTACTACAATGCCTTCAAGCTCCAGAGCTACGGCTACGGCAGCTCCATGGGCATCATCCTGGCCCTGATCATCGCGGCCTTCAGCGCCTTGCAGTTCAAGGTCGCCAAGACCGACAACGGCTGAGAAAGGAGGAACAGACATGAGCGACAATATCGCGGCCATTCAGAAAAAGATGCAGCGCAGGCAGGCCAACACCGGCGGCGACCACAGCGTGCACCAGATCACGCCCTATGAAATCGCTGCGCTGGTGGTGCTGATCATCATTGCGATCCTGTTTATTTTCCCGCTGTACTGGATCATCACCGGCTCCTTCAAGAACGCCCAGGATGTAATTGCCAAGGTGCCCGTCTGGTTCCCCGTTCAGCCGACGGTTGACAACTATCAGCGCCTGTTTGCCCGTCCCGCCATTCGCTGGCTGGGCAACACGGTGTTCCTCTGCGCCATGAGCATGGCCCTCACCTGCGTGTCCGCTTCCATGGGCGGCTATGCCCTGGCGAAAAAGAAGTTTGTAGGGCGCGGACTGGTGTTCTCCATTTTCGTGTGCGCCATGGCCCTGCCCAAGCAGGTTATCCTGATCCCCCTGCTCAAGGAAATGGCGTTCCTCAAGCTGCACAACACCCTCTGGGCCGTCATCCTGCCCACCGTGGGCTGGCCCTTCGGCGTGTTCCTGATGAAGCAGTTCTCCGAAACCATTCCCGAATCCCTGTTGGAAGCCGCGCGCATCGACGGCGCGGGCGAAGCCCGCACCTTTGTGGAAATCGTGCTGCCCATCATCAAGCCCGGCATCGGCGCGCTGGCGATCTTCACCTTCATCACCGCCTGGAACGATTACTTCCTGCAGTTGATCATGCTCAACGACACCGACGTGCTCACCATCTCCCTGGGCATCGCCAAGCTGCAAAGCGAACTGAGCAACGATTTCGGCCTCATCATGGCCGGCGCGGCCCTGGGCTCCATCCCCATCATCATCATCTTCCTGCTCTTCCAGAAGTTCTTCACCCGCGGCATCACCATGGGCGCGGTAAAAGGCTGATACGCATTCGCTGAATTGTGATTTGAAGGACGCTTTTATTCACTACCTACAATTGGAGCAAAGGGAACGCTGGGGGCTGCGCGCCCCCAGACCTGCGCCAGGGGGATGATCCCCCTGGACCCGCAACTAGCGATGTTAAGTTGTTGAGATAAACACACAAGCTCCGCCTGCCGCGCTGGGGTTACGGAAAGTTTGAGGGCTTCTGGCCCAAGAAAGCCTGGGAAAATCCGAGGGGGAAAGTACACTTTCCCCTGCGGATTATTCCCTGGCTTTCCCCGGATGCAAAGCATCCGGGTTGGCGGCGTTCTCCGCAGGCTCAATCGTCGCAAGTCCGCTTCATGCACTTCCGCGTTCCTTTCCTGTTTCAGCGGGAACAAAGCTAATTCACCAGTTCAAGCTATATCCGCTATTGAGGTCCAGGAGATGAAATCTCCTGGTGCAGGTGCACGAGGGCTGCACAGGCCCTCGCCCCGTTGTGAATTAAAGTGCCCAATACAACCCTATAAAGAACAACTTTGCATAACAAAAAGGAGCGTGATTTCCATGTCCCTCGAAAAGTACCATGGCGTGATCCCGGCGTTTTACGCCTGCTATGACGAGAACAACGAAGTGAGCCCCGAGCGTGCCCGCGCTCTGGCCCGGCATCTGGTGAACAAAGGCGTGAAGGGCCTGTATGTGGGCGGCTCCTCCGGCGAATGCATCTACCTGGAAAAAGAAGAACGCATGGCGACCCTGGAAGCCGTTATGGCGGAGATCAAGGGCGAATGCACCGTCATCGCCCACGTGGGCTGCAACAATACCCGCGAATCCATGCAGCTGGCCGCCCACGCCGAAAGCCTGGGCGTGGACGCCATCGCCTCCATTCCCCCCATTTACTTCCATCTGCCGGAATACTCCATCGCCCAGTATTGGAACGACATTTCCTCCGCCGCGCCGAACACGGACTTCATCATCTATAATATTCCCCAGCTGGCGGGCGTGGCCCTGACCCCGTCCCTGTTCACCGAAATGCGGAAGAACCCCCGGGTCATCGGCGTGAAGAATTCCTCCATGCCTACCCAGGACATCGACACCTTCGTGCGCATCGGCGGCGAAAACTGCGTGGTCTTCAACGGCCCCGACGAGCAGTTCGTGTCCGGCCGGGCCATCGGCGCGGCGGGAGGCATCGGCGGCACCTACGGCGCCATGCCCGAGCTGTTCCTGAAAATGAACGCGCTGGTGCGGGCAGGCAAGTATGAAGAAGCCGCGCCGATTCAGCACGAGGTCAACGCCATCATTTCCGAACTCTGCGCCTGCAAAGGCAATATGTACGCCGTCATCAAGGGCGTGCTGAAAATCAACGAGGGCCTGGAGCTGGGCTCCGTCCGCAAGCCCCTGACCGGCCTCCAGGACGGCGATTGGCCCAAGGTGGAGATTGCCGCGAAGCATATCAAAGAAGCGATTGCGAAATACTGTTGATACTGTTCCTCTTTCCTAAATTCTTAAGCGTCAAGTTGTGAAGGAAAAAAGACGGAGCAGGGGGCTTCTTCAGCCCCCTGTACCCCTGAACCAGGAGATTTCATCTCCTGGACCTCAATAGTGGATTTAGGTTGAGCTGGAAAAACAGCTTGCTTCCCGCTGATACGGGGAAGAACGTGGACGTCTGACTTGGTTCCGTGGTGCTTCTGGCCCGGCGGCAAAGCCGCCAACCCGGATGCTTCGCATCCGGGGAAAGCCTGGGAATAATCCCGAGGGGAAAGTGAACTTTCCCCCTGGGATTTTCCCTGGCTTTCTTGGGAAAATCGCCAGTTGCGGGTCCAGGGGGATCATCCCCCTGGTAGGGCCTGGGGTGAAACCCCAGCGTTCCTTTTGTTGGTATAATAGTCACCTTTGAGAAAGACACTCTTCGTATTTTAGAAGATGAATGGCATGAGGAGAGAAAAAGATATGAATAAAGAATTACTTGCTTCCCAGCAGCAATGGATTCGGGACGAGCTGCAGCGCAGCGCGGATTTCTGGCTCACCCACGGCTGGGATCATGAAAACGGCGGCGTGTACACCTGCCTGGACCGCTGGGGCAACATTTATTCCACCGACAAGAGCGTGTGGATGCAGGGCCGGTGCGCCTGGACGTACAGCTATCTGTGTCATCTCTACGGCAAAAAAGCGGAATGGATGGCGTTTGCCAAGTCCTGCCTGGACTTCATGGAAGCCCACTGTATCAACCGGGACAAGGGCAACCGCATGTATTTCACCGTCACCGCCGACGGCAAGCCTCTTCGCCAGCGCCGGTATTTCTTTTCCGAGAGCTTCTATTGCATCGCCAACGCGGAGTATTACGGTCTGACCGGCGAGCAGGTGTATCTGGATCGCGCGCGTTTCGCCTATGATCTGTACTGGAAGCTGTATCAGGGCCTGATGGAAGACCCGGTGGGCATGGGTCCCAAGACCGTGCCGGAAACCCGCTCGGGCCGCGCCCTGGGCAATCCCATGATTTACCTGAACATCTGTTCCGTGCTGCGCCGCTGCGACCCCGCCCATACGGAGGAATACGACCAGCGCTCCCAGCAGTGCGTGGAGGAAATCTTCAAGTATCACCGCAAGCCCGATATGCGCTGCACCCTGGAAAACGTGGGCCCGAACGGGGAATTCCGGGGAGATGTGACCGAGGGCCGCATCGTGAACCCCGGCCACGACATCGAATGCAGCTGGTTCCTGATGGAATACGCCAACCACAAGGGCGACAAAGCGCTGCATCAACAGGCCGAAGCCATCTTCAACGACGCCATCCACGCGGGCTGGGACAACGAGTTCGGCGGCCTGCTGTACTTCATCGACTGCAAGGGCCTGCCCCCCGAAGCCTACGAGCACGACATGAAGCTGTGGTGGCCCCACAACGAAATCCTTATTTCCTCCCTCATGGCCTATCGGGACACCGGCAAGGAAGAATACTACGATTGGTTCTGCAAGACCCTGGATTACTGCAAGGACGTGTTCGCCGATTCCGCCAACGGCGAATGGTACGGCTACCTCCGCCGCGACGGCAAGCCCACCATGCCCTCCACCAAGGGGAGCACCTTCAAGGGCCCCTTCCACCTGCCCCGGTGCCTGAGCATGACCGATCAGATGATTACAGAATTGCTGAAGCAATAGTACCATGAAATAACGATGGAACAAGATATATTTGAAGCCGCCAGGCGCGTATATGACTTCATGTCGGCCTGTCCGCCCTGCCCGGACAGGGCGGACGTGATCCTTGTGCTGGGCAGCCATGATCTGCGGGTGCCTGAATACGCGGCGAGCCTCTATTTGGCCGGGGCCGCGCCGATCATCATTTGCAGCGGCGGGTATGGGAAAATGACGGAGGGAACCTTTCCCAAACCGGAGGGCGTGCTGTTTGCGGAGCGGTGCATAGAATCAGGCGTGCCGAAGGAATGCGTCCTGATCGAGGACAAGGCCACCAACACCGGAGAAAACTTTTCCCTGTCCAGGCGGCTGGCCCAGGGCAGGGAATGGAAAACCGGCATTGCCGTCTGCAAGCCCTACATGGCGAAGCGCGCGCTGGCCACTGGCGGAAAGCAATGGCCAGAAATTCAATGGAACGTCAGCACTCCCCAAATACCGTTTGAACAATATGCCGCCGACGAAGCGGCGATGAACGCGGAAATTGAACTGATGGCAGGCGATTTTCAGCGCTTGCGGGTGTACGCGGAAAAGGGATTTCAGCTACCCGTCCAGATTCCGGAGGATGCTGAAACGGCTTGGAAACTTTTGGTACAGGCCGGATACGATCGGTATATTCTGTCATAAACAGCCTTCCTCCTTTCAGCCTGCGCCAGCCGCCATCCATAGACGCTCAGGCTTCGGGATGTGCGCATCTGCCGAAAAAAATTTTGCCCGGATGGATCAATTTGCTTTTCCGTTTCGTTTATATGGAAGTTCAACCTATTATTGGAAGGAGCTGATTTTGTTATGCGTCTGACAAAAATGATTTCTTTGCTGTTGGTATGCTCCGTTTGCCTTGCGTTCCTCCCCGCTGCTCAGGCAGAAGAAGGGCCGGGGGCGGTATCGGATTTATGGGAATGCATCTATGACCTTCTGTTCAATACAGACAACGTGACGGTGGAGGGAGAAGCGTCCTTCTCGCTGGACGGGGAGCATTTCAAAACGGCCGGCCTGCATTATGTTCAGGAGGGATACAGCTCCTTTTACGACCTGAAGCTGCTGACGCCCAAAGCTGACGGCAGCGAGCGGGAAACCGGCTGGACGATCATTGCCGATCAGGAGGGCAACGTTTATGTGATGGAGAAATACCGTCCCGGCGAGTACCGCGAAGGTTCGACCGAGCCCCACCGGACGCTGCTGCGCCGCTCCGTGCAGCTGGACGCGATCGTGGATCTGAGCATTCTGCTGTCCGAGCAAATGGATCAGCTTCTGCCTCAGGGCGCCGTTTCAACAGAAGAAATTGCTGACGGAGAAAAGATTCACGTCTCCCTGCAGGAGGATCAGATTCCCGGACTGGCCGTCAGCGCGCTGAATATCGCCGCGGTTTATCTGTCTGACCGCTGGTTCTACTATGGGCTGGATCGCAGCTTCTCCGAGGACGTGGTGATCTCCTTTGACAACTTCGCCACCATCACTGAGGCGCTGGCCTACGGTACGGTTCACTGGTCCCTGCAGAACGCCGATGTGGATTTCACCATCGACGCCGAGCACCGCCTGACCGCCGTGGAAGGAACCGTCGATGCTGCGTCGACCTTTTTGGATGATACCGTGCGCGTTGTCAGCGTTTCCTTCCGCCTGAACATGAAGGACTTCGGCGTCAGCGCCGTCCGGCCGTTCAGCCCGGCGGATTACGGTGTATCCCTGCCCGAAGAATGATCCTGAGCGGCAAGATCATCAGGAAAAAGCGCCGGGGCGCGCCGCCATCCGTTGAATGGCAGCGCGCCCCGGCGATAAACTTTTTGGCAAGATATAAAAACTTTGCTGATCCGTTACAGCTCGCGCACCAGCTTGCTGCCGCGATAGCGGATATACAGCAGGGTGGAGCACATGATCCAGCCCATGGGATACGCCAGCGCCACGGCCAGGAAGCCCGCGCCGAGGGCTTTGGTAACAAACAGATAAATCTGGCGGAACACCACGAAGGAACACAGCATGATGACCGTCGGCATGGTGGCGTCCCCGATGCCGCGCAGCGCCCCGGCGTAAATCTGGTTAAAGCAGATGGCGATATAGAAGGGCGTCACAATGCGGATGAACTTTTCGCCGTAAGCCACCACATCCTCCACGGGTGAGAAGAACCCCAGCAGCGGCCGCGCCAGGAAATACACCACCAGACCCAATGCGACCGTCGCGCCAATGCTCATCAGGATCGCGGTATGCACGCCGTCGCGGGCGCGTTTTTTCTGATCCGCGCCCCAGTTCTGCCCTACGAACGTGGTGGAAGACATGCTGATCGCCTGCACCGGAATCAAGGCGAAAGCATCCACCTTGTTGTAAATGCCGTAGCCCGCCATGCACGCGGAGCCGAAATCGTTGATGTAAGACTGCACGAACACGTTGGAAAACGCAGTGATGGCGCTTTGGATACTGGAGGGGAGGCCGATGCTGAGGATGCCTTTGAGGGATTGAGGGTCGATGCGCATTTTGTTCCACCGGATACCGTAAGCGCTCTCCTCCCGCGTCAGGGTGATCAGGATCAGCAGCGCCGAAATGATCTGGGATGCGATGGTGGCGTAAGCGACCCCGTCAACGCCCATCTGAAAGGCGAGCACAAATACCAAATCCAGCGCAGTGTTCAGCAGCGCTGAAATGATCAGGAAAATGAGCGGCCGCCTCGAGTCCCCCACCGCCCGCAGGATGCCGCTGCCCATGTTGTAAAACAGAACGCCAGCGACCCCGGAAAAATAGATGCGAAGGTACAGGTCGGCTTCGTCCATCACGTCCTCGGGCGTTTTCATGAACCGCAGCATGGGCGGAATGATGAGCAGGCCCACGCAGGTGGCGATCAGACTGACGACGAAAGTGATGGAAATGGTGGTATGCACGGCTTTGCTCAGGCCCTCGCGGTCATGGGCCCCGTAGCGCTGGGAGATGATGACCGACGCCCCCGTGGCAAGGCCGGCGCAGAAGCCCACGATGGTGTTGATGATCGAACCGGTGGAGCCCACGGCGGCCTGCGCCTCCTGCCCCACGAATTGGCCTACCACCACAGTGTCCACCGTGTTGTACAGCTGCTGAAAGAGCAGACCGATCGCCATGGGAATGGAGAACTGGATCAGATGCTTCCAGATTATCCCCTGCGTCATATCAGAATCCGTTCGTGCCATGGCGTCCTCCGTCGAATCATCCGTAAGCTGGAAATAATTTCTTTTCTAAAATAATATCACCATTCCCTGGGCTCGTCAAGGAATGGCGAAAAAACAAATTCAATCTTTGATCGCCTTGCGCAGGCGCGGTGCGAGGAAGGAGGACAGCCCCATCTTCACCGCATCGCCCGGCAGGAAGGGCAGCACGCACAGGCCCATGCTCTCCCCCAGGGTGCGTCCCGTAGCGCGCATGAACCAGGCGGTGCCCAGCGTGTAGCAGGCCAGCGTGCCCAGGGCCAGCAGGCCCAGGCGGCCCCAGAAGGATTCCTGCGCCTTTTTCACCGGCAGCCCCGCCAGCACGACGTAGGGCAGGTAGCCGATGATATAGCCGCCCGTCGGCCCTGTCAGCGCGGCAATGCCGCCCTTGAATCCGGCAAACACCGGCACGCCCACCGCGCCCAGCAGCGCATACACCGCGACCGCCAGCAGGCCGAACTTCCACCCCAGCAAAAGCCCCGCCATCATGACGCCGAAGGTGGCCAGGCTGATGGGCACCAAACCGGGAAGCGGAACCTGAATCTGGGCAAACACCATGATCAGCGCCGCGAACAGGGCGCAGAAAACCATCTTCCGCACAGTAAAGCCTTTCATCCGTTCAGTCCATCCTCTCCACCCGCAGACGCAGATAGTTCATAAACTCTTCTTCCGTAACAGGCTTATCGTTCACGATCCACCAGCGGAAAACCGAGATCAATCCGCCCACATAGAACTCCGCCAGGAAGGAGATGGGCGTATTCCCCGCGTGCTTTTCCACCTCGGGCAGATGGTTCAGCTTCTCCTTCAGTTCGTCGACGCAGGTGGTCACATACAGCTCAAAGAGAGGTTTCCCGTTGATTTGCGTGTTCATCAGCCTTTTGACCAGGCGTTCATTCCGGCTCAGATACCGCATGGTGCACTGCGCCACTTCCAGATACGCGTCGTGCGGCTCGCGCGACGTGATGCTACTGGACGCAAAGGAACGGAATTCGTTCTGCTTTTGCAGAATATACCAGTCAAGAAAATCATGCATATCGTGGAAGTGCTGATAAAAGGTTGTCCGCTGAATATGCGCGGTTTCGCAGATCTTTTTTATCGTCAATTCTTCCAGCGGCATTTCACACAGCAGCTTTTCCAAAGCTTTCAGCAGCACATGAAACGTGCGCCTGACACGCTGATCCTGCAGGTTTTTGCTTGGTCTGATCGGTTGTTGTTGATTCATGGTTTCTCCCATTCCGCCTTTCATCTGTTGACGATTCCGGCTTTTTGTAGTATACTTCAAATGATGGAGAATGTCAATCGTTGAACTTTTTTGAAAGATTCAGGCAGAAATATGATGGGGAAAGAAGGATTCATGTGAAAATTGGAGAAATTTGGAACAAAATAAAAACAAACTGGTTGATTTCGGCCATCGTTACAGGCTTGATCGGATTGGTGCTGCTGCTGTTTCCCAGCACCACACTGACGTCCGTATGCTATTGCATCGGCGGATTGACGATTGCCATGGGCGTCATTCGGGTGGTGCGTTACTTTCAGCAGGAGCACAGATATCCCTATTTTTTCCAAAGTGATCTGGTAATCGGGCTGGTAACCATCGGTCTGGGTCTGTTCATGGTCACTTCGCCAAAAGCCGTGATGTCCCTGCTTCCGCATCTGTTCGGTATCCTGCTGGTGGGCTGCGGTATCGGCAATATCCTGCGCTCCGTTGATGCAAAGAACAATGGCTTTCCGAAGTGGGGCTTCCTGCTGGGCCTGGCAATTGTGTCGATTGCGGCGGGCTTCGTCATTCTGAACAACCCCTTTGGTGCCATCGAAACGGTGGTCGCGGTCACGGGCGGCTGCCTGATTTATGAAAGCGTCGCCGACCTTGTGACCACGATGCTCCTCAACAAAAAGATCAAGGGAATCGAAAAAAACATCGAGCAGTCCAAAGGTTAACAGGCGTATATCCGCATCCCTCCGCCGCATATATTCCGGCGGAGGGATGTTTTTATGCGTAAATTTTTTGTAACGCTTTGCGCTCTGGCGGTTACAGCGGCTCTGGTCTGGTCCCTGTTCGGGTTTCAGCCGCGCGCGGTGGAACCGCCTTCTTTGCAGTTATCTTTGATCCGCGTTTGGGTCAGCGGCCAGGACCCGGCGGTCTGGTCCTGGCTTCGAAAAGCAGCGAAGCAATATGAAAAAGAAACAGGCAGGCGGGTGTATCTTCGCGCCGGGCCGGCAGAGGATGCCGGGGCATTGAGCGGCGAATATCCGCCTGATCTGCTGATCTCTCATGAGAAGGGCAAATGCGTTGCACTGCATGGCTTTGCGCTTTTTTGCCGGGATGAAAGCGCGCAGGCCGTCACGCCTGATCCCACCAGTTTTCTGTTTTTCCGGCCGTCACCCACGCCGGGCGTTTCCCCAACACCCGTCCCAACGCCAAACACAGCGCTGTTTTCCGTCCTCATTGTTCCCCAACGGCTTTCTTCTTCATTTCCCGGCAGTCTCTCCAGCGCGAATCCCCTGCGGGACTTCATCGATGGCAAAGGTGACGCCGCCGTTCTCTCCGTTGGGCAGGCCGCTCAGCTTCCTTTTCAGACCGTTGCCCGTCCCCTGCCCGCGGGAAAAGGCTTTCTGCCGATCCGAAGCGCCGCCGCAACCCCGAAGGGGGAAGATTTTTTCAACTTCCTTCTTATGGAACAGACCCAGCGCATGATGACGGAAAGCGGCCTCTTTTCTCCTTCCTTTTCTCTATACCAGGGTATTGACCCGCTGCGTGAAATGATTGAAAACACAATACCGTCCTTAAATCCGCAGCTCCCCGGCTAACCAACCCGGATTCTTTCTTGACTTTTCAATCTGTTATGGTATATAATAACGGGTGTATGCGAGTGTGTTGGAACTGGCAGACAACCGAGACTTAAAATCTTGTGCCCTCTGGGCGTGCGGGTTCGAGCCCCGCCACTCGCATTCAGCCTTTTTGTCAGCGTTGCTGGTCAAAGCGCACCGTCCAGGCTTCCGAATAGGGAAGCTTTTTTCTTATCTATTTCATAAATGTTTCTTTTTTATTTCTGTTTGTTACAAAATAATGCTAATTTACAAAATGTTCACAAATTATCCAAAATCTCTTGACAAACCGCTGGAAAGGGTTTATGATATTCCCGTCACCAAAACGGGACAAAAAGTAAAGGAGAGAACAACCATGAAGAAAATCATTACTCTGGTTCTTGCCATCGCTCTGGTTCTGACCAGCGTTGTGGCGATCGCTGAAGCTGTTGAAGCTCCTGCCGCCCCCAAGGGAACCCCCAATGTCAAATCCTTCGCCACCATGA
>CADCJO010000068.1:0-7755 GCA_902801765.1 uncultured Eubacteriales bacterium
GGGCTTCTGGCCCAAGAAAGCCGGGAAAATCCCAGGGGAAAAGTGAACTTTTCCCTGGGGATTATTCCCTGGCTTTCCCCGGATGCAAAGCATCCGGGTCGGCGGCTTCGCCGCCGGGCCAGAAGCACAACGGCACCAAGCCAAACTTCCGCTTTCCCTTCCCGTTTCAGCGGGAACAAAGCTAATTCACCAGTTCAAGCTATATCCGCTATTGAGGTCCAGGAGATGAAATCTCTTGGTGCAGGTGCACGAGGGCCGCACAGGCCCTCGCCCCGTTGTGCATTAAAGTGCCCATGAACTGACCGGAGGAATAAACGATGCCCTTCACAAAACAGGACCTGGCCCTGTCCACGATGTGGAACTACCGCAAGGCGTCCGGCGGCGAAGAGCTGATGGATCAATTGCTGGCGCTGGGCTTTACAAAAACAGAATTGAATTACCGGGTGAAGCCAGAATGGCTGCCCGGCATTGAGCGGTATATCAAAGCAGGCCACATCCGGGCCGTCAGCGTGCACAATGTATTCCCGGAAACCAAGGACGAGCGGTTCGGCACGGACTCCGTGTTGCTGGGCTACGCGGATGAATCCCTGCGCAGCCAGGCTGTGGAACTGAGCAAGCGCTCCATTGACTGGGCCTGCCGCCTGGGCGCGGGGGCCGTGGTGTTCCATCCTACGGAAGTGCCGCTGCCGCCGGAGCAATACGATGTGCCGCTCAAAAAAATGATCGCCGCCCATGAAACGGACGGCGAAGCATACCAAGCCCTGCGGGCCGAAATGATTGAAAAGCGCAAGGCTGCGCCCTACCTTTCCCAAACGCTGAAAAGCATTGAGGAGCTTTGCGATTATGTGACCAACAATCATCTGCCGGTTAGGCTGGGCATGGAAAACCGCGCCATGTGCCATCAGGCGCCCATTTTCAGCGAATTTGAAATCATCGCCGAACGCTTTGAGGGCAGCCCGGCGGGCATCTGGCTGGACACGGGCCACGCCATCATGATGATGGAAATGGGCCTGCAAAGCCTGCCGTTGAGCGAAAGAGTCAGGCGGAACATCGTCGGCATGCACATCCACGACGCGGTGGACGGGCTGGACCACTACGCCCCCTGCACCCTGCCGGGCGACGTGCTGGCACCTTTCCGGGAGTATATTCAGGCTTCACCCATCAAGGTGCTGGAGCTGTCGGGCCGTCTCGCCGCGCAGGAAATCCTGACGGGAACGGACCGCTTTGTGGCGCGGTATGGCGGGGCGTGACCCGGCCTTTACTTCAGCCAATCTTTTTGACGCGTCAATTGTTCCCTGATGAGACGGAATTCCTCCGCTGCCGGTATTCCGGCCCGCTCATCAGGGCTTTTTTCTTGCTCTTTCATCAGGGCGGCGGTGTAGGCCGCAATACTTTTCCGAATCTCGGTCAGTTCTTTTGCGCCGGGAATTTTCAGCTTTCCGGCCCGCGCGTAGCCTTCCACTTCTTTCAGCATGTCGATCAGATCGTCCAGGTCGTCTTCCTCGATTCCGCCTTCCTGCGCCGCCAGCAGATAATCCCGCAGCATCAGGTTGAAAGAGGCAAAAGTTTTGTTGATATTGGCCGCTTCCTTTTCCGCCGCCAGGTCGTCCTTCGTTTTTCCCCGGTTTCCAAACGCCTTTTTAATTCCCTGAAAAGCAGCCGCCAGGATACCGGAAAACACGCCGTAGCTCGCGGATTCCAGAACGTCGTTCTCATCGAAACGGTTATCGGAACCGTCATTGTGCGCGGCAGACCAAAGAACATGGGTTTCTGAGCTGAGCTTTTTAATGATGTCCGGATTCACTTGCAGTCTTGCGCCAATCTGTTTCATTTTTTTATTCCGTCCTTTCTGCTTCCGCGGAGGGTGTGCCGCCCCGCGTCAGCTCCATTTCCCGGCAGCTCCATGCTTCATTTTCGATCATATAGCAGTCGCGTTCATCTCCAGGCACATCCTGGAAGCCCGCGGCCCGATAGCACCGATAAGCCGGTTCATTGTTTTCAAACACGCCCAGCGTGATTTTTTCCACCCTCAAAATATCAAAGGCATAGCGAATGGCCAGTTCCAGCATTTCCCGGCCATATCCTTTTCCGCGCTTCTCAGGGGCCACGATCACGAAGCCGAACCGCAGGACCGTTTTCTTTTCATCCGTAAACCGCATGATCAAATGGCCTGTAATTCCTGTTTCGTCAAAAGCCGTGAACTCGTAAAAGCTGTCCGAATCGGCCATGGCTTCATAATGCCGGTTCAGATCCGCCGCCGTAATGGGATAAGCGGGGAACCGATCCGCGCTCCATTTTCGAAAGGCAGTTTCATCCCCAATCCAGGAAACAATCGCAGACGCGTCGCAGGCTTTATAGGGTCTCAGCCGCAGCATGGATTTCTCTCCTCTCGCTTGTCAGATGCGCTGCTTTATCTTTCCTGAATCAGCCGGAAAAAAGCCTCGATTTCGTCCCGATGCCTGCCGCGGCAGATCACATGGTGGTTATGGATGGGATTGGTGAGGAAATAGGAAAAATCGTGCAAACGCACCCTGATCTGCGTTCGGCACAGCATATCGCTGTAAGGCGTTTCCTGAATCGTTCCTTCCTGCGCATAATAGCGGGACAAATCTCCCGCGCATTTGAACAGGGTGCAGTCCCCCTCTGCGAATGTTCCCTGAACGGCCACGCCGATGCCGGATTCAAAATGGGTGTTCAGGGTGAAGCGCTCCAGCATGGTGGTGGGCACGGTGCAGTGGGCGAAGGTGGCGCAGCCGGTGCGGGTGTCAAATTGGCTCGGATTGCACATGAACAGCGGCTCGCCCGTCACGCTGCCCAGCACCGCCATGGAAAGCAGCGTGGGCATATCGCCCTCGCACCCGCCGTAAACCCCCAGACTGTTCAGGATGGACAGGCCCAGGCAGCCCGTGGTATGCGCGGTGTCCAACAGGTCAAAACAGCGAACAGACACGCCGCACAGCTGATACCTGTCCACGATCCGCTGGAACGCGCCGTACACGTACAGCGCCTTTTCCACTTCGTTTTTATCAAACGCCTGCTGCCGGAACAGGGCGGTATAAGCGTTTTCCTGAAAGCTGCTCCGGGCGATTTCTTCCAGCAATTCCTCCATGGCAATCTGTACGAAGCCCAGGCCCAGCTTTTCCGTCACCGCCCCGGGGCAATATTCGCTGGCAATCAGCCAGTCGGAAGGCTGGCCGATGCAGCCCAGCTTCTTTCCCCACAGCGATTGCAGTCCGCGATGGGCTTGAAAGAGGACTTTGATCTGACGCGCCACTTGCGCTAAATCTCCGTGCAGGATCTCGCCGCTGCCGCCGTGGCTGCGCAGATAGCTCAGAATTTCCATGGACGCGGCCAGGGAATTGGATTCCCCGCTGGTGAGGATATAGCAATGCCGCGTTTTTAACTGCCCGAAGATCTCAAGAAAATATCCTTCGCTTCCGCCGGATGCCACGTACAGCAGGGCAAATTCATCCTGCAGGTACTGCGCAAGCTCCACCTGGCGCAATTCTTCCCCCAATTCCGTCTGCAGGGCCCGGATGTACCGGCGCATCCGTTCTTCCGTTATTTGGGACAGGGGACTGCGAATCTGATAAAAATCGATCATGGGCGATTCTCCTTTCAATCGATTGTGATGGGAAATGAAAATGCGGCAGACTTTCCATGCCATTGTATCATGGGACGTAGGTTCGTTCAATAGGAAGAATGTACGATAAAAGAGAAAAAGAGGGACGGTTCCTGGCGAAGACGAAACGTCTATTGACAAATGAAAAAACGCATTGTACCATAGGCCTCAACGATGAATCATCGTATGAGACGGAAAGCGTATGCGCTTTCTTCCCGACGGGGGAAAGAGAGAATCCGACAGTCATGCAAAAGTATTTGTGGGCTTCCAAAGAGCAAAAAGCGCTGGGGCCGGAATATATCGGCCTGGGACAGCTGGCTTTGCCGATCTTGCTGGAAAGCATCCTGCGCTCCACCGTCGGGCTGATCGACGTGGCATTCCTGTCCCGCCTGTCCGACAGCGTGGTCAGCGCGGTCAGCGTGGCCAACCAGTACATCATCCTGTGCCAGATCATCGCTTCATCCCTGGCGGGCGGCTCCATCGTGTGCATCAACCAGGCCATCGGCATGAAGAATTACAGGCGCGTGGTCAAGCTCTCCTCCATTGCGCTGGCGGCCAATCTTCTGCTGGGCATGGTTTTCGGGCTGCTGTTTCTGTTCGGGTCCAACACCCTGCTTTTCATCATGCGCATGGAGCCCGCTTCCATGGGCTATGCCTGCCGGTACATGAATATCGTCGGCGGCATGATGATTTTCCAATGCGTGGAAATTGTATCGGCCAGCCTGTGCCGTTCCATGGGCCACCCCAACGCGCCGCTGATCATCAACCTGGCGGAAAACCTGGTCAATATCGTGGGCAATTATCTGGCCGTGTTCCATCACGCGGCTTTGGGGATTGACCCGCTGGACGGCGTGGCGCTGGCCACGGTGCTCAGCCGCGTGACAGGCATGACGATCTCCCTGGCGATCGTTCACCGCGCCGGCGTGCGTTTTTCGTTCAGATCGCTTGTCCCCTTTCCGAAGGAGGATATCCGGCTTTCCCTCTCCATCGGAATCCCGGGCGGTTTCAATAATATCGCCTATTCCGTCAGCCAGATCGTGTCCACCGCCATCATCACCCTTCTGGGGGAAACGATGGTGGCGACCAAGGTGTACGTCAACAATATCGTCCATTATGTCGCCTTGGTGGGCATGGCCTTCGGCAGCGCCAGCTCGATTCTCATCGGCTACAAAATCGGCGCGGGGGAATATGAGGAAGCAAATGCGGTCCGTGCCTTGGTGACGAAAATCGGCCTGCTCTCCAACATCGCTTTTTCGCTGCTGTTTATCCTGCTGCGGTATCCGCTTCTTTCCATTTTTACGGCGAACGAAACCATCCTGCGCGTCGGCGGAATGATTTTCATCCTGGATTTGGCGGTGGAAATCGGACGTTCGCTGAACAACACCATAGCGGGCGCTCTGCAAGCCACGGGGGACGTGACCTACCAGCTGATCGTGAACCAGCTGAGCGGGTGGCTTGTTTCCGTCGGGGGCTCCTATCTGTTTGGCATTGTGTTTGGCTGGGGGCTCTATGGCGTATGGGCAGCCTTCGCCCTGGATGAAATGACGCGGGGCCTGATCCTGCTGCATCGCTGGCGCAGCGGCAAGTGGCGCGCAGGAGCGGAGGCACGCAGAAAAATGATCGCGGGCAACGGATAAACGGCTACATGGCGCCTGCAATATGGCGTAAAAATGCGCACAAGAAAACGCTGATCAAATCTTGTTCGGGAATCCGTGCTTATTTGAATCGAGCCGGGGGGCTGTTCAAAAAGCGGTTTTCCAGAAACGGAGGCTTCGATCAGCGTTTTTGTTACGCCGGTGATTTCGGCGTTCATTTTATTATTTTATTTTTTATTTTTACCGTTGAGCTGAATCAGCAGATCCAGTATTTTCAGATAAATCCAAATGACGGTGAACACCAGACCAAAGGCCGCGGCCCATTCGAAATCCTTGGGATACCCTTCCTGCACGCAGGTTTCAATCATGGAAAAATCGCTGATCAGGAACAGCGCTGCAATCAGCAGGCCAACCACATCCAGCGCGATGGTAAGGAGAGAGTTTTGCATCATCGCCTGCACGTAAGGCCGGGTGGCGGGAATCAGGTGGCCGACGAAGCTCAGCACGCCAAAGCCGACGCTGCCCAGCAGCAGGGCCAGAAGCACCGTGCGGTATTTCTTGTCATCCTTGATTTTGCCGGTGGAATAAAGCCAGCTCATGGCGGCGACCACCGCGACGGTGAGCAACAGCGCTTCCAGACCGAGATATTCATAGCCCTTCAGCACCTTGAAAACCAGGAAAGAAATCACATAGCCCTGACTCAGGGAGTAGACCGTGCCGGTGACGGGAATGGTGCGGCGGGCGAAGATGCCCACCAGCTCGCACACCAGGCCCGCGATCAGCACGCCGGCAATGATCATGGTTTCCTTCATGGACAAGGTCAGCGTGAATTTTTCATAAACCTGAATAGTTTGCCATACGGGTTCATTTGCCAGCAGCGCCTTGATCACCAGCTGGGCGATCATGCCCACCAGGGTCACCACTAAAAAATAAGATGTTTTCATGGCGATCCCGGCATAGGAAGCGGCGTTGGTTTCCGACCGCTCGGTGATTTTGCCCAGGCGGCTCAGAACGGGATTGGAGTGCAGCAGGGTATGTTTGGGTTTGGTATTGTGCGTGGTTGTGCTCATAGCTTGGGTTCTCCTTTCATTTGTTTGGACGATGGATACGGCGTCTTGATTTTGAGCACGCCTATTATATCAGAGAATCAGCAGGAGCGCAAGCGCTGTCAGATCAGCGAAGCGCAGGAATCCGCAATTGACACAGCCGGAAAACCGCGCTATCATGAGACCTGCAAAACAATACGCAAAGGAGACGGAGCTTATGGATTTTTCGGAACTGACAGCCTATCTGGACAGTATCCCTTCTCTGGGCGTGCCGGGGTGCGATATGGCGATTTATCAGAACCACAAACAGCTTTACCGCCACAGCGCGGGCTTTCGGGACGCGGAGAAGACTCAGCCCGTGAAACCGGATGATACCTATTGGCTGTTTTCCTGCACCAAGCTGTTTACCACCTGTGCGGCAATGCAGCTGATCGAGCGGGGTGAAATGAACCTGGACGATCCGGTGAGCGATTATCTGCCCGCCTACGCGCATATGACCGTGAAGGACGGGGATAAGGTGCGTCCGGCCAAACGGGTCATGACCATCCGTCACCTGATGAGCATGCAGAGCGGCCTGAACTACAACCTGGAAGCGCCTTCCATTTTGGCTGCGCTCAAGGAAACTGACCGCCAGGCTGATACCCGCCGGATCGTGGACGCGCTGGCAAAGGAGCCGCTGGAATTCGACCCTGGCGCTGATTTTCTTTACAGCCTCAGCCACGACGTGCTGGCCGCGGTAATCGAAGCGGTGTCCGGAAAGAAGTTTTCCGAATACCTGAAAGAAAACATTTACGCGCCGCTGGGCCTGAACACCTTATCCTTCACCTTGACGGATGAACTGAGAACGCGCCAGGCTGTGCAGGTGATGCACCATCCGGACGACACCTTCACCCCCATGGACGCCAACGACAACTGGTTCCATTTTACACCCAACTATGAAAGCGGCGGCGCGGGCCTGATCAGCGACGTGCACGATATGATCACATTCCTGGATGCCATCGCCTGCGGCGGTGAATCAGCGGACGGAAAACGCATTCTTTCTCCTGAAATGATTCAGCTCTGGAGCGCCAACCAGCTGGGCCCCAGGAGCCGTGCCAGCTTCGACGCCTGGAACCGCAAGGGCTATTCCTATGGTCTGGGCGTGCGCACCCGCATCACTGCCGAGCCTGTGGGTGGCCGTGGACAATTGGGCGAATTCGGCTGGGACGGCGCGGCCTGCTCCTACGCCGTGATCGACCCGGTCAACCATCTGTCTGCTTTCTTCGCCATGCACGTGCGCTCCTTCGGTTATGCCTACGACGTCATTCATCCCACGATCAGGGATTTGCTGTATAAAGGAATGTAAATGGCGTTACTTATTGGGCACTTTAATACACTTGGGGATTACGCTGGAGCTATTCGCCCCAGACCCCAACCAGGGTCCTGAGGACCCTGGACCCACACCTGGCGAAATAACGTTGTTGGGAATATCAACGGCCTCCGCCAGCCGCGC
>CADCJO010000068.1:7852-13239 GCA_902801765.1 uncultured Eubacteriales bacterium
ATCCACTAAATGGGTCCAGGGGGCGAAGTCCCCTGGTGCGGGGGTACGGGGGCCGCACAGGCCCCTGCTTCGTTTCCCTTAGTGAATTAAAGTGCCCATATATTCATTTATAACCACATCAATAAAGAGGCGCTGCATGATAACAGAACGTTTATATTATGACGACGCATATCTGACGGAGTTTGAAGGGGAAGTCATAGAAATCCGTTCCAATGGCTGGGCGGCGCTGAACCGCTCGGCGTTTTACCCCACGTCCGGGGGCCAACCCTTTGACACGGGCACATGGACCATCGGCGGGCGCGATCTATGCGTGACCGACGTGGAGGTGGAGGACGGCGTCGTCTGGCACAAGCTGGACGGCCCGGTGAGCGTGGGGGAGAAGGTACACGGGAAAATTGACTGGGACCGGCGCTTTGACCACATGCAGCAGCACGCGGGCGACCACATGCTGGCGGGGGCAGTCTGGCAGATGTTTGGCGGCGTAACCATCGGCCTGCACTTGGGCAAGGAAGACAGCACCATCGACATGACCCTGCCGGATGGCCGCACCCACCTGACGCCGGATGAAATCGCGGCGCTGGAGGATACCGTCAATCGCCGCGTGCAGCAGGACGACCCTATCCGCTGCTGGTTTCCGGCTCCGGAAGAACTGGAAACCCTGCCCGCCCGAAAAAAGCCCACGGTAAAAGAGCACGTACGCATGGTCGCTATGGGGGACTACGAAATGGTGCCCTGCGGCGGCACGCATCCGTCCACTACCGGACAAATCGGGCCTGTCAAAATCCTTTCCTGCACGCCCTCCCGAGGCAATATGCGGCTTTGTTTTGTGGCCGGGATGCGGGCGGTGCGCCTGCTCCGGCAGGCGTATCAGTGCGCCGGGGACATGGCGGCGGCGGTGTCGGCGGACTTTGACGGCGCGCCGGAGGCTTTGAAGCGTGAGCGGGAAGCCGCGCTGACCCAGCGCAAAGACTTGAAAGACCGCCTGACCCTGGCCGCGCTGGAGATGCTGAAAGCGGGGAAGGAAGGCGATCTATACGCCGCCCATCTGCTCTTCGCCGATCACGACACGCTACTGAAAGCCGCTTCCGAATTGACGAAGGAACCCCAGGCCATCGTCCTGCTCTCCTGTCCCAAAGGAGAGGGACGGATGCTGGTATTTGCCCGGGGTAAAGATGCAGCGCCTGACATGGCTCAGCTCTTACGCGCCGCTGGGGCACGTGGCGGCGGCAAGCCCGATATGGCGCAGGGAAGCACGCCGGACGGGGAAGCAATGAAGAAGGCAATCGAACTGCTAAAGTAGATGGTTCCTGCCTGTATAGAATTGTCTTTCCTGGCCTGCCTTTTTCCGGATCGCTCATGACAATTTTTCATTCATAAATTTGTAAGGTTTTCAGCTGCATTTTTCTTCAAAAACCGTTGACAATCCCTTGCTTTCTATGATAATATGCTATAGTTGCCTGTCGTGTGCAGACAACGGTGTTCTTTTGATCGGCTTCGGGGAGGATAAACGGACATGCCCGAACGGCTGAAAAAACGCGCCATGCGCGTGGTGGGCGTGCGGCAGACGCTGCGCGCGGTCAAGGAGCAGGACGCCGACATGGTGTTTGTCGCCATGGACGCGGACCCGCGCCTGAGACAGCAGGTGGAAAAGGAAGCGGAAGCAAACGCCGTTCCTGTCCGGCTGGTCGCCACCATGGAAGAATTGGCCGCGCTGTGCCGGGTGGACGTGCCCTCCGCCGCCGCGGCGATCCGAAAGAACGCCCCGTTGGATTGACGTGCCTGAGCGAACAAACTCGCCAGATGCGTCGAAGGCTGGCCAAGCCTTCGACTTCAATCCGCAGGCGCGGCGTGTACGCGCCGAGGAGAAAATTTCCGGAGCATCTTCGATGCGGGAGGAAATTTTCCTTCCTCTCAGATTTTCCGGCCGTGGCGCGCAGCGTCACAGGAAAATCTGAAACCCCAATCAAATGGACTTGTCCATTTGATTGGCAACATAGACTATATACCTCCGAGGGTTGCGGGGGTGTTATAGGAGGAGACCGTAAACCCGGCTCCGAAATATATAGGAGGTGCTTCCATGCCAACGATCAATCAGTTGATCCGCAAGGGAAGAGAAAAGGTTGTCAACAAGTCAACCGCGCCCATCCTGCAAGGGTGCCCGCAAAAGCGCGGCGTGTGCCTGAGCGTGAAAACCACCACGCCCAAGAAGCCGAATTCCGCTCTGCGCAAGATTGCGAGAATCCGCCTGACCAATTCCATCGAAGGTACCTGCTACATTCCTGGCATCGGTCATAACCTGCAGGAGCACTCCGTCGTGCTGATCCGCGGCGGCCGTGTGCGCGACCTGCCCGGCGTTCGTTACCACATCATTCGCGGCGCGCTGGATACTGCCGGCGTTGCGAAGCGTATGCAGGGCCGCTCGCTCTACGGCGCCAAGCGTCCCAAGAAGTAAGAACCGCTCCCCATACCTGTGGGCCGCTGCCTGGGTTCAGAATAAGGCAGGAACCGCGGGACGGTTGGAACATCCGTCCGCAGGCCGCATGAATCTGCGCCTCGCACCGATCGACGGAACGGCATGATGCTGACATGCTGTGGTCGGCCCGATGGGAAACGGCGACAAATTTGAGGAGGGAACTACATGCCCCGTCGTGGATTTATTCCCAAGCGCGAAGTGCTCCCCGATCCTGTATATGGAACGGTCGTAGTCACCAAGCTCATCAACCAGATCATGCTCGACGGCAAGCGCGGCGTGGCCCAGCAGGTCTGCTACCAGGCGTTCGAGACGATCAAGGAAAAGACTGGCAAAGAAGCCAATGAAGTGTTCCAGCAGGCGCTGAACAACGTCATGCCCCAGCTGGAAGTCAAGGCCCGCCGCGTCGGCGGCGCCACCTATCAGGTGCCTGTGGAAATCCGCCCCGAGCGCCGTCAGACCCTGGCCCTGCGCTGGATCGTGGATTTCTCCCGCAAGCGCGGCGAAAAGACCATGGCGGAACGCCTGGCCAACGAGCTGATGGAAGCTGCCAACAACGGCGGCAACGCTGTTAAGCGCAAGGAAGAAATGCACCGTATGGCCGAAGCCAACAAGGCTTTCGCCCATTATCGCTGGTAAGCCGGACGCGGCGTAACACCCGCAAGGCGGCTTAGCGAAAAGAAGAAGCTGCAGATATAAGAATAGGAGAACGCTTACATGCCAAGGAGTCACCCATTAGACAAGGTCCGCAATATCGGCATCATGGCCCATATCGACGCGGGCAAAACCACCACCAGCGAACGCATTCTGTTCTATACAGGCAGAACGCACCGGCTGGGGGAAGTACATGAGGGCGCGGCCACCATGGACTGGATGGAAGAGGAACAGGAGCGCGGTATCACTATCACCTCCGCCGCTACCACCTGCCAGTGGAAAGGGTATCGCATCAATCTGATCGACACGCCCGGCCACGTAGACTTTACGGTCGAAGTTGAGCGTTCCCTTCGCGTACTGGACGGCGCTGTGGCCGTCTTCTGCGCCAAAGGCGGCGTGGAGCCCCAGAGCGAAACCGTCTGGCGTCAGGCCAGCAAGTACCATGTACCCCGCATCGCTTACGTCAACAAAATGGACATTACCGGCGCTGATTTCCATCGTGTGGTGGATATGATGCGCACCCGCCTGGGCACCAAAGCCGTGCCCATCCAGCTCCCCATTGGCAAGGAAGCCACGTTCCGCGGCATCATTGACTTGGTGAAGATGAAGGCGGAGGTCTATTACGACGACGAAGGCAAGGATATCCGCGAAGAGGAAATCCCCGCCGAGCTTCTTTCCGAAGCCCAGGCCCTCCGCGAGGAAATGGTGGAAGCGGCGGCTGAGCAGGATGATGAACTCATGGAAAAATTCCTGGGCGGCGAAGAACTGACCAACGATGAAATCATGAGCGCCCTGCGTACCGGCACCCTTTCCTGTTCCCTGACCCCGGTGCTGTGCGGCACCTCATACCGCAACAAGGGCGTACAGCCCCTGCTGGACGCCGTGCTGGCGTACCTGCCCTCCCCCCTGGATGTGCCTCCGGTGCACGGCTTCGTGAAGGATGGCGAAGCGGAAGTTGTCCGCAAGGCGGACGATAAGGAACCCTTCTCCGCCCTGGCCTTCAAGATCGCCGCCGACCCCTTCGTGGGCAAGCTGGCCTTCTTCCGTGTTTACTCCGGCACCATCAACGCGGGCAGCTACGTTTATAACTCCACCAAGAAGAAGCGGGAACGCTTCAGCCGCATCGTGATGATGCACGCGAACCACCGCGAGGACGTGGAAACGGTCTATTCCGGCGAGATCGCCGCGGCTGTGGGCCTCAAGGACACCACCACCGGCGATACCCTGTGCGACGAGAGCCATCCTATCGTGCTGGAATCCATGGAATTCCCGGACCCCGTCATCCAGGTCGCCATCGAGCCCAAGACCAAAGCCGGTCAGGAAAAGATGGCCATCGCGCTGCAGCGTCTGGCGGAGGAAGACCCCACCTTCAAGACTTATACCGATCAGGAAACCGGCCAGACCATCATCGCCGGGATGGGTGAATTGCACCTGGAGATCATCGTGGACCGCATGATGCGCGAGTTCAAGGTGGAAGCCGTCGTCGGCAAGCCCCAGGTGGCGTACAAGGAGACCATCACCAAGAAGGTCACCGCCGAGGGACGGTTCGTCCGTCAGACGGGCGGCCACGGCCAGTACGGCCACTGCGTCATCGAAATGGAGCCGCAGGAGCCGGGCGCCGGATACCTGTTCGAAAACAAGATCGTCGGCGGCGTGATTCCCAAGGAATTCATCGCGCCCATCGACGCGGGCATTCAGGAAGCGGCCGGTTCCGGATTGCTGGGCGGCTTCGAGGTCGTGGACTTCAAGGTCGCCGTGATCGACGGCAGCTACCACGATGTGGACTCCTCCGAAATGGCCTTCAAGATCGCCGGTTCCATGGCGTTCAAAAACGCGCTGGAGAAGGCGGATGAAAAGCTGCTGGAGCCCATGATGAAAGTGGAAACCATCGTGCCCGATCAGTACCTGGGCGACGTGGTGGGCGACATCAACTCCCGCCGCGGCCGCATCGACAATATCGAAACCCGTCTGGGCGAACAGAGCGTGCACTGCTTCGTTCCCCTGAGCGAAATGTTCGGCTATGCCACCGACCTGCGCTCCCGCACCCAGGGCCGCGGCATGTATACCATGCAGTTCGACCACTATGAGGAAGTGCCCAAGAGCGTCGCTGAAAAGGTCGTAGGCAAGCGTAACTGATTTCTATCTGATTGAATATTGGAGGGAAATTCCCATGGCAAAGGAAAAATTTGAGCGCAATAAGCCGCACGTAAACATCGGCACCATCGGCCACGTTGACCACGGCAAGACCACCCTGACCGCCGCC
>CADCJO010000069.1 GCA_902801765.1 uncultured Eubacteriales bacterium
AGGGTCCTCAGGACCCTGGCGCAGGTCTGGGGGCGCGCAGCCCCCAGCGTCTCCTCCCTGCTGGCCTTGAAAATCACCCTTGGGAACATGACAGTTAGAATTCAAATAGTATTAAAGCTCCCTGTCGCCAAGAAAGAAACAGCTTCAAGAATTGAAAGGACGCTGGCCCCGCCTGCCGGCGTTCTTTTTTGCACCTCATGTCCGTTTCGGCATAAGCTGAAAAGCACAGGAGGTGGGGCGGAATGAAGAATCTGGCGGAGCTGACTGTGGGGGAAAGGGGAAAGGTGCGCGGCGTGCAAGGCGGATTGAGCCAGCGCCTGCGCGACCTGGGATTCACCCGCGGCGCGGCGGTGGAATGTCTGTTGGCTGCGCCGGGACGGGGAATGCGGGCATACCGCGTGCGCGGTGCGGTGATCGCCCTGCGGCGGCGGGACGCGCGGCAGGTGACGGTGGAGGACGGGCGGCATGAGTAAAGCGCGGACCATCGTTCTGGCAGGCAACCCCAATGTGGGAAAATCCACGGTCTTTAATGCCCTCACCGGTCTGCGCCAGCACACGGGCAACTGGCCCGGCAAAACGGTTACGGCGGCCCGGGGAACGTGCGAGCTGGATGGGGAGGCGTTCACGATCGTGGACACTCCGGGCGCCTATTCCCTCCGCGCTCATTCCGCCGAAGAGGAAGCGGCCATGGAAGCCATTTGCTTCGGCGGAGCCGACGCGGTGGTTGTGGTGTGCGACGCCGCATGCCTGGAAAGAAATATGAATCTGCTGTACCAGGTGATGGAGATCACAGATCAAACGGTGCTGTGCGTGAACCTGATGGACGAAGCGGAAAAGCAGGGCGTTCGGGTGGATCGGAAGGCACTTGCCGAGCGGCTTGGTATTCCCGTAGTGGGCACCTGCGCCCGGGACGGGAAAGGCGTGAAAGAAGTATTGCGGGCTGCGAAACAGGCAATGAACCATCCGGTGGAGCCCAAACGCGCCCAGTACCCGGAAAGAATCGAGCGGGCGGCAAAGAATTTGTCCCTCTGTTTGCCGGAATCGCTGAAAGAGCAGCTGAATTCCCGTTTCGCGGCGCTGCGCCTGATGGAAAACGACCTGTGCTTTCGCAGAGAACTGGCAAAACGCATCGTCATCAACGCTTCCGTCGAGAACGCCATACAGCGGGCCAGAATCCAGACGGGGCTGAGCCCGGAGGAGCTGTCCGCCCGGCTGACGGAAGGCGTGTTTCAAGCGGCCGAAGCAGTCTGTGCCGCGGCAGTGCGCGCAGCCGACGGGAAGGAAACTCAGCTGAAATGGGACCGGCGGCTGACCGGCTGGACGGGCGTACCGGTGATGCTGGCGCTGCTGGCCGCAGTGTTTTTCATTACGATCAAGGGGGCCAACTGGCCGTCGGAAGGATTGGCTACAGTTTTTACGAAAGCGGAAGCCATCCTGCGAAGCGGATTGGACGCGCTGCGCCTGCCGCCTTTCTGGACAGCGTTGCTGACGGAAGGCGCGTTCCGCACGCTGGGCAAGGTGGTGGCGGTGATGCTGCCGCCGATGGCGATTTTCTTTCCCCTGTTCACGCTGCTGGAGGATTCGGGCTATCTGCCCCGCATTGCTTTTGCTCTGGACGGGATGTTTGAACGCTGCCACGCCTGCGGCAAGCAGGCCCTCACCATGTGCATGGGCTGCGGCTGCAACGCGGTGGGCGTGACGGGCTGCCGCATCATCGACAGCCCGCGGGAGCGGCTGATCGCCGTGCTGACCAATAGCTTCATTCCCTGCAATGGCAGATTCCCCACGCTGTTTGCCATGCTGACGCTGTTCTTCGCGGGGGGCGGTCTGGGCGGGGCGCTTCTGTCGGCGGGACTGCTGACCGGTTTGGCGGCGCTGGCCGTGGGCGTGACCCTGGGGGTATCCCGGCTGCTGTCGGTCACGGTGCTGAAAGGCCTTCCATCATCTTATACGCTGGAGCTGCCGCCCTATCGAAAACCGCAGTTCGGCCGGGTGATCCTGCGTTCCATTCTGGACAGAACGCTGTTCGTGCTGGGCCGGGCGGCGTCGGTAGCCGCGCCCGCGGGCGCAATCATTTTCCTGCTGACCCATTTGCAGGCGGGCGGGCAGACGTGGCTTGCGCATATCACCGCCTTCCTTGACCCGCTGGGGCGGCTGATGGGGCTGGACGGGGTGATCCTGGCGGGCTTCCTGCTGGGGTTCCCGGCCAATGAAATTCTGCTGCCCATGATCCTGCTGGCGTATACGGCGGGCAGCGGCCTGATGGAAATACCAAGCCTGACGGCGCTGGGCGGCATGCTGCGGTCTCAGGGCTGGACGGCGCTGACCGCCCTGAACCTGATGCTCTTTTCCCTGTTCCACTTTCCCTGCGCCACCACCCTGCTCACCATCCGGCGGGAAACCGGCAGCGCCAAATGGACGGCGGCTGCCTTCGCCCTGCCCACGGTCATTGGCATGGTTTTGTGCATGATGACGGCTGCTTTTGCAAAAATTTTATGATAACATGTTTTTTGTGGCAGGATTTTTCCATTTTCCGTCGTATATAATAAAACAGAAGCACAGGATGAAAAAAGCCGGAGGGCTCCGGCGATATAACGAGAGAGGAGTTGTTCCGAATGAAGACCAACATCACCGCGAAGAACATGGTTGTCACCCCGGGCATCAGCAACCGTATCTTCAAAAAAACCGCTACCATGGAACGGTATTTGAAGCCGGATACAGAAATGTTTGTGCGGCTGCGCAAGGAACGGGATGAGCGCATTTGCGAAATCACCGTACCAATGAAGGATGTGACGCTGCGCGCGGAATCCTCCAGCAAGGATAACTTGTTTATGTCCATCGACAGCGCGCTTGCCAAGCTGGAACGCCAGATCCTGCGCCACCGCACCAAGCTGGAAAAGCGCCTGCGGGAGGATGCCTATAAGGAGGAGACCCCCGAATTCATCGAGGATATCACCGCCTACGGTCCCTCCGACCGCAAGATCGTGCGCACCAAGGAATTCCCCGTACGCCCCATGGCGGTGGAGGACGCGATCCTGCAAATGGAATTGCTGGGCCACACCTTCTTCGTGTTCGTGAATATCGAAACCGAGCGCACCAATGTGCTTTATCTGCGCAAGGACGGCAACCTTGGCCTGATGGTGCCGGAAGCCTGATCCGCTTTTTATGATTATATCATGGGGAGCCCTGATAGTCAGGGCTCCCGTTTTCGTAAACGATGATTTGGGAGGAAGCATTGATGGAGCAATTCAGCCGCACGGCGCTGCTGATTGGGCGCGAGGGTGTGGACAGGCTGCGTTCCTGCCGCGTGGCGCTGTTCGGCATCGGCGGCGTGGGCGGATACGTGGCGGAAGCGCTGATCCGCAGCGGCGTGGGCAGCCTGGATTTTTATGATAACGACCAGGTGGCCCTGTCCAACCTGAACCGCCAGCTGATCGCCCTGCACAGCGCTGTCGGGCGTGACAAGGTGGACGTGATGGCGGAACGCCTGCGGGACATCAACCCCGACGCGACGATCACCGGGCATAAGCTGTTTTATCTGCCGGAGGAAGCGGATAAAATCGACTTTTCTTCCTTTGATTATATCGCCGACGCCATCGACACCGTGGCGGCCAAGCTGGATATTGCGGAAAGAGCGTATCATTTGGGTGTTCCCCTCATCAGCGCCATGGGGGCCGGGAACCGTATGGACCCCACGCAGTTCAAGGTGGGTGACATCTATGAAACGGAAAACTGCCCCCTGGCCCGGGTGATGCGGCGGGAGCTAAGAAAACGGGGAATACCTGCCTTAAAAGTGGTCTATTCCACCGAGCCTGCCTTGACGCCGCAGCCTGACCCAACTGTCCCCCCTGAAGAAACCCGCCGCCGCGCCACCCCCGGCAGCATGGCCTTCGTGCCCCCGGTGATGGGGATGATCATGGCGTCGGTGATCGTAAGGGACTTGCTGGAGAATCATTCCGCGAAAAAACAAACGGAGCCTTGACACTCCCCGGCTGCCCGTGATACCATGACCGTGAAGGACGGTGGCGAACCATGCAGAATTCCTCCGGGCTTCCGAAGGGCGGCAAGCCCGTTTCCATGGCGTTATTCGATTTTGACGGCACCCTCATTCCGGGGGACAGTGTGGCGTATTATTTGCGTTTTGCCCGTGAAGAAGGCGCGGTGTCGATGGGCGAGTTTCTCCGCGCTTTGTGGGCGGCGACCCTGTACGGCATGAAGCGCATGACCGACGCCGATTCCAAGAGCATCGGCCTGGCCTTTCGGAAACGGCACGATCAAAAATACCTGGATGAACTGGATAAGAAATTCGTCAATCAGGTGCTGCTGCCCAAGGTGTACGCGGACGGAAAAAAACAGATCGCCACCCACCGGCGGGAAGGAAAAATCCTGGTGCTGGTGAGCGCATCCACGGAGAATTATATGCGGTTTGTGGCGGAAGCGCTGGGCTTTGACACAGTGCTGTGCACGCCCATCGAACCGGACGGAACGATCAAACGCAACTGCAAGGGCGAAAAAAAGGTGCAGCGAATCAAAGACTGGCTGACCGAAAACGGCCGGACCGCCGACTTTCCTTCCTCCTGCGCCTATGGCGACAGCAAAAGCGACCTGCCTATGCTCCGCCTCGTCGGTCATCCCATCCAGGTGAACCCGAAGAAAGCGCTGCGGAAGCTGGCGCCGGAGATGGACGAGCAGAATTGGAAATAAACCGTAGGGGCGGATAGCATCCGCCCGCCATCAAAGCATGGATTCATTGATACGCAAAAAAGGGAAACGGGCGGATGCTATCCGCCCCTACAGGTTCCCACAGAAAGCTGGTAACATCCTTGACAACGCTTTATGGCGTGATGAACGCTATTTTACCATTTGAATGCTTCGAGCTGGACTTCATGAAGCGCGGCCTGCTGGCGATCTTGCTGCTGACACCGCTGCTGGCGCTGCTTGGCACCATGGCGGTGAACCGGCGCATGGCCTTTTTTTCGGACGCCCTGGGCCACAGCGCCCTGGCGGGCGTCGGCATCGGGATGCTGCTGGGCATTCAGAACCAGCTGATCAGCATGATCATCTTCGGCGTGCTGTGGGCGGTGATGATTTCCCGCATCAACCGCACCGGCGGCGCGTCGGCGGACACCATCATCAGCGTCTTTTCCTCCACGGGCATCGCGGCGGGCCTGCTGATTCTGTCCCGAAACGGCAGTTTTGCCAAGTATTCCTCCCTGCTGGCGGGGGACATCGTGTCCGTGCCGGAGGGGGATTTGCTGTGGCTGCTGCTGGCGCTGCCCCTGGGAGTGGCCGCCTGGGCGCTTTTGTATAACCGTCTGCTGCTCACCGCCGTGAACCCCGCCCTGGCCCAAAGCCGGGGGGTCAGCACCAAGTGGGTGGAATACGCCTTCGTGTCCCTGGTGGCGGTGGTGGTCATGCTGTCCATCCGCTGGGTGGGCGTACTGCTCATCAACGCGCTGCTCATCCTTCCCGCCGCCGCGGCCCGCAACATTTCCCGCACCGCCGCCCAGCACGCCCTGTTCAGCGTGCTCATCGGCCTGTTCTGCGGCGTGGCCGGGCTGGTCGCTTCCTATTATCTGGAAAATACCGGCGCTGGCGCGGCCATTGTACTGTGTGCCGCCGCGTGCTACGCGGTCACCTTACCGCTGAGGGCGAAAGTCAGATAAAAAACAGTTCTAAGTTCTCAGTTTCAAGTTCTAAGCTGAATACTTGTTACTGACAAACGAACCAGCTTGGAACTTAGAACTTGAACTTAGAACTCGAAACCACACAAAGGAGGTTTCTCATGATACATGTCAATCCGCTGCTGAAAGATCGGCCCGCCGGACCGAAATTCATCACCATGGGGGAAATCATGCTGCGGCTGACCCCGCCCAATTACGAAAAAATCCGCATGACCAATTCCTTTGACGCCTCCTACGGCGGCAGCGAGGCCAACATTGCCCTGGCCCTGGCCTGCCTGGGCGTGGACAGCACCTTCTTTTCCGTGGTGCCGGACAACTCCCTGGGTAAAAGCGCCATCCGCGCCCTGCGCTCCAGCGACGTACACTGCACGCCGGTGATCCTCACCACGCCCGAGCAGACGCCCACCCACCGCCTGGGCACCTATTACCTGGAAACGGGCTTCGGCATCCGCCCCAGCAAGGTGATTTACGACCGCAAGCATTCCGCCCTGACGGAATACGATTTCACGGGCTACGACCTGAAAGCGCTTTTGCAGGACTTTAACTGGCTGCACCTGTCCGGCATCACCCCGGCCCTGGGCCCCAACTGCGCCCAGCTGATCCTGGACATGCTCAAAACCGCCAAGGAGCTGGGGCTCACCGTGTCCTTCGACGGCAACTTCCGCTCCACCCTGTGGACCTGGGAGGAAGCCCGGGACTACTGCACCGAATGCCTGCCCTATGTGGACGTGCTGCTGGGCATCGAGCCGTATCACGTCTGGAAGGACGACAGCGATCACAGCAAGGGCGACGTGAAGGACGGCGTGCCGCTCCAGCCCGCCTACGAACAGCAGGACGACGTGTTCCAGGCGTTCGTGGAAAAGTGGCCCAATTTAAAGTGCATCGCCCGCCACGTGCGCTACGCCCACTCCGGTTCCGAAAACAGCCTGAAAGCCTTCATGTGGTATGATGGCCACACCTTTGAAAGCAAGCTGTTCACCTTCAACATCCTGGACCGCGTGGGCGGCGGCGACGCCTTTGCCAGCGGCCTGATCTACGCCATGATGAACGATTACAAGCCCATGGATATGCTGAACTTCGCCGTGGCCTCCTCCGTCATCAAGCACACCATCCACGGCGACGCCAACATTACCGATGACGTGAACACGATCCGCAATCTGATGAACATGAACTATGACATTAAGCGTTAATACATATGACGCCCTCCGGGATGTGATGGCCCCGTGCTGAGCAAAACGCATCTAACCGTCGGCGTCGCCGCGGCGCTGGCGGTAAGCCCGGGCCGGACGGCGGGCGGACTGTTCGCGGCGGTCATCGGCGGGGCCCTGGGCGGCGTGCTGTGCGATGTGGAATGCAAGGATCTGCCCGGCAGGAATGACGCCTTTACCGGACGAATCGGCGCGGGCGCGCTGACCGTGTTGCTGCTGACGGCGGACAGCATTATGAAAGCCGGGCTGTGGACGAGCATCCGCACCCAGCCCCTTTCCTCCGTGATCGTCGGTGCGCTGATCGTGATTCTTGCGGCCAGCCTGGGACACATATCCACCCATCGAACTTTCACGCATTCGCTGTTGTACGTGGCGCTGCTGGGGCTTGGAGGCGGGTTGATTTCACCATTTCTGACGGTGCCCATTTTAGTGGGGGGAGTGTCTCATTTGGCGCTCGATACGCTCAACAAAAAACCGGTTCCCTGGCTGTATCCGCTGCTGAAAAAAGGTTTTTGTCTCCGGCTCTGCCGTGCCGACAAAGCCGCCAACGCCGCTTTCTTCTGGCTGGGCCTCATTGCCAGCGCCGCGCTGCTGGCGTGGAAACTTAAGGCAAACATCATACCATAAAAGCTGGGAAAGAGTATTTTTCTTCCCGGCTGTTTTGCATATCTTTTATACTGTTAACAGTCATGTTGTGAAGGGTAAAAAACAAAGACGAGGCGAGGGCCTGTGCGGCCCTCGTGCACCTGCACCAGGAGATTTCATCTCCTGGACCTCAA
>CADCJO010000070.1 GCA_902801765.1 uncultured Eubacteriales bacterium
GCTTTGCCGCAGCCTCAATCGTCGCAACGCCGCAAAGCGGTGATTGCTCGTTTCGGCTGATCTCACCGTCGATGAGATTCCCGCCACAGGCGGTCATCGGCGATTCATCCGCCGGGCCAGAAGCACAACGGCATCAAGTCAGACTTCCGTGTCTCACACAGCATCTGCGGAAACCGACTTGATTCGATCAGTCAAGCTTCATCCGCTAAATGGGTCCAAGGGGCGAAGTCCCCTGGTGCAGGTGCACGAGGGACGAATCGCCGATGACCGCCTGTGGCGGGATTCTCATCGACGGTGAGATCAGCCGAAACGAGCAACCTCTCCTGTGGAGAGTTGCGACGATTGAGCCTGCGGATCGCACAGGCCCTCGCCTCGCCATCATTCACAACATAACAATTAAGAATTTGGAAGAGAGACGGTATCATATCAGCATCAGGGTTTTGATCCCGAAAGCCGGCAGGTCAAAGATGCAGGTATCCGAAACGGTGATGGGCGTGACGCTTTGCTCATCAAAGCCGCAGGCGCAGATGGAACGGGAGCGGGGGAGATGCAGCGTCACGCGGGCAGCGGCGCCCCGGTATTCCCACAGGCGCAGGACGATGCCGGAGCCATCCTCCGCGGGCTTGACGGTTTCGATCAGGGCGTTTTCCGCCCAAATGCCCGTTGTATCCTTTCCTTTTCCCGGCAGCAGCAGGGGCGGGACGTTATACGCGTATCCGTCCCGGGTGATGCCGCTCAGGCCAAAGGGCGTATCATACACGCAGAGAGCGAAGGAAAAGCGCTGGCTTCCCCGGTCGCAGGCGGCATCCGGCACGACCGGCGCATGGAGCAGGGTCAGCGCCAGATCGCCCTGATCCGCGCTGACGCCCCAGATCGCCTGATTCAGCAGCGCAATCCCCCGGGTTGCCTCAAACAGTGCGGAGTAATGATGATTGCACACCTCGAACCGGTCTTTGGCAAACTGCGTGGCCCGGTGCGCCGGGCGCGCAATATGGCAGAACTGCATTTCATGGATCGCGTTTTCGCAGTTCAGGCTGCTTTCAAAGTGGGCTTTCAGCAGCTTATGGCGCTCCTGCCAGTCGATTTTCAATTCAAATTCTATCCGAGGCTCCCCGGCCCGAACGGTGATGATTTCTTCGCAGGGGCTTTGCCCGAGCAGGAGACGGACGCGCGCGGTCAGCACGGGTCCGTTTTCTTTTTCCAGCGTCAAAGATTGAACGCGAACGGCGTCCATCCGGTCTTGGGTGTAATCCGGCGACAGCTCCCAGGCATCGTAGACGGGCTCCACGTCTTTATACAATCGCAGCTCGTTCATCCGCATTCCGGGTGTTTGCAGGGGCAATCCGGTGCGCAAGTCCACAAGATCGCTGATGGTTCCGTCCTTCCGCAGGGTGAAGGAAAGCGTTCCGTTGTCGATGATCCAGCCTTCGGCGCATGGTACAGCTGTGACCGCTCCGGTTTCCTGCTGCAAGTCATCGGCCTGCACCGCCACTGCCCCGGAGGGTGGCAGAGAAAAGTATCCCTGCGCGCCGCCGGGCAGCGCGACCCATTCCCGCCGGGCAAAGGGCAGGGTGTTGACGACGGTGGTGCAATCCTTCGCCTGGGGATCGACGGCATAAACGATTAGCGCCAATTCTTCCACAGCCTCCCGCACAGCGCGGAGGCTTTCGTTTAGCGCCTGTTCCGCTTCCGCGTGCACATCCCGGATGCCCACCCCGGCGCAAATGTCGTGGAACTGGTGAAGCAGCAGGGTTTTCCAGGCATTTTCCATCAGCTGCTTATATTGTTTCCGCGCATCCTCGCCGCATTGGGCCAGTAGGAATTCCGCGTCGTGCAGGGCCTGCTCCAGGGCGCGGATGGCGGTTTTTGTTTTCCGCTGGGAGGTATACGTTCCCCGGTGCCAGGCAAGGTACAGCTCTCCCCGCCAGAGGTTTTTCCGGGCGTTCTCCGCTGCGCTTTCAAAGTGCTCCTGCAAGGTGCTCCACTGCGTGCGGGGCAGGCCCTCCAAATCCTCTTCCCTTCTCAGGTACTCCAGCATGTCCCGCGTCGCGCCGCCGCCGCCGTCCCCAAAGCCGAAGGGATACAGCAGGGCGTCGATATGGCGCTGCTGGGTGCGGTGTTTTTCCCAGCGGTCATGCAGGCTGTCCGGCTCGGTGCGGGCGTTGCTTTTGAAAAAGCTCAGCGCCTGCACGCGGGAGCCGTCCGCCCCTTCCCAGATAAAATCCTGATAGGGGAAGCGCTCGCATTCCGGGTCGGCCCGCAGCAGCTTTTGGGTGGCGAAGTACGGCACGTCAAAGGCTTGCAGCAATTGGGGCAGGCAGGGGGAAAAGCCGAAAGTGTCGGGCTGCCAGGCCACGCGGCTGTTCACGCCCAGCTTTTCCCGGAACCACCGTTTGCCCCAGAACAGCTGCCGAACCAGGCTTTCCCCGGAGGGAATGTTGGTGTCGCATTCCACGTAAAACGCGCCGTCCGGGACGATCTGGCCGGTTTTCACGCGCTCCATAACACGGTCATACACCGACGGGCTGCTTTCTGCCAGCATGTCCAGCAGCGCCGGTTCGCAGGCCAGGAACCGGTATTCCGGGTATTCGTCCATCAGGGCCAATTGGTTGGCGTAGGTGCGGACGGCTTTGTGATAGGTTTCCTCCATCGGCCACATCCAGGCCAGGTCGATGTGGGATTGGCCGATCAGCCGCAGCAGCGGCGCGGTGGAGCCGTTATGGCAATCCAATACGTCATGCAGAACGGCCCGGCCTTGACGGTAGGAAGCGTTTCTTTCCTGCTCCGGCAGCTCCAAATCCACCGTATGGGTGAAGGCCTCCAGCGCTTCCTCGACCTTTTCCCGGCGCAGGCTGCCCTCCGGCAGCAGGTCATGGAGGCGGGTCAGGGTGTCCACATCCATGAACAGCTGATAGGCGTCCTCGTTGAACAAAGCCAGAAAGCTGTCTTTCACGGCGCACTGCGGCGCGGTGACGGCGGGAACCGGTTTCCTTTCCGGCGGGCAGGGGCCGCAGTTTTCCAGGCGTGGGCCGTTCCCGGCGTAGCTTTCGATCAGGAGACGGAAGGACGCATGGTCCTGCGCCTGACGAAACAGCGTCACGTATTTGTGTTCCTTATCCAGGGAGCCAAGGGGCTGGCCGTTCAGATACACCAACTGCTCCCCGCCCACGCCGCTGAGCAGCACGATTCGTTGACCCCCGCAGCCCGCGGGCAGCGTAACGGAAGCCCGGAACCAGCAGTATTCCCGGTGCCTGCCCCAGGCCGTTCCCGCGGGCATGGACGCGAAAGGAAACTGTTCCGCCGCTTCCGGGGTGAGACGCTCAAATGTAGGGCAGCCACAAAAATCCACGCGGATGATCGGCTTGATGATCTGGTTTTTCAATTCGTTCCGCCAGGCCTCCAGCCGTTCGCGGAATTTGCGTCTTTCGGGCATATCGTTTTCCTCTCTTGCCTGTCACGAATGAAATTCTTCCTGGATTTCATTGTACATCTTTTTCCGAATTTGTAAAGCAGGTGTTTTGAAAGTGGTTCAGGCTGAAAAAATGGTTGAAAAACGGCCAGATATATGGTACAATAAGAAAACAAACTTGAAGCGTCAATGAATGATTCACATCAAAGGCGGACGATTGCATGACACATCGCAAGGCATTGCTGTTGGATTTGGACGAGCGGATCGGGCGTTTGCTGCCCCGGCAGATCACCGCCGAGGGGGACGATCGCTTCGGCGGCTTCTGGACGGAGGATTTCCACGTGGAGCCCCGGCAAAGCGGTTTTTTCCTGGGGGACATGGTGGCTGCTTATGTGACCGAGGACAGCAAATGGTATCTGCATGAGGAATTAAAGGCCGCGATTCAGCGGGATTTGATTTACATGCAGCGCCACCAGCGGCCCGACGGCTGCTTCGACCTGACGCCCTGCAACTATGCTTCTCCGCCGGATACCGCTTTCATGGTCAATGCCATGCTCAACGGCTGGTGGCTGCTGGAAAAATGCGCGGCGAAGGAAGCGGACTTTATCCGCAAGCCCATGTATGACCTCATCGACAGCGCTTCCCGGGGCATCGCGGCGGGCGGCTTCCATACCCCCAATCACCGCTGGGCGATTTCCGCCTGTCTGCTGAACTGCGAAAAAATCACCGGAAACCCCGACTTGGGCGACCGCGCCCGGCAGTATCTGCGGGAAGGGCTGGACATCAACGCCGACGGCGAATTTGCCGAACGCAGCGCCGGAAATTACAACCAGGTGAACGACGACCAGATGATCCGGCTGCACCTGGCCACCGGGGACAAAACCTATCTGAAAGCCGCCGCCCGGAACCTGGAAATGATGTACTGTTATTTTGACCCCGACAATTCCGTGTTCACCAACAATTCCACTCGGCAGGACATGGGCAAAAAGGTCTACGCCGATACCTATTACATCCTTTATTTATTGGTCGGTTATCTGCTGGGCCGGGAGGATCTGGGCCGCATGGCGGGCTTCATCTGGCGGGACTGCCGACGGCGCGGCACGGTGCCGCCCGGCGTGGAATGGGTGCTGCTGTTCCCGGACATGGACGGATTCGGCGAGCAGGAGGATTTTGTTCCGCCTATCGCGCACATCGACCGGCTGTTCCCCGACAGCGCCATCGCCCGCATCCGGGAAGGAAACTGGAGCTGCTCCCTGCTGAAGGGCAAGCCCAACTGCCTGTACTTCCAACACGGCGCGTTCAGCCTGTACATGACCATTTACTCCAACCTTTGCGACCGGCGCAATTTCTTAGCGGACACCCTGGAGAAAACGGAAACCGGTTATGTCATGCGCTCCCACGCGGCGGGCTGGTATTATCTGCCCTTTGATGAAAAACCTGCCACCAGCGATTGGTGGGCCATGGACAATCCACACACCCGGAAAAAGACCGAGGGCCTGCCGCTGGATACAGAGCTGGAAATCGTGAAGTCGGAGGACGGCATCGACCTGTACATCCGCACGGCGGGCATTGACCAACTGCCCCTGCGCTGCGAGTTTTCCTTCCTGCCCGGCGGCTATGTGCGCACGAATCACTTCATCCAGCGCACGAAGCCGGGGGAGAGCATCAACGTGCTGGACGGAACAGTGGAGGCCGCCGGGCCGGGCGGGGAAACCATCCTGCTCGACAGCGCCTTCGGCGCGCATGATTTCCGCGACCGCATGGGCGGTGCTTATCCCCTGAGCGAACACCATTACACCGTCCTGTTCACCGCTTACACCCCCGTGGACAAGAAAATTTCCATCCGCGCCGCCCGGATGGACAGACACGTTTGATATAACTGCCATATGTAAAAGGGCAAAAAACAAAGACGAAGCGAGGGCCTATGCGGCCCTCGTGCACCTGCACCAGGAGATTTCTCACGGGGCTGCCGCCCGGCCTACGCTGAGAATGATCCACTGGATCATTAGGAACGCGGAAGATGGACTTGATGCCGTTGTGCTTCTGGCCCGGCGGCGAAGCCGCCAGCCCGGATGCTTTGCATCCGGGGAAAGCCAGGGAATCATCCGCAGGGGAAAGTAAACTTTCCCCCTCGGATGTTCCCGGGCTTTCTTGGGCCAGGAGCCCTCAAACTTTCCATAACCCCAGCGCGGCAGGCGGAACTTGTCTGCTTATCCCAACTAAGTGAATTCGCCAGTTGCGGGTCCAGGGTCCTCAGGACCCTGGTTGGGGTCTGGGGCGAACAGCCCCAGCGTTCCTTACCGGTTTAATGTTCACCCTTCATAGCAACAGCATTTTAAAACGAACCTCTCCGCATCCATTGCGGAAGTAATATCAACCAAGCCAAAGGAGGAACCCAACATGAAAACCCGGAAGATCATTTCCGCGCTGCTGGCGTTCGTGATGCTGCTGAGCATGGCATCCTTCGCGTCCGCCGAAGCGGCCTACACCCAGTCCCCGTACCTGGACGGCCAGAACCTGCCCGCGCTGGAAGAGCGGCTGCCCGCCGCCGACGACATCATGGTGGAGAACGTGGCGGACATCGGCCAGTATACTGATTATATCACCCTGATGCAGGGCGGCTCCTCCAAGTGGGGCCCCGGCAAGCCCACCGAGGAAGCGCTCTTCCGCTTCCGCACCGACGGCACCGTGGAGCCCAACGTGGCCAAGGGCTTTGAGGTGAACGAGGACGCCACCGTGTGGACGATCCATCTGCGCAAGGGCATGAAGTGGTCCGATGGCGTGCCCTTCACCTCCGAGGACTGCCGCTTCTTCTATGAAAACTGCCTGCTCACCGGCTTCACCGGCAAGAGCGCCTGGGAAGCCGTGAAGGCCGCCGACGAGAACGGCGAAATGCAGCTGGCGAAGCTGGACATTATCGACGACTATACCTTCACCATGACCTTCGCTTCCTCCAAGCCCGAATTCCTCCGGGAACTGGCGATCAACGGCAAGTGGTTCTTTGCGCCTAAGCACTGGCTGGAAGAGCATGTGGCCGTGTACAGCGATGAAACCAAGACCGCCGAGGAAAAGGACGCCTATGCCCAGGCTTTGGGCTTCTCCGACATGAAGGCCCTGGGCAACAGCTACACCTACTATTACTGGATCGTGCCCGGCCGGCCCACCCTCCGCGCCTGGACGATCGACGGCGATTTCAACGCCGAAATGTGCGTGTGGAAGCGCAATCCCTATTACTGGAAAGTGGACGCCGAAGGCAAGCAGCTGCCCTATATTGACGAACTGCACTTCCGCCGTTACAGCGACGATTCCCAGGCGCTGCTGTGGATCATGGACGGCACTGCCGATATCGGCTCCGTGGCTCTGGCCGACGTGGACACTATTCTGGCCTCCGATGCCAACGTGAACCTGGTCGAATGGTCCTCCACCGGCTGGACCAGCCAGTCCATGCAGCTGAACCTGGCTGTCAAGGACGATCTCAAGCGTCCCCTGTTCCAGGATGTGAACTTCCGCCACGCCCTGTCCATCATCGTGGACCGCAACCAGATCGCCCAGCTGATCGATAACGGCTACACCGAGCCCGCCCAGTCCGCGCCCGGCGAAGGCGCCCAGGGCTATGACCCCGAATGGACCGCCAAGTGGACGGAGCAGGATGTGGAAGGCGCGCAGGCGCTGCTGGAACAGTGCGGCCTGGTGAAGGGTGCGGACGGCTTCTGGGCCTTCTCCGACGGCACCAAGCTGACCTTGAACCTGCAATACCAGAATGAAGCCGATGCCAGCCTGGCCGAGCTGCTCAAGAACGACCTGAACAAGGCCGGCATCGACGCCACCACCCGCATGTATGACCGCTCCATCATGGAAGAAATGCGCTCCGCCAACGAACATGAAATCGTGCTGAACTACGAGAACTTCGACACCTTCTCCATCTCCCTGCGGCCCGACTACTTCGTGCCGCTGCGCGACTACTGCGTCTGGGGCACCGCCTTCGGCCTGTGGTATCTGAACAGCCTGGACGGCAAGGGCCGCGAAGGCGCTGTGGAGCCGCCGGAAGACGTGAAGGCCATGCTGGAAATCTACACCAACATGAAGAACGCCACCACCTCCGAAGCGAAGGAAGCGCTGGCCCTCCAGCTGCTGGACTGCTTCAAGGAAGGCATCTATGAGATTGGCTTCACCTCCTCCAATCCCGCCGTGTACGCCGTCAACGCCAAGATGCACAACTTCCGCGAGGACGGCATCGCCTGCGACGAATTCCGCGACCTGGGCCTGGCCAACTTCCCCTGCCTGTGGGTGGAAAAGTAATCGCTCCAATCCTTTTGTGACCGTTTGAACCAAGGGCGGGAAGGCGCACCCTCGCCTTCCCGTTTTTCTTTTCAGCCTACTGTTTGATTCCGGAAAGAAAAGAAACGGCGGGGCGTTGCCCCGCACCCCACCAGGGTACTGAGTACCCTGGACCCACAGCAGCGGATGATGCTTGGTCTATTAAACTCCGTTTGATTCCCGCTGTTGCCTGGAGAAATGGGGAATCATGCTTGACAGCATTGTGCTTCTGGCCCGGCGGCGAAGCCGCCAACCCGGATGCTTTGCATCCGGGGAAAGCCGGGGAATCATCCGTAGGGGAAAGTTCACTTTCCCCTCGGATATTCCCGGGCTTTCTTGGGCCAGAAGCCCTCAAACGTTCGTAAATCCCAGCGCGGCTGGCGAAAGCTGTTGGATGTTCCCAACGGCGTATTTTCGCCTATTGGAGTCCAGAGGGTGAAACCCTCTGGTTCAGGGGTACAGGGGGCTGAAGAAGCCCCCTGCCTCGTAAGCGTTTCTGCATAAACCGCAGTATTTTCATTCTTCATCCCCGCAAGGAGGCAAGCGCCTATGGGCAATTACATCCTCAAGCGCGTTTTGACGTTCCTACCCATCCTGCTGATCATGTCGCTGGTGATTTTCTTCATCATCCAGCTGCCGCCGGGGGACTATCTGACGTCCTACGTGGCGGGGCTGAAAGCGGAAGGCCAGATCGTGGACGAAAGCGAACTGGCCAGCCTGAAGGAACGCTACGGGCTGGATCAGCCCTGGTTCATGCAGTATTTCAAATGGATGGGCAATATCCTGACCCGGTTTGACTTCGGCTACTCCTTCAAGTACGAAGCGCCGGTGTGGAGCACCATCGCGTCGGTGCTGCCGATGACGATCGTGGTGTCGCTGGTGACGATGCTGTTCAACTACCTGGTGGGCATCCCCATCGGCATTTACAGTGCCGTGCACCAGTATTCCATCGGCGATTACTGCTTTACGCTGCTGGGCTTTATCGGCATGGCGGTGCCCAACTTCCTGTTCGCCATCCTGCTGATGTACGGCACATACATCTGGACGGGCACGGCCTTCATCGGCCTGTACACCAGCGAGGTGCTGGTAGGCTTGCAGCAGGGCACCATGCAGTGGTGGGAAGTGCTGGGCCGGGGCGATTTCTGGGGCCGCATGGCCATCCCGATTATCGTCATTGGCACGTCGGGCACCTGCGGCACGCTGCGCTCCATGCGCGCCCAGATGCTGGATGAGCTGGGAAGAAACTACGTGCTCTGCGCCCGGGCGAAGGGCGTGTCCGAAAAGCGCATCGTGTACAAGTACTGCCTCCGGGCGGCGCTGAATCCCACGGTGTCGGGGCTGAGCGGCGTGCTGTCCCACATCTTCAACGGCTCCACCATCTCCGCCATCGTAATGAATTTACAGTTGGTGGGCCCCATGCTGTATGAGGCGCTGAAAGCTCAGGACATGTATCTGGCGGGCACCATCCTGCTGGTGATGGGCTTCCTGATCATCATCGGCACGCTGCTGTCGGACATTCTGCTGGCGTGGCTGGACCCCCGCATCCGCTTTTCCGGAAGGAGGGCTGAATGACCATGTCAGAAGCTGACAAGAAAGCCCTCCGCGCTCAGAAACGGGCGGAAAAGGCCCGGCGGAAGGAAGAAAAATACTACCTCGCTTCCCAATGGCAGCTCATGGCCCGGAAGCTGGGCAAGCATCAGCTGGCCCGCATTTCACTGGTCATCCTGGGCTTTCTGTACTTTGTGGCGCTGTTCGGCAATTTCCTGGCCCCCTACAGCCTGACGGAGTACGACGCCAATTCCAAGGACCTGCCGCCGACGCCCGTTCATTTCAGCCATGACGGCAAGTTCATCGGCCCCTTTGTGTATCACGCTGAACGGCAGACCGTGAAAATGAGCGTGGCGGAAAAGAGCGCCGCCCAGAAAGCGGCCAAGGAGCGGGGCGAAAAGTACACTCCGCCCACCCTGATCGCCACGGACGATACCGAACCGATTCCGATCAAATGGTTCGTGCACGGTTCCTCCTACAAATTCCTCGGCCTGATCGAAAGCGACCTGCACCTGTTCGGCGTGGAGAAAGGCAAGGTGTTCCTCTTCGGCGCGGACAGCATGGGCCGCGACCTGTTCAGCCGCATCATCTTAGGCAGCCAGGTGTCCCTGACCATTCCCTTCGCCGGCACGCTGATCAGCTTCGTCCTTGGCTTGGTCATCGGCTCCATTTCGGGGTACTTTGGCGGCTGGGTGGATAACGTGATTCAACGCGTGATCGAGGTGCTCAACTCCCTGCCCTCCCTGCCTCTTTGGATGGCGCTGTCCGCGGCCATTCCCGCGGGCATCCCGCCGGTGCAGATGTATCTGCTCATCACGATCATCCTGTCCCTCATCAGTTGGACGGGTCTGGCCCGGGTGGTGCGCGGCAAGTTCATGTCGCTGAAAAATGAGGATTACGTGATGGCGGCAAAGCTGGCGGGCGTCAGCGATATGAAGATCATCATGAAACACATGGTGCCGGGGTTCATGAGCTATCTGATCGTGAACCTGACGCTGGGCATTCCCTCCATGATCATCGGCGAAACCAGCATGAGCTTCCTGGGCCTGGGCATCCAGAGCCCCGCCACCAGCTGGGGCGTGCTGCTCAAAGAGGCCCAGGACGTGACCAGCATCGCCCTGCATCCCTGGTGCCTGATTCCGCTGTTCTTCGTGGTGCTCACCGTGCTGGCGTTCAATTTCCTGGGCGACGGCATGCGCGACGCGGCCGACCCCTATAAGTAAGGAGGTGCCTTGCATGAGTGAAATCACCGAACCCATCATCCGGGTCAACGATCTTCGCGTGAACATCAAAATGGACGAAGGCACCCTGACGCCCGTCCGAGGGGTCTCTTTTGAGATTCGGCCCGGCGAAACCCTGGGCCTGGTGGGCGAATCCGGCTGCGGCAAAAGCCTGACCAGCAAAGCGATCCTGGGCATCAACGAAAAGAAATGCCAGTCCAGCGGGGAAATCTTCTTCCAGGGCGAGGATGGAAAAACCATCGACCTGCTCAAGCTCAATCCCCGGGGCAAGGAGATTCGCGCCATCCGCGGCAAGCAAATCTCCATGATCTTCCAGGAACCCATGGTGGCGTTTTCGCCCATGTACACCATTGGCAACCAGATCAATGAATGCACCATGCTCCACATCACCAAGGACAAGAAGGAGAGCAAGGCCATCACCCTGGAAATGATGAAGAAGGTGGGCATCGCCAACGCGGAAAAGCGCTATGACCAGTATCCCCATGAGTTTTCCGGCGGCATGCTCCAGCGCGCTTTGATCGCCATGGCGCTGGTGTGCAAGCCCCGGCTGCTGATTGCCGACGAGCCCACCACAGCCCTGGACGTGACCATCCAGGCGCAGATCTTGGAGCTGATGCAGCAGCTGCAAAAAGAAATGCAGATGGCCATTCTGTTCATCACCCACGACCTGGGCACCGTCGCCAAGATGTGCGACCGGGTGGCGGTCATGTACCTGGGCCGCATCGTGGAAACGGGCACCGCCCGGGAAATCTACAAAGCGCCTCAGCACCCCTACACCCGGGGCCTGATGGGCAGCGTGCACAAAATCGGCAGCCGCAAGCTGGACCGGCTGTATTCCATCGAGGGCACCGTGCCCTTGGCCCTGAACCTGAAACCGGGCTGCGGCTTCTATGAGCGCTGTGACGCCCGGGTGGAGGGCGTGTGCGACCAGGCCGAGCCCGATCTGATTCAGCTGGAGGGCACCCACTGCGCCGCCTGCGTCCATTGCCGGAAGGAGGGGAAAGCGGAATGAGCGAACAGACGAAAGATCCGAACGTGATTCTGCAGGTCAGCCACATTTCCAAGCGCTTTACCTCCAAGGGTGTATGCGTCCGTGCCGTGACCGACGTGTCCTTCGACGTGCGCAAGGGCGAAACCATCGGCATCGTGGGCGAGTCCGGCTGCGGCAAAACCACCCTGGGCCGGTGCGTGGTGCGGGCCATCGAGGCCAGCGAAGGCGAAGTGACATACACCGCCCGGGACGGCGTTACCTATGATTTTCTGCGTCTGAACAAGGCCGAAATGAAAAAAGTGCGCAAGGAAATCCAGATGATTTTCCAGGACCCCTATTCCTCCCTCGACCCCCGCATGACGGTCATCGACATCATCGCCGAACCCCTGAAAGCCAATTATCCCAAAATGCCCAAGGCCGAGGTGGAGCAGCGGGTCATCGAAATGGCGAAGCGGGTCGGCCTGAACACCACCTATCTGAAACGCTATCCCCACGCCTTTTCCGGCGGCCAGCGCCAGCGCATCGGCATCGCCCGGGCCCTGATCCTGCATCCCCAGGTGATCGTGTGCGACGAGGCGGTGAGCGCCCTGGACGTGTCCATTCAGGCCCAGATCATCAACCTGCTGAAAGACCTGCAAAAGGAGCTGGAGCTGACTTATCTGTTCATCAGCCACGACCTGTCCGTGGTGGAGCACATCAGCGACAAGGTGGGCGTGATGTACCTGGGGCGGCTGGTGGAATTCGGGGAGACGGATAAGCTGTTCTCCCGCCCGCGGCATCCCTACACCGAAGCGCTGCTGTCCGCCGTGCCCATCGCCGATCCGGATATTCAGAACGAGCGCATCCCCCTGCAGGGCGAAATTCCCAATCCCGCCAACCCGCCCTCCGGCTGCTATTTCCATGAGCGCTGCCGCTACTGCCAGGAAAAGTGCGCCAAGGAGGTGCCCGATCTTCACGAGGTGGACGGACGCATGGTCGCCTGCCACTTCGCGGAGGAACTGGTTTTGAGGGGGTTTGATTATGAGCAGGATTGAGCACATAGGGTACTATAAATCACTAAGGGAAACGCTGGGGCTGTTCGCCCCAGACCCCAACCAGGGTCCTGAGGACCCTGGACCCGCAACTGGCGAAATAACGTTGTTGA
>CADCJO010000071.1 GCA_902801765.1 uncultured Eubacteriales bacterium
GCGCGGCTGGCGGAGGCCGTTGATATTCCCAACAACGTTATTTCGCCAGGTGTGGGTCCAGGGTCCTCAGGACCCTGGTTGGGGTCTGGGGCGAATAGCCCCAGCGTAATCCCCAAGTGTATTAAAGTGCCCTATCAATCCGCATGAGGAGGGTTTTCATGGCTTTTGGATATGACTTGCTCACCGGTCGGCAAGGCGCGTCGGGATATTGCCGCAAGGTGGGGGAAAAAACCGAAATCCACGCGCGGGGATTGGAGCCGGGGGAGAACTGCGCTGTATATGAATTACTGCCCGGCCGCGCGGAAAAATGCGATGAAAAGACAGCGGATGGGAATGGTCAGATTGTATTCACCTGCCAGAGCGGGAATGCTTTTTTTGTTGCGTCCAAGGGCAGGGTGCGCCTCTGGCAGGGCGGAGAAGAAAACTACCTGCGGGCATGCGAATGGATGCAAAAAGAAAAAACAAAAAAAGAGGAAACGCAAAAAAGCATTTCCTCAGAAACAAGCATAGCGCCTCCCGCCGCAGAAACGGAAGAAACAATCAAAGAAGAACCAAAGGCTGCGCAGAATATCCTGGCCCGGGATTTGGAAGAAATACAGAGGTCAGAAATTACAGAAGACAGAGAAAAGATGCCGGAAGAACTTCCAAGTCCGACAATCATGACCGAAATAGATGAAACGGGGAAAATGGAATCGGCGGGAGAACCGGTTCCATCCGCGCCTGAACCTTCTTACACCCTCCGTTTCCCCAGCACCGGCGAACCGGTGGACGCGCTGCCGAATTGACTGTCGCGCCAGGACAGGACCCGGCGTTTCATGCTTTCCAGGTCCAGCACGCCCAGGGCAAAGCCCTTGCGGATGAGCTCCTCGGGCACGAACTCGTCGTACTTTTCAAACACCGGCACTTCCTTGGGATAGACCAGTTCCAGCGGGTCAAAGTCCTTTTCCGCTTCCTCAGCGGCGATGCGGTAAAACTCCGCTTCGCTCACCTGCATCGTGAATTGCAGATAGTAGGGCCGGGCCGGGTTCAACCCTTTCATGCCCAGCCGTTTGCCGCAGCGGATTTTGAGGAAGCGCTCCAGCGCCAGGAAAGCGTAGCTGCCCAGCCAGGGAAACAACGCCCACATCTTCCCGCCGAGGCAGATGAGCGGTCTTTCTGCCATGCCTGATTTGGCATATACCTCCCTTGCTTCCCCCAGGCGGCACACCGCCCGGCGCATGAGGTAGGGATACTGGGTATCCTCCGCAAGCACCTGCTGCATCCGCTCCAGAATGCGGTTGTGAATATCCCCTGCGCAGTCGCCGAAATAGGCGGGAATGTTGCCCTTCACCAGCGTGCAGTAGACCACGTGCTTTTTGTGGTCCACGTCGTCCACAATCCACACCCGGCCCGCGATAGCGATCTTGTCCCCGGCGGGCGGCGGCTGCACGATGGTGCCTAACTCTTCCGATTCAGAACGGACGGCGTACTCGATATTCTCCTGAAAAACCGCATAAAACTTATAATTATTCACCACCCGCTCTCCGGCCAGCCCCACGATCAGCCCGCCGTTTTCGGTGCGGCTGATATGGTCGATGGACAGGAGATGCCGCAGCAGCGCGCGAAAATCATCCTGACTGATTCGGTGAAAACAGGACAGCGGCAGCACGCGGGAGGCCAGCTCGCCCGGCGTCATTTCGCCACAGGAAGCCAGGGTGCTCATGGTCTGGTGGTAGAGCAGGGAATAGGGCAGGCGTTCCGTGCGCGGCGGCTCCACGAAACGCTCCTCGATGTAGAGCTGCACCAGCGCGATACCCTGAATCATGCGCCAGGGGATGTAATCCGGCAGCATGGCGCGGGCCTCGGCGTGGTCTTCCCGCATCACGAACCACATTTCCGACGGATTGCCCCGCCGTCCGGTGCGGCCCATGCGCTGCAAAAAACCGGACACGGTGAACGGCGCGTCGATCTGGAACGCTCGCTCCAACCGCCCGATGTCGATACCCAGCTCCAGCGTCGCCGTGGCGCAGACGGACATCAGGGAATCGTCGTCTTTCATTTCCTCCTCCGCGCTTTCCCGGTAGGAGGCGGACAGGTTGCCGTGATGAATCAGGAAGCGGTCGGGCTCGTGGTTGGCCTCGCAGTATTGCCGCAGGTATTGGCAGACGGATTCGCATTCCTCCCGGCTGTTGGTGAACACCAGGCATTTCTTTCCACGCGTGTGCTCGAAGATGTAGCCAATGCCGGGGTCGGCATTCTTCGGCGCGGTGTCGGTGGGCGCTTCGGGCTCAGGCAGCTCGGCCACGAGAGTCTGGTCTTCATCCGCCTGGGGCGGGGTGTTATAGAAATGCTCCATGGACAGGCGCCACACGTCCCGCCCGCCGTCAAACTTGGGAATGACCGTGCCGCGTCCGCTGCCTGCCGCCAGGAACCGGCCCGCTTCCTCGGGATTGCCGATGGTGGCGGACAGGCCGATTCTCCGGGGTTTGCAGCCTGCCGTCCGGCACAGGCGCTCGATCAGACAGAAGGTCTGCCAACCGCGATCACCCCGCAGCAGCGAATGAATTTCGTCGATCACGATAAACCGCAGGTCGCCGAACAGCGACGGGATTTCCATGTGCTTGTTGATCATCAGGGATTCCAGCGATTCCGGCGTGATCTGCAATATCCCCGCCGGGTGGCGCAGCAGCCTGCGCTTCTGCGTCTGCGGCACATCGCCATGCCAGCGGTACACCGGGATGTCCTGTTCCTCACACAGCTCCATCAGCCGCCCGAACTGGTCGTTGATCAGGGCTTTCAGCGGCGCGATGTACAGCACGCCTACCGAAGCCGAAGGGTTTTCTTCCAGCAGCGTCAGGATGGGAAAAAACGCCGCTTCCGTTTTGCCGGAGGCGGTGGAGGCGGTCAGCAGCACGTTATCCTCCGTGCCGAAAATGGCGTCCCCCGCGGCGTTCTGTACGGCACGAAGGGTCTGCCAGCCCGACCGGTAAATGTAGTCCTGAATGAACGGGGCATAGCGATTGTATACGTCCATGGCGGTTCCTCGAGCTGTTGTATTTATTCATCGTACAAAATCAAAGGGACGAAGCAGGGGCCTCCGCGGCCCCTGTACCCTGCGCCAAAGGATTTCATCCTCTGGACTCCAATAGCGGAAAAAGCTTGAAATTGGAAAAACAACGTGGTTCCCGCTGTTGCTCGGAAGAACGTGGAAGATTGGCTTGGTACCGTTGCGCTTCTGGCCCGGCGTCCTTCGGACGCCAACCCGGATGCAAAGCATCCGGGGAAAGCCAGAGAATCATCCGTAGGGGAAAGTTTACTTTCCCCCTCGGATGTCCCCGGGCTTTCTTGGGCCAGAAGCCCTCAAACTTTTCGTAACCCCAGCGCCTCAGGCGGAATTTGTTTGCTTATCCCAACTACGTTATTTCGCCAGTTGCGGGTCCAGGGCGGTCACCGCCCTGGCGCAGGTTTGGGCGCGCGTAGCGCCCAACGTGCCTTTTGCTGTTCTTGCTTCAAGGTTTTATGGTTGAAGAGTTCTAAATGGTAAACTCCGCGAAATGATCATCCGCTTCGTCGGACACGGCTTCGGACTTGGTGAAAGCGAAATCGTCCGAGCGCAGGAGCGCTTCCACGGTGAGGGCGGGATTCTGATACAGCAGATCCAGCAGCTCGATGAAATCCCGGATCACCTCCCGGGGCGTGATGTTCTGATCGGCCCCGATGCGCTCATATTCGATTTTGATGAACGCGGCCAGGTCGCTGTCGGTGACGCGCTGGGCGTAGCCGTACAGGTCAGCGTGCATCCCCGCCAGCTTTTCGCACAGCACCAGCATTTCTTCGGCCGTCAGCGGCTCAAGATGGATGACCGGGGCCAGCAGATCCCGCGCGCCGGGCCGGGAAAACTTCCCCTCCGCCAGGCGCGAACGCAGAGCCTCATAGCTGTATACCCCGCGCCGCTTGTCCTCCACGGCCTGGGGCGTCGCGCCCATAATGATGCCCAGATACTTCGCCTTGCCTTGCAGGGTGTCGTTGTACATGGTCAGCATCTTTTCATAATTGTACTGCCGGGAAACGGCGTTTGGAATTTTATAAATATTCACCAGCTCGTCCACCATGATCATCATGCCCTGGTAGCCCGCCAGGCGGAAGAAGGAGGCAAACAGCTTGAGATAATCATACCAGTCATCGTCCGTGATGATGATGTTCACGCCTAATTCTTCCCGCGCTTCGCGTTTCAGCGCGTATTCCCCCCGGAACCAGCGCACCACCTTCGCCTTCGTTTCGTCGTCGCCGTTCACGTAGGCATGATAGTAGGAGGACAGCAGCCGGGCGAACTCAAACCCGTGCACCAATTCGCTGATGGACGAAGTGACGGCGTAGATTTTTTGATCGACCGCCTTGATCATCGCCGGGTCGCCGGGGGTCAGGCCGGATTCCTGGGCCGCTTCGCTCTGCACCGTGCTGATCCAGCGATCCAGCACCAGGGTCAGCGCGCCGCCTTCGGGCCGGGTTTTGGTGGACAGGTTGCCGATCAGTTCCCGGTAGGTGGCCAGGCCCTGGCCCTTCGTGCCCTGCAAACGGCGCTCGGGGGAGAGGTCGGCGTCGCAGACAATAAAGCCCCGGTCCATCACATAATTGCGGATGGTTTGCAAAAGAAAGCTCTTGCCTGAGCCATACCTTCCCACGATGAACCGGAAAGACGCGCCGCCCTCAGCGATGATGTCAACGTCGTGGAGCAGCGCTTCGATTTCATTCTTTCGTCCCACGGTGATATAGGGCAGGCCGATGCGCGGCACCACGCCGCCCTTTAAACTGTTCAGCACCGTCTGCGCAATGCGCCGGGGCACCTTTTTGCTGCCTTCGCTCATTTCTTTATCCTCCCAGCAGCCGCCGCACGTCGTCTACATAATCTTCGACCAGGGCGAGGCTGCCGTCATTTTCTTCTATCACGCTGTCGCCGATTTCCTCAAAAAAGGCTTCGTTGATGCCGTCCGCCACCACGGAGGGCAGCAAATGGTTTTCCCGGATGATCCCATCTGCGGGATTCCCTGCCAGCAGAGTCCGCAGAATGTCAAGCTGGATTTTGTCCAGCGGAAGGACTGAAATGGCTTCCGGTTCAATTTCCGGACAAACTGCTTCCGGCGTTTCCGCCATTTCGTCCATTTCCTGCTTTTCTTCCTCGGTCAGCAGGCTGTCCCGGGTTTTCATCGCGTCCCGCCGAATCTGCTCCAGCCCGGCCAGGTTCAAAACGACCTTCGGTTTGGCGGCTTCTTCTTTTTCTTTTCTGTCCTGCGCAATGACCGCGCCGACAAACGGCTTGGCCCAGGCCTCCGATGGCTTTTCTTTCAGGGGGTGGCCTGTTTTTAAGTATATCCTGAGCTGCCGGTCGGTTTCGTGGAGAAAACCGAAGAAGCGCCCCCGGTCAAAAAACAGCGTTTCATAGCTGCACACCTGCCAGGTGTTGTTGCTGCACACATATACGCGGCAAGCGTTGAGCTGGTACTTCACGCCGTTCAGCTTCCGCCGCTCCCAGTACAGGGTGTTTGCCAGCGGCCGCCAGGGAAAAGGCGCCATTCTGCCAAAGCATTGTTCAAACAAATTTTTTCCGCCCAGGCCGATTTCGGCGCAGCCGGCCTTCCAGGCTTTGGCAAAGAGCGCTTTCCCTTCCTGCGGAGATTTCAGCATCACGGTGGAAAACATCAGCTTCTCTTTTGCGATCAGAAGCAGCGCGGAATACACTTCGTCGTCCGTGTGTCCCTCCGGGCTGCGCAGCACGGCCATCGCTCCGTCCCGGGTCAGCATGTCCGGGTCAGCGTACTGCCGCGCTTCTTCGGGATGAATGCCGTGGATGATGGCAAATTCCAGCATCCAGCGATGCAGTCGCTTCACAAACCACTCATCGCTGCAGCCCGTTTTCAGGTATCCTTTTTCAAATTCCTGCATTTTTTGCAGGCTGTCCTGGGGGAAATCCGCGCCGATCAGGTTCAGCAGTTCATTCAGATAGATGCCCACAAAACAATCGTTGGCGGGCTGAATGCTGCCCTTGCGAACCGCTGTGCGCCAGGTGAAATATCCCCGCAGCTGTTTGGTGTCGAGCGCCTGGTAGGAGGCATAATATGTATCAATCCGTCCGTCCCAGGGCTGATTGTCCTCATAATCCCGCATGAACATGCCCTGCATGAAGAACAGTTTTCGTTCATCCGTAAAATACAGGCCGGTGCCCTCGTCGCAAAGCCGGCGCATTTTGCGGATGCGATCGGGTATCAGTTCCCGTTTTTTTGCCGGGACAGCGCCGGGATGGGGGAGCGGGGTTTCCTGATAGACAGAAGAAACGCTTTTATAGGGCTGATCGTCCAGAACGATGGTATAGCCCGGCTGATGCGCGGCTTTCATGGCGCGGTCAAAGAGCGGGAGGATTACCTCAGGCTTTGCTTGCCCGCTGAATCGGATACCCGCCCAGTTGACGCCGTGCATGCGGAAGGGCTTCGTGATATAGTCCGCGGAAATGCCGGACAGGATGGTCGCGCCGCACTTCACGTCGCACAGCTCGATTTCCGCGCCGCTGTCCTCGTCCCACTGGCGCATCAAAAGCGCGGCCCACTTTCCCGTTTCCGGGTCGCTCAGAACCGAGAAGCGGGGAAAAGCCTCCCATTTGAACTGCTCGGTGATCTGGTATTTTTCCCTGGCGTACGCCAATAAATCCGCTAATGTCATGCGCTGCGTCCTGATTGATTTCAGTTGCGTGGGCAATCATTTGCCTGGGTGGAAAAATGCTCCACCGATTCATTGTACCATGATTAACAAAATTATCAAGTGCTGATTTTGCGGAGAGCGGTGGATCAAAGGGCACTTTAATTCATCATGGGTCGAGGGCCTGTGCGGCCCTCGTGCACCTGCACCAGGAGATTTCTCACGGGGGTGCCGCCCGGCCTCCGCTGACAATGATCCACTGGATCATTGTCCAAGCGCTTCGGCCCTCCTGGACCTCAATGGCGGATATGGCTTGGATTGGAAAATCAGCTTGGTTCCCGCTGATGCTTGGAGGAACGTGGAAATCTGACTTGACGCCGTTGTGCTTCTGGCCCGGCGGCGAAGCCGCCAACCCGGATGCTTTGCATCCGGGGAAAGCCAGGGAATAATCCGCAGGGAAAAGTTTACTTTTCCCCTCGGATTTTCCCAGGCTTTCTTGGGCCAGAAGCCCTCAAACTTTTCG
>CADCJO010000072.1 GCA_902801765.1 uncultured Eubacteriales bacterium
TCCGCAGGAATACTGGCGGTATTTCAAGGAAATGCAACGCAGTATGACGGAAAATCAGCCAGAATTCAGCCTTTGAGCGGTAGTGTGAACACTCCCTAGGATAGATCATTTTCAAATCATCTGATACGTTCTGATGAACTGCTTTTCTTCCGCGCCGGCAGCGAAATATCTGAGCAGGATTTCAGCACAGGCGTGGCTGTCGCTGTCAGCCTGATGGTGATTCAGTCGGATGCCGTAATGATCGCACATCACGTTCAGCGAATGGGAAATGCAGGGAACCAGCCGCCGCCCCATCTGAACAGTACAGCAGTATCTGACAGCGCTTTTCCATGGGATACCATAGTCATGCAGGCACTTTTTCAGCACACCCAGATCAAAAACGGCATTATGGGCTGCCAGAATGCCGGAGGCCATCAGCGGTCCGATCTTTTCCCACAGCTGCGGAAATGTCGGCGCGTCCGCTACCGTATCTTCATCAATGCCGGTGAGCTGGATATTGAAGCCATCAAAGCTTGTTTCCGGATTCACATAGGAAAAAAACTCCCGGGTGATCTTTCCGCTTTCGATGACGGAGATTCCGATGGCGCTCATTCGGTCGTTGCGCCGGTTGGGCGTTTCCACGTCGAAAACAATGTAGCGGTACAAAGAGATCCCTCTTTCTTTCGTTTCAATGCAGCGCAAAGGTCACGTCCGCGTCGTCGGCTCCCATCTGCTCCGCCAATGCTTCCGGGCTGCTGATCATAGCAAATACCTCATTTTCATTCAGCGCGCTTTTGTGCAGTCAGCCAATCCCGGATGATGACCTTCATTTTTTCCGGGAAGCGGTCAAAGTGGTGGGTTTCGCCGGGAATAACCGCCAAGCTGCAATTCCGATACCGCTTTGCAGCCGCCTTGGAATCCTCCACCGGCACCAGGTCGTCCGCGTCTCCATGGATCAGCAGCACCTGTCCTGGAAAACGGTCGATTGCCTCCTCGGCGTGGATGGTCTGCGCTGTGCGGACATAATGCCCGCTCAGCGTCAGCCCTTTGATTATCTGCATTTCATCGGGAACGCGCAGCGGATCAAAGGAAAAGCCCAGCATGCTTCCCTCCCGGGCGCAGCGGGGAATCATAAAGGCAGGCGCGCGCAGAATCAGCCCTTTGACCAGATCCGGCGCCATGCCGCCCACCAGCGCCGCCGTCAGGCCGCCCTGAGAATGGCCGGACAGATAAATATCTGTGACGAAATCCAGCGAACGGACATAATCCATCACCGACAGGGTGTTGGAAATCCACTTGTACAGCGTGTGATCCTTAAACGCGCCGCCGCTTTCTCCGTGACCGTACAGGTCAAGGCGCAGCGTGGCAAAGCCCGCCTGGCGCATGGCTTCGCAAGCGGCAACGGTGTGGCTTTTGTCCTTGCTGCTGGTGAAGCCGTGCAGAACGATGACCAGCGGGCTGCGGTTCGCGCCCGGCCGCTCCAAAATCGCGCTTAACCGAATTCCGTCGTCCATGATCGTCAGGTTTTGCATTCCGTCAGTTCCTCCCGAATCATTTGCTCAAAACGCTCGGCAAAGCGCCGGTCGTCCGCCGCTGTGCGCTTTGCCGTGCCTTTCAGATGATGCTGTCCGCTGCGTCGGGCTTTCCCGGCCAGGTGGCGCTCCATCAGCAGGCCCTCAATGTTATCATCTGTGAACCATTTTCCGCTTGGATGAATGGCCCGCGCCCCTTTGCCAAGCGCCAAAGCCGCCACGCCGTAATCCTGCGTGATCACGACGTCTCCCCGCTGACACAGGTTAATGAGCGCAATATCCACCGCGTCCGCGCCCGCGCCGATTACTTTGACTTCGCTGTAATCGGAAGACAGCGCGTGATTGGTGTCGCACAACAGGACAACAGGAATTGCGTGCTGCTTCGCGATATCCTCCGCGATGCGCGTTACCGGGCAGGCGTCCGCATCAATATAAATCTTCATGGTTTCAGGATTGTATAGCCCCAGATAAGCAGCGCAGCCTGCGTGGCCAGCAATAGGGGAAAGAAGACATTGAAATACCAGTGTTTGGTTTTGTGACGGAAAATCTGCATTCCCAACACGCCGCCCAGCGCTCCGAAGCAGGCTGCCGCCAGAAACAGCGCCTTTTCCGGGATGCGCCGTTTGCCCGCTTGAGCACAGCGCTTATCATAGGCCATCAGGCCGAAGGAAAACAAATTCAGCGCAGCCAGCGCTGCAGCAATCAATAGAATCATGCTCATTTTTCACAGTCCCATCTTGGTCATAATTCCATCCGCAGTCACACCGGGATGGGTGACGTACAGCCGGGCAATCTGTTCCGCCAGGGCGGGGTCGATTCCGTACTTTTCGGCAATGGTGACAAATCCGCTGCCTTTTTGCGTTTCCTTCATCACGATTTCGATTTGCTGTTTGATGTTGCCCGGATCAATTTTGGGGGCGGTTTCCTTGGGGGTGTGGGGGATTTCGATGCGCTCCACCGCCCAGCCGCTATCCCGGACCGTCAGCACAGCCAGGGTGATGGGCTGAAGAAAGCGTCGCGGCCCGCAGCTTCCCGGATTCAGAAGCAGCGTTCGCCGGGCTGTTTCCTTATGCTGAATCCATGTCTCGCCGTACTGGTGGGAGTGCCCGAAAACCACCAGGTCGTAGGGGGACAGATTTTTCGGCAGGTCTTTCTTTTTGTGGGTCATATACACCCGCAGCCCGCTGATTTCAAAATCCAGACAGAGCGGCAGCGCGCTCGCCCATTCCTTGTCGTTGTTCCCCCGCACCGCTTTGACAGGGGCGAATTGCTGCAGCTGGTTCAGGATCTTTTGACTGCTGATGTCACCGCCGTGGAGAATGCAGCTGCAATCCGGCAGCAGGTCTATGACTTCGGGGCGAAGCAGATCGTGGGTGTCTGAAAGGATGAGTATTCGCATCGTCTTTTGAAAACAATCTTGATTCATATGGACTGATTCCGATCTTTTATTGCAGCGTCATTTTCGTTTTTTAAGAATCAAAGAACGAACGGCCATCCCCGGTCACAAGCCGCTTGGAATGAGGGTATTCGAAAATCTCCGCATTGCCAGCGTTGTCAGAAAGATACTTTGCATATTTCCGGGCGTACCACTTGGCCATTCCCAGATTGTGCATCAGATAATTGCCGCAGTTCTCAGGTGTTGCGCCAGGCACAACCTCCGCGTTTTCAACGGATTGAAATGCCCGGAGAATCAAATCATAAATTTCCTTCGGTTCGCGGTTTCCCTTCAGGATCAGATAAAATCCCGTCAGGCACCCCATCGGCCCCCAGTAAATGATTTGATCCTTCCAGTCAGGGTCGTTTCTCAGGTACGTGGCAATGATGTGCTCCAGAGAGTGCATGGCTGCCACGTCAACCGCGGGCTCGAGGTTGGGCCGCGTAACTCTTACGTCATAGGTGGTCACCTTCTGATCGCCAAGGGTGTCTGTTCTGCTGGTAAAGATTCCGGGAACAATCCTGGTGTGATCGACGGAAAAACTGGGGATAAGATCCATGCTGATTTCTCCTTTCGACAAAAACTGAACAGAATCAGTATAGCACAAATTGTTCATAAAAGCATCTTTTTTAGAATTTTTATCATTTCTTGCCACCCCTTCTGTTGAACGTTTAAAAATAATATCAAAGCGCAAAACATGAAAAAACAAAACATCAAAAAAACCCTGCACAAAGGTAAAGCCCTAAAAACCGGTAAAAAAAGCGGGCTCTGCACGGAAAGTCGGGAAATCATGATCGTATGATCTGCTGGATTCAAGGGAGCGGCGTGAACAAATCCCCGATTGCCGTACCTTTCGCGGCAAAGCCGAGGAAATGGTTTGTGATCAGGACGGGAAGCAGACCCTCTGAAAACGTGATAAAACGATTTTGTTCCTGTGTTGATAAACTGAAACTCCCATGGTATAATTATAATATCGTTGTACATGAACTCGGACATGACAAAGCAGTCATCCAGGCTGACTGGCTGGTCTGCAAGATCCCGCGTTTCGGATTGCCAAACCGACGTTGAAAGGCAAGACTGGCCGGCATACGGTCACCTGGTACCTGGGCGGGCTCAGGCTTGATACGTTCGTCTGGGCCGTGAACTGACCGGGCGGCCCCGGTGAACATTCACCTGATGAAAGGAAATGATCCTATGAAAAAAGCATTTCTCCTCCTGCTGGCGCTGACTCTCCTCCCTCTTGTTGCCGTCAGGGCGGAAGCTGCCGACCCGTTTTCTCCGATGATATTCGAGACAGGCGCCGAATCAGCCTCATCGGACCATCCGCTGGTGCTGAACGGGCTTGATTTCGGGGACGGGGCGTCCATCCTGCGCTTTAAAGCCGTGACGGAAAGCGAGCTGACCATCCGCGTCTACCTGGACGGCATGGACAGCCAGCCCATCGCCACCGCCTTCTTCCGCCCGATTGTGAAAGAAAACCGGCGGAACGTCCAGATCAGCGGCGTGCATGACCTGTACGTCACGCTGGAAGGCGGCGGCACGCTGACGTACCTGCAGGCCTTTACCGGCACGGAAGCGCTCGATGCGGCTGTTCGCGCCGAGCAGGGCGGGCACTTTGAGGACGCCATTCCCGTCCGCTATACGCGGAACTGCGCACACAGCGGCACAGTGGAGAAGTTCACCTACCAGGCCCACGATTATCACAACGGCCTGGCCCTGTACGAAAAGGCCGCCTACGTTTACCTGCCGTACGGCTATGACCCGCAGAACACCTACGACCTGCTGATCCTGTGCCACGGCATCGGCGGCAGCGAGGCGGAATGGGGCCTGCCGTCCGGGAACTCCCGGGTCCGGCAGATCATGGACAACCTGATCGACGGCGGCGAAATCCGTCCGTTCATCGTAGTCACTCCGAACGGCCGGGCCGGAAAAACCAGCGATTATTCCTCCTTCTATTCTTTCGGCAAAGAACTGCGGAACGATTTGCTGCCCGCCCTTCAGGAAGCGTATGCTGTCGACATCACGGACCGCAGCCGCTGCGCGATGGCGGGTCTGTCCATGGGCGGCATGCAGACCATCAACCTGGGCATCGGCGAATGCCTGGACCTCTTCAGCGCTTTCGGCGCGTTTTCCGCGGCCCCGACCTCCAACGGGGCCGTGGTCACGGCGGCGACGCTGAACGCCCATCCCGACCTGCCGGTCCGCGTGTTTTACAACATCTGCGGAACAGAAGACAACGTTGCCCTGGTCAGCGCCACAACGGCTTTCCAGAATTTGGCCGGCATGACCGGACAGCTGAACGACGGGAACTTCTTCGTCCAGCTGGTTCACGGCGGCCACGATTTCAGCGTATGGTACCTGGGCTTTTACAACTTCGCACGCATGATCGCCGGCGAACAGTGACAGGCATCTGTCAGGAGGGACTTATGAAAAAGCTGATTGCACGCTTCCTTGCTGTTCTCGCATGCATGGCCCTGGCGGCAGGCGCTGCCCACGCGGAACGGGACTGGTCCCAGGTGATGACGATGCCCACGGAGGAACAGCTCGCCGCGCCTAAAGCGTATCGCTCCCCTTACATCTCGTTCAATCCGCATTTTAACTCGAAGGGCTTTACTGCCTGCGCTATGGATTTCCGCATTGATTTTGACCCGGCAGGCACTTATATTTGCCCAGCCTGCTGGACCCTGGATACCAGCCTGATGGATGAAAAATACGAATTGGTGTGGTCGGATTACGGTAGCACGATCGACGGATACTTTGGCCTGCAGGCACTGGGCAGCGGAGAAAAAGTCGTCATCATGTCGCTGTGGGATGCCTTCTGCCAGGACAAAGCGGGAAACGTGACCGTGATCAAACCTCAGGTTCTTTTTCCCGAGGATGCCAAGATCACGGAGCACACCCCCGAAACCAACGGAGAGGGCAGCTTTGTTCAGTGCATGTTTCCCTTTGAATGGGAAACGGGGAAGGACTATCGGTTTCTGCTGGAGCAGCAAACCAGTGAGCAGGGAACGGAACTGTTCATTCTCTCCCTGATGGAGCCGGAGGGCGAAGAACAAACCGTGCTTTTCTGTTTTGACAGCGGCATGACCGGCGTCTGGATGGATTCGATCAGCGGCTTTGTGGAGAACTTTGTACCGGAGATGGCGGGCTGGCCCCGGTCGCTGGAGTTCTGGAACGTCCGGGCTCTGACGCGTTCCTCGGGCGCATGGGAAAACGCCGCAGCCGTTGATTTCTACGTCAACAGCAGCCTGGGTATTGAGGACTACGAGGGCAGCTGGAATCTGGGCCGGGACGAGAACGCCTGCTGGATCATCACTTCCGGCATTCCCGGGCTGTGCCAGGGCCCAGAAAAACTGACAGGATATGAAATACCCGCTGCGGAAAGCGGTGTGCCGAACTGATGGGAAATACCGGGGAAAAACGTTTCGTCGGAATGGGACGGTCAGATATGCTGCAAGCGGTTACAAGGATGATGGATGCAATATAGCCGGAAGGCGGAGGTTCCCTTCGACGATAACCTGTATGAACGATTCAAACTTGATTGCCTACGATTCAGCGATCCCGCCGCTTATGCAGAAATTGTGCTGAATGAGGAAAAGAGAAGATATTTGAGCGCAGTCACGCAATAAAAGACGAATGAACTCCGGGAAAAGTCGGAGCTGCCGATCAGTCGCAATGGCCGTATGGCAAGCGGGATGGGCGTGTTTCCCGGCGTTTCCTCCAGGGCGCAGCGCTGGTAATACAGCCCCTTGATCAGGGCCGCCGTGACCGAATCCCAGGATCGCTTTTCCACGTTAATGCCGCGTTTTTTGATTGTGTTCCCCTTTGCGTCCCGCAGACACACTTCTGCGTCAGCGATGACAGCGATGTGGACGGGCAAGCCCGCGGCATAGCCCGTTTGATTCACCCGAATGGAGGGAAGATCAGAAATTAGCATAGCGCTTTTTCTCCTTCTGCTGCCGTCACAGAATCGTCGGGGTATTGTTTGGGTTTTAATTCGGGTTCAGCGTAAGTCTTTGACCGTTCAGCGTCAGAACGTAATGTTGGAAAGAATCTGCGCTCATACTTGTACCGCCGCATATGAATTCAATGATATTTTATAGGAAATGTCCACCCATCTCCCTTCATTTTTTGACGCCCCACTGCCCATTTTTTGAAATGCCGGCTGGGAAGTGAAAAGGATTGACTGCTTCCTTATTCTTTGGTTTAATG
>CADCJO010000073.1:0-4236 GCA_902801765.1 uncultured Eubacteriales bacterium
GCCGCCTGTGGCGGATGTTCTGTCCGTGCTGAGATCAACCGAAACGAGCAATGTCCGCATCAAGCGGACTTGCGACGATTGAGGTTGCGGACCCTCAGGCCCCTGGCGCGGGTCTGGAGGCGCGCAGCCCACAGCGTAACCATATGTTGAAATATCATCTTGTTTTCTGGATAACACGATTTGGAAGGAGAACAGGAGATATAGGAGGAGCGAATGATGAGACAAACGATGTTTCACGAAGGATGGACGTGCAGGCATTTGAACGAACCGGGGGAAGGAACGCCCGTCCGCATTCCGGACGACGCGATGCTGCGGGAGCAGCGCACCGCCGACGCGCTGGGCGGCCTGAACGTGAGCTGGTTCGAGGGGTACGATTATCTGTATGCCAAGCGCTTTGCCCTGACCGAAGAGGAAGCGCGTCTGCATCACGTGCTGGAATTCGAGGGCGTGTACCGCTGCGCCGAAGTGCGTATCAACGGGAAAAAGGCGGGCTACCGTCCCTACGGGTATACCAACTTCTACGTGGACTGCGACGAATTCCTGACCGCCGGGGAAAACACGGTGGAGGTCATCACCCGCAACGCCGACCAGCCCAATTCCCGCTGGTATTCCGGCGCGGGCATTTACCGCCCGGTCCGGCTGTGGACGAGCGAGAAGAGCCAGTATATCGAGCTCAATGGCGTGAAGATCAAAACCCTGTCCCTGCAGCCTGCGCAGATCGAGGTCAGCGTGAAAACAAATGGCGAAGGCAATGTGTTCGTGGAAATCCTGGACGGGGAAACAAGTATGGTTTCCGACGGCGGCGCAAAGCGCACATTTACCATCACCCTGCCAGGCGCTCAGGCCTGGAGTCCCGAAAACCCGAAGCTGTATACCTGCCGCGTGAAGTTCGGTCAGGACGAAGCGGTGGAAACCTTCGGCCTGCGCACGCTGACCTGGGACAAGGACGGCTTCATGATCAACGGTCAGCGGGTCATCCTGCGTGGCGCGTGCGTGCACCACGACAACGGACTGCTGGGTGCGGCTTGCGACCCCGACGCACTGGAGCGGCGCATCCGCATCCTGAAGGATAACGGCTACAACGCTCTGCGGTCGGCCCATAACCCCTGCTCCAAGACCGCGCTGGAAATCTGCGACCGGCTGGGCATGCTGGTCATGGACGAATACATCGACCATTGGTACATCCACAAGACCATGCACGATTATGTGGAGCATTTCGATCAATGGTGGAAGCAGGACCTGACCGATATGGTGGACAAGGATTACAACCATCCCTGCGTGGTGCTGTACTCCACCGGCAACGAAGTGGCGGAAACCGCTCAGCCCAAGGGCATCCGGCTCACCAAAGATATGACGGAATTCCTGCACGGTCTGGACGCTTCCCGCCCCGTCACCTGCGGCATCAACATTTTCTTTAACTTCCTCAACGCCATCGGCTTCGGCCAGTATTCCGACGAGAAGGCCGCCAAGGAAGCGGAGCGCAACGCCAAAGCCAAAGCCGAAGGGAAAAAGACCAAGGAGCGCGCCACGGGCAGCAAATTCTTCAACGACCTGGCGGGTATCATGGGCGCGGACTTCATGAAGATCGGCGCGACCCTCCATGGCAGCGACGTGCATACCCGGGAAGCCTTCGCCAACATGGACATCGCTGGATACAACTACGGTGAAAAGCGGTACGTGAAAGACCTGAAAAAGTACCCTGACCGGCTGATCCTGGGCAGCGAAACCTTCTGCTTTGACGCCTATAAATTCTGGGAGCTGGCGAAGAAAGAGCCCCGGCTCATCGGCGATTTTGTGTGGTCGGGCATTGACTACCTGGGCGAAGTGGGCGTCGGCAGCTGGGAGTACGCCGATTACGCGCCGCACTTTGACAACGGCCTGGGCTGGATCACGGCGGGTTCCGGCCGCATCGACCTGACCGGTAAGCCTCTGGGCGAAGCGCTGTATACGAAGGTCGCCTTTGAGTTGGAGCAAGGGCCTTTCATCGCTGTCCGTCCCCTGTGCCACGAAGGCAAGCATTCCCCCTCCGCCTGGAAAATGACCAACGCCATGCCCTCCTGGAGCTGGCGCGGCTGCGAAGGGAAGGACGCCCATGTGGAGGTCTACGCCCGGGCGGCCAGCGTGGAGCTTCTGGTCAACGGTCAGTCCAAGGGCAAAAAGGCCATGGGGAAAAACTGCGTGTTCACCTTCCACGTGCCCTATGAAAATGGCACCATTGAAGCCGTCAGCTATGACGCAGCCGAAAAGGTCATCGGGAAAAACGCCCTGACCACCGCGGACAACGAAACCGTTTTGCAGGCTGTGCCCGAAGCAAGCGCCGTGAAGAAAGGGCATCTTGCCTTCATCCGTTTGCGGTTCACCGACAAAAAAGGCACGGTCAAGCCCATGGAACGCGGCATTCTGCATGTGTCCGTCACCGGCGGCAAGCTGCGCGCGCTGGGCTCTGCCTGCCCGTACTATGAACTCAGCTATCTGGATACCAAATGCGACACCTATTACGGCGAAGCCCTGGCGATTGTGGAAATCGAAGCGGATGCCACCGTCAAGGTGGAAAGCAAGCTGGGCGCCTGTGAAACACGCATCCGGTGCGTCGATTGAATCAGAGCGAGCACCGGGACGGGGGAGCGGGATACGATCGTCCGGACGGAAGCCTGAGAAACGGCGTCTGCCGACAGAAGTTTTTTTGTTTCACCGCAATTACGTCTTGTTCCGATCGGCAGAATTTGATATAATGGTTTCGGCTGAAAGATGATTCCGACTGTACGGCAAACCAAGCAACGGAGGAAGCCATGAAGCTGGAAGAGAACAAAAAATATATCAAAATTGCCATGACCGGTATCGCCATCGCGCTGGGGGCCTGCGTGTGTCTCTTTGCGTTTTACCGGTTCGACGAAGTGCAAAGCGTGATGCACAAGGTTTTTTCCATCCTGCGCCCGTTCGTGTACGGCGCGGTGGTGGCGTTCCTGCTTACGCCCATGTGCCGGGAACTGGAATTCACGCTGGAAACCTGGCTGGGGGCGGAACGCGCCAACGCGAGCAAGCACCTGGCCATCCTGATTTCGCTGCTGTTCGCCATGACCGTGGTCAGTATCCTGAGCCTGATCGTGGTGCCGCAGGTGGTGCGCAGTCTGGTGGGCGTGGTGAACGCCCTGCCGGGACAGCTGCGTTCCCTCAACGCGCAGATCGATCAGCTGCTGGTGGATCAGCCGGAACTGCAGGAACAATGGGAGGGCTTCTCCAAGCAGGTGCTGAGCGAAATCGAAATCTGGCGGAACAAGGATCTGCTGCCGCTGGCCCAGACCGTGCTGTCCGGCACGGCCACGTATGTGACCAGCCTGCTGGTGTTCATCAAGGATATTCTGCTGGGCCTGGTCATTTCCGTGTACCTGCTGGCGACGCGCGAACAGTTCTTTGCCCAGGCGCGGCTGCTGATCCGCAGCATTTTCAACGATGTCTGGGCGGATCGCTTTGCGGGTGAAATGCACTATGTGAACCGGATGTTCAACGGGTTCTTTACCGGGAAGCTGCTGGACAGCCTGATCGTAGGCGTTTTATGCTTCATTGGCTGCCTGATTATGGGCTTTTCGTCGCCCGCCCTGATCGCTGTGATCATAGGCGTCACCAACATCATTCCTTTTTTCGGCCCCTTCATTGGCGCGATTCCCTGCGCCATTCTGCTGCTGCTGAGCAATCCGGTGCACTGCCTGATGTTCGTGATTTTCATTCTGGTTCTGCAGCAGCTGGACGGCAATGTGATCGGCCCCAAGGTGCTGGGCAACACCACCGGCCTGTCCGGGTTCTGGGTCACGTTCGCCATCCTGCTGTTCGGCGGGCTGTGGGGCATTACGGGCATGATCGTGGGCGTACCGCTGTTCGCGGTGATTTATGACGTGGTGCGCAGGCTGTGCTACCGCAGCCTGAACAAAAAAGGACGGCAGGAGATGATTCAAAATTATCAGAAAACCTTCCATCCCGAACCTGAGCCCAAGGGAAAGAAAAAAGGCAAGAAATAAAGGAACGAAAGCCGCCATGCGACCAACCGCCCCATCCGCCAGTCAGGTATGGAATCCTGCCGGCAGATGGGGCGGTTGTTTATGGGCAGGCACGGGGGAAAGGAATACTGTTATACTATTTGAATTCTAACAGTCATGTTGTGAAGGGTGAAAAACAAAGACGAGGCAGGGGGCTTGTTCAGCCCCCTGTACCCCTGAACCAGGAGATGAAATCTCCTGGACC
>CADCJO010000073.1:4264-11328 GCA_902801765.1 uncultured Eubacteriales bacterium
CCTCAGGACCCTGGCGCAGGTCTGGGGGCGCGCAGCCCCCAGCGTCTCCTCCCTGCTGGCCTTGAAAATCACCCTTGGGAACATGACAGTTAAAATATTGAAAGATTTGGGATGGTTTTTTTACCTTGGCTAAGCTGAATGAAGGGAGACGTAGCAGCGCTACGTTGACCGGAATGAAGCAACGCCAGGGGAAAAAAGACGCCCAAAGATTCAATATTTTAGAGTGAAAATAGTATTAAATATAAGCATATCGAAGGGGAAAGGCATGAGCTCAGCGCTGGGCAGGTTGAGAAGGAAACAGAACATCCAACGAAAAAATCCCATCCTCCCAGCCGGTGGTCAGCACCCCCTGATACTTTTCGCACAGATACCGCATGCTGCGTATACCAAAGCCATGGTAATCCTTATCGGGCTTGTTGGTCACGGGCAGGCCGCCCATGAACAGCGGTTCCTTGGCGCAGGGATTCTCGATGTGAATGCTGAAAAGGTCGCCCCGGGCAGCGGCGTACAGGGTGATGATCCGCCGCGCCTCCTCCCGTTCCTTGGCCGCCGCTTCGATGGCGTTATCCAGCGCGTTGCCCAGCAGGGAGTACAAATCCTCCACCGTCAGGAAACGCAGGCCGCTTCCGTCCACGATACTGCGGATGGTGATATGGTTTTTCTCCGCCAGCAGGCTCTTTTCCGCCAGAATGATGTCCACGTCCCGGTTGCCGGACTTGGGAAAGCTGTCGTAAATCAGCACGGCGTTTTCCAATTCAGCGATGCTCTTTTCCTGCTCCTCGCTGCTCATGTTCCGCAGGGCGGCGATCTGGTGCCGCAGGTCGTGGCACTTGCGGTTGATGACGTCGATGGTGTCACGGCTGATTTCGTGCTGCTCCTGTTCCTGGCGCAGCAGCCCTTCCATGATCATCTGCTCCCGCTCCGCTTTGCGGATGCGGAAAACATCCAGCAGGATCACCAGCAGCAGCGCGCAGGAAAAGCAATCGAAAAACTCCATGCCCACGGTGTCGGTTTCGCAGGACGTGGACCAGTAGCTGAGCACATAAATCATCAGCGTGGACAGGATAGCGAAGGCGACCAGGTAGCCGTTCTGAAAGTCCACTGTTTCGCTGCTGCGGAACCGCTCCCGCAGGAAGCGCCACACCAGCAGGCAGGCGACGGCCATATAAAAAATCTGAAAGCACTGCGCCGCGGCAAAGGACAGGGAAAACACCATCTCCGTCATGCGGTAAAGGCAGTGAACGATGTGCTGCACGGTATGCGCCACGCAGCAGTAAAACACGATCTGCCGCAGGTTCATCCGGAAACAGAACCCGATCAGCAGGCCGGACAGCATGAGCATGATCAGGAAGCCGAAGGTGAACCAGCCCACCGTGACGAACGGTGAAAAAAAGCCGTTGGGAACCACCGCGGGCAGCGCGCAGTAGGCCGCCGCTGTTGGAATCAGCCGCAGCCAGAACAGCTTTTTCCGCTGCAAGCGCGCGCAGAACAGCAGCTCAATCACCAGAATCTGAATATGAAAGAAATTGATAAACCACATCAGCCCTGACCTCCTCCCAGCAGCGCCGCCATCTTTTCCAGACACTCTTTTCTTCGCCTGCGGGAAACGGGCAGGCGCGCGCCGCTGACGATCATGGAATCCTCCGTCAGGGAAGCAATATGGTCGCAGTTGACCAGATGGCTGGGCGTGACCCGGAGAAAACGCCGGAAACGCTCATCCGCTTCCAGGTCGGACAGCTTGCCGTAGGCTTCGTACTGCCCGGTTCGGGTGTGGTAGATCAGCATATGATTGTATACTTCCACATACGTCAAATCCCGGACGGCGACTTTGTTGACGGCGGTTTTGCTGTTGATGAGCACTGTGGCCTCTGTGCGCTTGTTCAGGATGCGCAGGATTCTGTTCAGCTTCATATCAAATTCCGCCTGGCCCACAGGCTTCAATATGAAATCGAACGCGCCTACCTCGTAACCGCGAATAGCGTAATGCGCCATGCTTGTCACGAAGCAGAGCAGCACGTTTTCATCCTTTTCCCGCAGCCGCCTCGCGCACTCCATCCCATCCATCAGCGGCATCATAATGTCCATGAACACCACGTCGTATTCCCCGCGGTATTTTTCCAGAAAGTCCACGGGGTTCGCGTAAGCGGAGACCGATATTTCCATGCTTTTTTCCGAAGCGTACATTTTGCAGTATTGGACGATTCTCTGAGTTGCTTCCGCTTCATCCTCTACAATGGCAATTTTCAGCATAGCTCGCTCCTTGCATTCCATCCAGGTGTTGGCGCTGCTCTTGAGGGCGCTGTATTCGGTGCTGGCTTTGAAATGAAAATCTGATGGAATGCCGGTTTTGTGATCCTGTTCTTTACCATTCCGCGCATTGTTCGTTTTACCGCGCCATTCGGACGAACCCTGCCGCTGCGGAACACTGTGCCTATTATACAAGATTCTGTCCCGTTTGGAAAGTGTTTTCCATTCGATTCCGTAAATCCTTTGTTCTAAAAAGACATCCTTGCACTGCTTGACTTGAAAGAGATCAAGAGAAGCTTTCTTTCATTTATCGTGCGTTTGCCAATCTGGAAGCAAAAAACCGTTCCTTCCAAAACGCAAACGATATTTTATGTTTCTTAAATAAAGTTCGGGATTATGACGCAAAAATGCGTGTTTTCGGTTTTTTTCTGTTGCCATACAGAAAAAAACGTGCGATAATAGCATCGCTCCGATGAAAAAGACGGAGTATACGAACACGAACAAAGGAGGAAGCAACCATGCAGAACAACAAGCGCCCCGAAAACATGGAACGCATCACCACATCGGAACTGGCTCAGGCCTTTATTGCCGAGCAGATCGCCGCGATCAAGACCCAGGTAGGCGACAAGAAGGTGCTGCTGGCGCTGTCCGGCGGGGTGGATTCCTCCGTCGTCGCCGCGCTGCTCATCCGCGCCATCGGAAAGAACTTGGTGTGCGTGCATGTGAACCACGGCCTGTTGCGCAAGGGCGAGCCCGAACAGGTCATCCAGGTGTTCCGTCATGAAATGGACGCCAATTTGGTGTATGTGGATGCTGTGGATCGCTTCCTGAATAAGCTGGCGGGCGTAGCCGAGCCCGAGCAGAAGCGCAAGATCATCGGCGCGGAATTCATCCGCGTGTTTGAGGAAGAAGCCCGGAAGCAGGAAGGCATTAAGTTCCTGGCTCAGGGCACCATTTATCCCGACATTCTGGAAAGCGGTCCCGTGAAGGCGCACCACAATGTGGGCGGCCTGCCGGAGGATTTGCAGTTTGAGCTGGTAGAGCCCCTCAAGTTCCTGTTCAAGGACGAAGTCCGCGTGGTCGGCCACGAGCTGGGCCTGCCGGACAACATGGTCTATCGTCAGCCCTTCCCCGGCCCCGGTCTGGGCGTGCGCTGCGTCGGCGCCATCACCCGCGACCGCCTCGAAGCCGTCCGCGAAAGCGACGCCATCCTCCGCGAGGAATTCGCCAACGCCGGTCTGGAAGGCAAGGTCTGGCAGTATTTCACCATCGTGCCTGATTTCAAAACCGTGGGCGTCAAGAATAACGTCCGCTGCTTCGAGTGGCCTGTCGTCCTCCGCGCCGTCAACACCCGTGATGCCATGACCGCCACCGTCGAGGACGTTCCCTTCGCCCTCCTCCAGAAAATCACCGCCCGTATTACCGCCGAAGTCCCCGGCGTCAACCGCGTCCTCTTCGATTTGACGCCTAAGCCCACCGGAACCATTGAGTGGGAATAAAGGCTGAAACCCGGAAACCCGCGTAAAATAAGGGTTTCCGGGCGGCCAAAGTCCCGCGTGGCAACAATTTGGCAACAAAAATCCATCATTCTGAAAATGAGGGCTAACTGATTTTGTGTAGATCAGTTAGCCCTATTTCTATGCATTTTCAGAAGGATGGAGGTGTTACTCGTGACGGCTGTCAGATTTCTCCTGGAGACCGGCAACCAGATCATCCATCAGACCCTGGGACGGAACTTTCACCCACCGCCGGGTGGTATCGCCATCGGGGAAATTATAACGCCACTGGTCATAGGCTTCCTGGGTGATCTCGCCCTTCCGCAGCGCGTTGGCCGCTGCCTGCCATTCGTACAGCATCCGGTGCAGCTCAGCCGCCTGCTGGCTGTCCCGAAGATTCACACGCAGGCAAACATCACCCTCGGATTCCTCCACATACAGGCCGTACCGATCCTCCAGGGTGAAAAGCGTGTGCATGAGACCGACATAAGAATCAATATCCGGAACGGATATAGCATGGGGCGACACGCTAAAAATCTGCGCCATCTGCGCTGTCAGGTCGGCCTTCGGATTACGGTCCTCAGACTCATATTGCGCCATGCGCACATCGGCAGAATTGGCTGGGAAGCCCAGAAGCTGCCCCAAATAACGCTGCGTCATCTTCATGCGCTTGCGGAAATGATGAATGCGCTCGCCAGTGGCCATGAGAAAGTCCCCTTTCAATGAGATATGCTTAGTATAACAGATTTGTTTAGGAGAATCAATATGAAATTGAAGAATTGTGAAATAAAGCGGTATGGGGGCGCTTTTCTGACTGCGCCGGAAGCGGCACAGCTCCTGCACATCTCAACCTCACACGCCTACAAGATCATCCACCGGCTGAATCAGGAGCTGAAAGCTCAGGGCTTTCTCACCATCGCCGGACGGATCAGCCGGGATTATCTTCTTCAGCGCACCATGGGGAAAGAATCGGAAGAGGAGGCGCAGCGGGATGAGTGTCTATAAGGACAACAAGACAAACACATGGCGGGTAATCTACCGCTACACCGATTGGACGGGAGAGCAGAAGCAGAGTTCCCGGCGGGGATTTGCCAGCAAGCATGAAGCCCAGGCCTGGGAACGGGAGCAAATGAACAAGGTGACGGCGGATCTGGATATGACCTTTGCCAGCTTTGTGGAGCACTATACCGAGGATCTGAAGACAAGGCTGAAGGAAAATACCTGGAGCACAAAGGATCATATCATCCGGACGAAATTGATCCCCTACTTCGGTAAGCTGAAAATGTGCGCTGTTACGCCGCAGATCGTCATGACCTGGCAGAATGAGATGCTGCGGTTCCGTGACAAGGATGGGAAGCCCTATTCTCCGGTTTATCTCCGCACTGTTCAGAACCAGCTGACCGCTATCTTCAACCACGCCATGAAGTATTACAATCTTCGGGAGAATCCCTGCCGAAAAGCTGGGCCGCTTGGAAAGAAGAAATCCCGGGAAATGCTGTTCTGGACGAAGGAAGAATACCTGAAATTTGCCGATGCTATGATGGATAAGCCCAAATCCTTCTATGCCTTCGAGCTCCTGTACTGGTGCGGTATGCGGGAAGGCGAGCTGCTGGCATTGACGCCATCTGATTTCGACCTGGAGAAGGGCACCGTCACGATCAGCAAATCCTATCAGCGGATACACGGTGAAGACAAGATCACCACGCCAAAGACCGAAAAGAGCAACCGTACCATCACCATGCCGGATTTCCTGACGGAGGAAGTGGAAGAATACATTGATTCCCTGGATGGAATCGGCAAGAAGGATCGCATCTTCAACTTCCCTTGAGCATCCCGGTAACTCAGCAGTTCATTCTGCCAGGTGATAATTTGCTGCGGCGTGATATTGCTCAGCTTGAGCCTTCCGAAATAGGGGGTGAGTTTGCTTCGGATGATGTGCTCCTTGGTACTCCAGGTGTTTTCCTTCAGGCGCGTTTTCATGTCCTCCGTGTAGCGGTCGATGAAGCTGGCGAAGGTCATATCCACATCCGCTGTAACCTTGTTCAGCTGCTCACGCTCCCAGGCCTGGGCCTCCCGCTTGGTGGAGAATCCGCGTTTTGAGGTCTGCTTTCTTTCTCCCTTCCAATCGGTGTAGCGGTAGATCACCCGCCACGTATTTGTTTTTTCTTCCTTGTAAACCGGCATTAAGCGATCTGTCCTCCTGATATCTGGGAAAGCTGATGACTTCTGCCGGGCGAGTAGCAGGTTTTCTCCAGGAAGTAACTCCTGTTGACCCGTCCCGCAATCGTCAGGTAGCCCATGGCTTTCAGGTCTTCGTTAAGTTTGTGTACGATCTTGTAGGCGTAGGATTTGGATATTCCCATCATTTCCGCTACCTCCGCTACCGTGATAAATGTCTGGTCCTTCACATTGTTCTCCTTCCGCGTTTATCGTCCGTTGATTCTATCGGTTCCGTTGTTGTTTCTTACTCCATGGTCGCATCGCCTTTCTCCTGAAATACTCTCCGCTTTCATTACCTCCATTATACTAAACATAAATGCTTGTGTCAATAGTACTGAGCGGAAAATTAAATAAAAATATTTAACTTTAGAATCCATAAATATGACTGTCTCGATATAGGCTGTACGTAGATAAGAAGAAGTATATAGAAGGAGAACCTCTTCACTACGACCCTGCGGCTGAACCTGAACAATGCACAGGACATGGAGGCCTGGAACAACCTGATGAGCACCGACAGAAACCAGCCGGAATACAGCTCATACAGCCGAACGATCGTCACCGCCATCAACGATCACTTTGCCCGGCAGGATCGAATGGAGGAGCAACATGAATGGGAAACAGCGCTGCTGAAAAAGATCGAGGCAACGATCCGGGAAACGTTCACCGGCTGCATGAAGGAGTTCCAGATCACCGCTGCGCAACCGACAGCAGAGAAATCTGAGCTGCCGACGCAGCCTGATCCGCCTGATGAAACAGAAGCGAACATCGAAGCCTTCCTGGACTGCTTCTGAGGGGTGCACCACAAGTGGTATCACGACGGAGAGAAAAATGATACCACTTGTAATACCAGCCCAAGATGCAAAAAGCCAACGGCATAAATTGGAAGGCCTTGCCGTTAGCCGGAAAATGAATAATCACCCGAAACCAAGTTAATACCAAAAGCGCACCAAACCCCTGCACCTGAAAAGTTGGTATCACAAACCAACCAACAGGCGCAGGGGTCTTTCTTTATCATTCAGCGTTTGCTGAACCGTGGTGATACCAAAGGTTCACCACACAACCACAGCACAAAGTGCTGGCTTTGAGGGGCTTGGGGGCGGA
>CADCJO010000074.1 GCA_902801765.1 uncultured Eubacteriales bacterium
TCCCCTACGGATGATTCCCTGGCTTTCCCCGGATGCAAAGCATCCGGGTTGGCGGCTTCGCCGCCGGGCCAGAAGCACAACGGCATCAAGTAGGACTTCACGTTCTTCCCCGTATCAGCGGGAAGTAAGTTGGTTTTCCAATGCAAGCTAATTCCGCTACTGAGGTCCAGGAGATTTCATCTCCTGGTTCAGAGGTACAGGGGGCTGAACAAGCCCCCTGCCTCGTTTTTGTTTTTCACCCTTCCCGACATGACTGTTAAAAGTATTACATCACCACGGTGATCTGGTCGCCGTCCTTGAGCAGCGCATCCGTCAGCAGACCGCCGGGGATTTCCTTGCCGTTCAGCAGGGTCTTGCTGTCGCCGCCCTGGTGATGGGCTTTGTTATCAACGGTGATATGCAGGCGCTTGCCGCGGAAGGTCTTTTCCATGGTGAAGCCGTCCCAGGAGGCGGGAATGGCGGGAGAAATCCGCAGGCCGTCGGGCGTGGGCCGCAGGCCCAGGATGCCTTGCCCACCATGACGGTGGAAGCAGTGCCGGTGAGCCAGTGCACGTGGGCGCGGCCGGGCTGAGGCGTCTCGTGGCCCTCGATGAACTGGGAGTGGACATAGGGCTCCACCTCGCGGACTTCGGCCCGGTCGTTGTAGGCGGCGGGGCAGGATTCCTTGAAGTAGGTAAAGGCCCGGTCGCCGTGGCCCAGCAGGGCTTCGGCCAGGATGGCCCAGCCCTGGGCCTGGCAGAAGATACCGCCGTTTTCCTTGGTGGTGGGGTTGAAGAGCAGCATGGCCGCGCCGTCAAAGGCGTGCTGCTTGTAGCAGGGGGTCATGAGCTCGATGCCGTTGGGGGTGTTGAGCTGCTGATACACGGTCTCCATGCTCTTTTCGGCCTGGTCCTTCGTGGCGGCCTCGGAGATGACGCACCAGCTTTGGGGGTTAAGCCACATGGCCGCTTCGGGATCGTGCTTGGAGCCGATCACCGCGCCGTCCTGGGTGTAGCCCCGGCGGAAGCGGTCGTCCTCCCAGAAGTGCTCGTTGATCAGCTTGAGCTGGTTCTCCCGGGTGGCTTTCAGCCAAGCCTTGTATTCCTTGTGTTCTTCCGAGTCGGGCAGCAGCTCGTCCAGCTGCCTCAGCGCCATATAGAACTGGAAGGCAACGAAGCTGCTTTCGCCCTGAGCGCCGAGTTTTAAGCAGTCGTTCCAGTCGGCGTGCAGGCCGGCGGGCATGCCGTGGGCTCCCAGATGGTGCATGGTAAAGTCGATGGCGCGCTTGAGATGCTCGATCACCGTGCCCTCGTCGTAATCCGCGAAGGGGATGACTTCGTTCAGGAAGTCCTTGTCGCCCGTTTCGGCAATGTACTTATATACCGTGGGGAACAGCCACATGGCGTCATCGGCGCGGTAGGCGGGATGGCCGGTGGACTTGACGTAGCTGTCCTGCTCGGGGGTGTCCTCATGGCCGGGGTTATGGGAATACTTCACCAGCGGCAGGCCCGCGCCGTGGTGCACCTGGGCGGAGAGCATGAACCGGATGCGGTCCTTGGCCATTTCCGGGTCCAGATGGATGATGCCCTGAATGTCCTGCACGGTGTCGCGGTAGCCGTAGCCATTGCGTTCGCCGCAGTAAATCAGGCTGGCCGCGCGGCTCCATACGAAGGTGGTGAAGCACTGGAAGGCATTCCAGGTGTTCACCATGGTGTTCAGGTTGTCGTCCGGGGTATGGATGGTCAGGTTGCGCAGTTTGCCGTGCCAGTAGTCGATCAGGGTGCGCAGCTCGGCGTCCACCACATAGGCGGTGTCCTTGTAGCGCTTGACCAGGGCTTCCGCTTCCTTTTCGGTCTTCTGGCCCAGGATGAAAGCCACCGCGCGGGTTTCACCGGGCTGCAGCTCCAGGGTGGTTTGCAGCGCGCCGCAGGGGTTGCCGTTAAAGTTCAGGCTGTCGTCCAGCTTGCCGTCGACGACGCCCTGGGGGCAGTTGAAGCGATGCACGCCCAGGAAGCGTTCCCGCCGCCCGGTGTAGCTTTCCACAGGCGCGCCCGCCAGGCCGAAGAACCGCTCGCTGCCGTTGCTGCCGTCGGGGTTCACGTGGCAGAACTGGTTGATGCGCTCCAGGATATGATCCTTGTGGAACTCGGTGACGGTGATGAACTGGGTGTACTGCATGTTCACCAGGTCCTGGGTATAGAAGCTCTCGGTAGTGAACTCTGCGTAGCCGAATACGGCGATCTTCCGGGGCTCGTCGCCGGTGTTGGTGACGCTCAGCCGCCAGACCTCATGGGTGGCGTCCAGGGGCACGTAGTACAGCGCTTTGGACGCGATGCCTTTGTATTCGCTTTCGATCTCGGTGTAGCTGGTGCCGTGGCGGGTGATGGTGTCGTATTCTTTCAAATCCTTTTCCACAGGCCGCCAGGAGGCTGACCAGAAATCGCCGCTGTCTTGGTCGCGGAGGTAGATATAGCGACCCGGCTCGTCAAACTGGTTGAACATATAGCGCAGGATGCGGCCCGCCGCGCCGGACTTGACGAAGCTGTACCCGCCCGCGTTCTGGGTCACGATGGCGCCGTACTCGGGCGAACCCAGATAGTTGGCCCATGGCATGGGCGTGCGCGGGTCGGTAATTACATATTCGCGTTTTGCATTGTCAAAGAAACCGTACTGCATGGGGAATTCCTCCTTCAGATGATTCGTTTGTGAAAAAACAACAGCTGGCAGGCCGATCATCCGCACCGAAGCCGAAAACGGCCCCGCGCTTTTCGCCACGCCTCGTTCCTTTCCGGGGCTTCGTCCTTTCTTTCCTTGCCGACGCCGGCAAACGCATTGTCAGCTTCTACTACTGTATTTTATAGGATACGGAACAGAAAAGCAAGGGATTTTTCACCGAAAGAACAAAACACAATCATCCATGCCAATTCTTCAAAAAACGTCTTGAAAAACTGTGCGGCCCGCGAATCAAAAACATGGTTTTTACGGTTGAATATATACAGTTTTTCTGGTATACTGAATATTGAACATGAATACGGAGAGGGTATAATCAATGAAAACAGCAATTGTTTATTATTCCACCCATCATGGAAACACGAAAAAGCTGTTGGATGCCCTGCCCAAGGACGTGGTTTTGATCGACGTGGAAAACCCTTCCGCCACCGATCTAACTGCGTTTGACCGCGTAGGGTTCGCTTCGGGCATTTACGGCGGCGCGTTTGCCAGGCAGGTGATGAACTTTGCGCTGGAGCATCTGCCCGAACGCAAGCCCGTGTTCTTTGTCGCCACGGCGGCGATGAAGCTGAAAAATCATTTTGTCGGCATCACACACGCCTGCGAGCAAAAGCGCGCCATCCTGCTGGGCAGCTATATCTGCCAGGGCTATAACACCTTCGGCCCCTTCAAGCTGGTAGGCGGCACCAGCAAAGGCCATCCCACAAAGGAAGAAATAGATGCTTTCTTGGCGTTTTACAATGGGCTGAGATAAGTTTTCAGAAAGGAAATGCAAAATGAAAACTACGCTTGTCATTCTGGCGGCCGGTATCGGGTCGCGTTTTGGCGGCGGCATCAAGCAATTGGAACCCATCGATGCTCAGGGTCACATCATCATCGACTATTCCATCCACGACGCTGTCGCGGCGGGGTTTGACAAAATCATTTTCATCATCCGCCATGATATTGAAGCCGACTTTCGGGAGCGGATCGGGAATCGGGTGGAAGCCGTTGCCGCTCCTCTGGGCGTGGAAATCGCCTATGCCTTCCAGGAAATCACCAATATCCCCATTCCGCTCCCCGAAGGCCGCGCCAAGCCCTGGGGCACTGGGCATGCGGTACTGGCCTGCGAAGGAATGATCGACGGGCCCTTCGCCGTCATCAACGCCGACGACTACTACGGCACTGAGGGCTTCAAAAAGGCCGCCGCGTTCCTGAAAACCGGCGGCTACGGTCTGGTGGGCTACGTGCTCAAAAACACACTGTCCGATCACGGCGGTGTAACCCGCGGCATCTGTGCTGTGGAAAACGGTGCGCTCACCGGCATCACCGAAACCCGCGAAATCATGAAAACGCCCACCGGCGCGGCAGTGGGCGGCAGGGATGTTGATGTAAATTCCCTCGTGTCGATGAATTTCTGGTGTTTCCCCGCCGCGTTCATGAATGTGCTGAAAACGGGGTTCCCCCAGTTTCTGGCCAGCATGGTCAATCCCGTCAAGGAGGAATACCTGCTGCCCATGATTGTGGATGGCCTGCTGAAATCCGGCACGCCGGTTTCCGTCCTTCCCACCGCCGATCAATGGTTCGGCGTGACCTATAAGGAAGACAAGGCCGCCGTGGTGGAAAGCTTCAAAAAGCTCTACCGTCAAGGCGTTTACCAGGAAGATTTATACAGTGACCTGAAAAGAAAATGACGCCGCCAAACCAACCGCCCCGCGAGTTCTGCGCGAACCGTGGGGCGGCTTTTGTGTTCTCTTGCAAAGGAGAACGCGGCGGAAAACCATTTGCGTTCGGAAAGTCTGTATCGTCATGGACACGACGGTCAAAATACAGGTCTGTTTTCAGACTGGAATTGCGCGAATTGAAAATGACGCGGATCTGCCATGGATTCATACTAAACTCAATCTAAAACTATATCATCTTTGGGCATCTTTTACGCCATGGCGTTGCTTCATTCCGGTCAACGTAGCGCTGCTACGCCTCCCTCCCAGCATCAGGTTTTCTCCGTTCGCTTCGGCCATGACAAGCCGCATGTATTTCCAGAATAAGGAATCTTTTTGCTTTTCCCACAATGCGTACGCCGGATCAGAAGTCCAGGCGGCATCATCTGCGCGGTAGGTTCCGGAAAAATAGGCCAGATTGAAGCGGGCGGCATAATCCGCCATCGCTTCTTTTTCAATCCCGGTCCCTGCTATATCGGAGGCAATTGCCTTGTCCCTGGCAATCCCAGCAAACCATTCCCGGCTTGTATCCAGAAAGCCATCCGGCAGATACTGAGCATTCAGTTCCTTCGCTTCGTACATCAGGCTGCCGTCATCCCGCAGGGTAACCGCTGCGTACCGATGCGGCCAGATACAGAACGCTCCCAGCGCGGCGTCATACAGGCTGCCTTCCCGTGCGACGTGCTGAATATGCATATGGCCTGAAAGGTTCAGGTGAACGTTGTATTTTTCCAACAATGCCTGCATATCCTCGTGGCCAAACATGAGATAGTTTTCTTTGGAAAAGTCCGTATGCGGCAAAAGGCTATGATGGGTCGCAGTGATGACTGCCGCGTTTCCCTTCAGCACGCCTTCCAGCCAAGCGGCATGCCGGGCGGTAAATACCCCAAAGGTTTGCGCCTGCTCCTGATACATGGAAACATCCGACATGGCGACCGTCAGACCGCTGCCAACCGGCACAGCATAGGAGAAACCGACGGTTCCCGTTCCGATAAAATCGGCATAAATCGAAGCAAATTCCTCCGGTGTGACCGATTCCGTCGGGAAGTAGCTGTATTGATCAAACCCTACCGGAGAAGTGTTGATGTCATGGTTTCCCGGGATGACCCACACAGGCACCCCCGCCGCTTCCACGCGGCTGAACCAATCCGCCAACGCTTCATGGCTTTTCTTTTCCCCGTTGAAAGTCAAATCTCCCGTAACGATCAGGGCGTCGGGCTGCTGGGCGATGATTTCCCGATAGAGGGCTGCAAGAAGCTCCTCGCCATACTGCGGCACCTTTCCATCTCCGTTTCGAAGCACGTGCAAAAACAGCTCGCTGCCGCGGTACAGGGAAGGAGCCATGTAATGCAGATCGGACACCGTCATAAGCCGGGTTTCCGCAAGCGCCGGCAGCGAAAGGAGCAAAACCAATAAAAAAATGATGAAAAATCTGTTCATATGACGACAGGACAATTGTTTTCCGTGATCTGGCAAAAGAATGCGTTCCGTGACGCACGATAAACTGCCGGTCATTCCGTCCCTCCTGTCCGTGGTCTGTGCGTTTATAATACAGGAAAAATGTGGATGAAGCAAGATGAACATTGCGATGCGCCGGTTTTCCTGATATAATGTTTTCGCAGCTCGGCCAAGGCCGCTGCAAAACCGTTTATTCCGGCAACGCAGATTGAAGCCTGCGGAGGTGTTGGCAGTTGGACGATGAGAAGAAACAATTCCGCAGGCGGATGCTGAACGAACAGAAGCATCTGCCGCAGGATTATATTGCCCAGGCAAGCGAAATCATCCAGGAAAAGGTTTTGTCCATGAAGCAGTATCGCGCTGCCCAAAGCGTTTTCCTGTATGTCAGCACGGACAGGGAGCCTTCGACGCTGCGCCTGCTGCGGCATGCTCTGGAAAGCGGAAAATCCGTGTACGTTCCCAAATGCATCAATCGACGGGAGATGCTGGCTGTCCGCATCCACAGCCTGGCAGAGCTTCAGCCCGGAGCCTGGGGGATTCCGGAACCCCGGTATTGGACGGAAGAAATCACAGCGGACGCCCTGGATTTCATCCTTGTGCCGTGCGTCAGCGCGTCGTTGGACGGGAAACGTTTGGGGCATGGCGCGGGCTATTATGACAGGTTCCTGGCGGGAAAAGCGGATCACGCCGTCTGCCTTTGCTTTCACAGGCTGTTAAGAGATGACATCCCCATCACGGACAATGACGCAATCCTCCCCATGGTTCTCACAGAGGAAGAATGAGAGAAGGCGGTACGATGAACATGGACAGAAAAGCGGCTTGGCTGACGGGTTCTTATGGGACGGTTCAGTTCTTCTTTTGGTTCGTTTATGGCACCGCGCTGGCGTATGCCAGCCCTTATCTGTTGGACTGCGGGCTGTCAAACAGCATGATCGGCTTGATCAGCGCGGCGGCCTGCGGCCTGTCCGTGCTGCTGCAGCCCATCGTCGCGGCCTACGCCGACCGGGAAAAAAGCCCGTCGATCAAGACGATGCTGCTGATTGCCTCCGGCGGGATGGTGGTCTTCGGGCTGCTCCTGTCCATGGCCTATGGAAAAGGGAGCGTACCGAACGGGCTGCTGCTGGGCGGGGCGATCCTATTGATCCAGATGGCTTTGCCCTTCACCAATGCCCTGGCCACGGAAACGATCAACCAGGGAAAGCCGCTGAAATTCAGCATCGCCCGGGCGTTCGGCTCGATCGGCTATGCGGTCATGTCCATGACGATCGGTCGGCTGATCGCCTGGAAAGGAACCGTCGTTGAGCCCTGGGCGCTGGTCGTTACGTCCCTGTGTTTTTTTCTGGCGATCTTTTTCTTCCCCTTCAAAAAGGGAATCAAGGAAAATCAAGCGGAAGCAAAGGGCGGCGCGGCGGCGTTCCTCGGTCGGTATCCCGGTTTTGCATTCACGCTGGCGGGCTGCGTGCTGATCTATATCAGCCATGTGGTCATCAATAACTTTACGTTTCAGATCGTTGTTCCCCGAGGCGGAACCAGTGAACACATGGGAACTGCGCTGGCGCTGGCCGGGCTGCTGGAAGTGGTGACCATGTTTGGGTTTCCCTATTTGCTTCGCTGGAGGGGCAGCGGCTTCTGGTTCCGCATTTCCGGGGCGTTTTTTACCTTGAAAGCGCTGGGGACTTTGCTGGCTCCCAATATGGGCGTGTTTTATCTGGTGCAGGTTTTTCAGCCGCTGGGCTGGGGATTGATGACGGTGGCTTCCGTCTATTATGTTAACAGCCTGATGCGGGAGCAGGATCAGATCAAGGGCCAGGCTTATATGACCATGTCCCTTTCAGTAGCCACCATCATCGGGTCCCTCGGCGGCGGCTGGATGATCGACACCTTCGGGGTCAACGGAATGCTGACCGCCGCCATCGTCTGCGGCGCTTTGGGCACAGCCATCGTGATGGGAACCCATGCAAGCTTTCTGCGCAAAGGGATGAAGAGATAAGATGAGATCATATTCTTCCTCTTCTGACTTCTTAACAGTCATGTTATGACGGATGACGAGGCGAGGGCCTATGCGGCCCTCGTGCACCAGCACCAGGGGACTTCGCCCCCTGGACCCATATAGTGGATGAAGCTTGACTGATCGAATCAAGTCGGTTCCCGCAGATGCTGTGTGAGACGCGGAAGTCTGACTTGGTGCCGCTGTGCTTCTGGCCCGGCGGCGAAGCCGCCAACCCGGATGCTTCGCATCCGGGGAAAGCCTGGGAATAATCCGCAGGGAAAGTTCACTTTCCCTCTCGGATTTTCCCGGGCTTTCTTGGGCCAGAAGCCCTCAAACTTTCCGTAACCCCAGCGCGGCAGGCGGAACTTGTTTATTTTTCCCAGCTATGCTATTTCGCCAGTTGCGGGTCCAGGGGGATCATCCCCCTGGTGGGGCCTGGGGTGAAACCCCAGCGTTTCCTCCTTGCTGGGTTTATAATTCATCCATGAGAACATAACTGTTAAGACTTTTGAAGAGGAACAGTATGAAGAACCCGTTTTCAAATCCGGGCGTCCTGGGCGTTACAGCAGATCAAGCCGCTGGCGCTTTGCCGTGGGGCTTGTGCCAAAGCAGGTAGCGTGTTCCACCCCGATGCGCGCGCCGCGTACGATGCTCAGGGCTTCATAATAGCGCAGGTACTGAAAGCTCGTGGAATGCTCCGCCAGCCACAGTTCCTTGATGGCCTCTTTCCAGACAGGGAACGCCTGGGTCACGTCGAACCAGTAATAGGGCATAAACTCCGGTTCATCCTCCCAGTTTTCCGCGCACATGAAGCTGCGGATCGGCGCGGGCGGAAGGGGATGCTCAAAGGTCGCAAGTGAGGCGTAAAAAATCGCGTGATCGGTGATCAGGTGCGCCGCCTCATGATCCTTGTGCAGGCTGTTTTTCCAGTGATACAGCACGGCGTTTACCTGATATTTGCGCATGATTTCCGCCAAACGAAGCTCTTCTTCCCTGGTGTCATACAGTTCGCCGTCCGGCGTATCCAGCACAATGGATTCCCCGCCGATCTTTTGGGCGAACTTCCCTGCGCATTCGACATTGTATTCCCTGAAATCTTTGACCGTCCATCCGGCGGGCGTGCCTCTTTCTCCCGCCGTAAGATCAACGGTGATCACCCGGTCGCCGTTCATCGCGTGCTTTGCCAGCAGCATGCCGCAGGTCAATTGGGCGTCACCGGTATGCGCGCCAACCGCCATGATCGTTTTGGGCATGATCGTTCCCTCCTTCTTTCTACAGGTATACGCTTACAGCTTCAACGTCATCAGATTGAACTGCCTGACCGGACGCATCCCCGCCCGTTCGTAGACCTTCCGGGCAGGGTTATCCAGCCCAGTGAACAGCGTGGAAAATGCGGCGCCTTCCTGAACGAACGCCTGCATCAGCAGATTGAACAGTACCGTGGCGATTCCTTTGCGTTCAAAAGCCGGGTCCGTGCAGATGCCTGTAAACCAGCCGCGTCCGCTTTTTTGCAGATCCACCGGGCCGGTAAATCCGACGATCTGCCCCTCATGAACCGCAGTAAGCAGCGTTCTTGGGCCTTTGGGCGCAATGCCGTCCGCCCACATGCGCGGGTCCGCATTGGGTTTACCCGTTTTCCAGGCCTCGATTTCCGTGCGCAGCACATCCCGCCAATAGTCGCTGCCGACCCCATCGCACATCCGGTCAAACCCGCAGTTCCATCCGGCGTCGTAAGGCCCGGTATAAATGCCCTCGGAAAGCAGTCTTTTTCTGATTGCGTCCACTTCCGGGGGAAGACGGTAATCTTTCAGGTTCATATACATGGCGGTTTCCCTGTACCGAACGGTAAACCCGCAATGCTCCAGGAACGGATAACCGGGACATTCCGCGTCCGCCCCGGGCATATTGTTGTGATCGTGGCCCGGCGTTCCGGGAATGCGCCAATCAAGATTGACGGGATTCACGCTGGAAATAGAAAGGCTCTCCGCCCCGCGGCTTTTCATCCGTTCCACGAAAGCGTTCAGCAGTGCCCTGCCGACGCCCTGTCCCCGGCTGGCGGCATCCACCATTAAAACGGTCAGGTAAGCAATGCCCGGCTTGCTTCCGGGGAATGACTGCGGCGCAACGCCCTGCAAAAAGCCGATGACCTGGTTCTGATCCTCCGCAACCATCAGATGATCAGGCTCGCAGCCGGTGTTCTCCACGAATTTGCGTCGAAAAATCCCGTCCGTCATGGGATAGTACAGCACCTCGCCGGAGGAAACGCAGGCGTTCCAGATGCGGATAACGTCGGGTGCGTCTTTCGGCTGCATACTTCTGATCAGCATGACAAGCTCCTCCTTCATTTCCAATGGTAAAAGGCAGGAAGAAAGCTGTTATATGGAAATACCGGCTTTTTCCGCTTGCCGCGCCACATACGCGTATGCTTTTTCGTATTCCTCAAACGTTTGCATATGCTCCAGCAGAACCGGGGCGTTGGTTGGCAGACATTGATCGATGATGGCCAGCACACGCTGAAAATTCAGGCTTCCTTCACCCGGGCTGCATTCCTCCAGAATGGTGGTCAGGCGGGTAAGGTGCATTCTGGTGTCTTTCAGGTGGGTGCTTTTGATGTAAGGCGCCAGGGTGCGAAAGCAGTCGCCGATGAAGCCCTCCGCGTCCAGGAAACGCCGCGGGCAATTGATCATATTTACAAAATCCATGTGCACGCCGAACTGTTCCCTGTCCACATCCCGGATGAGCTGCAAATATGCTTCCGGGCTGTCGGGCACCATCCAGGGCATGGGCTCGATGCAGTAAAAAGCCCGGCTGGGCTTTACGCTGTCGATGATATCCTGAATGCACAGAACGATCTTTTCATAGGTTTCCGGGGTAAAATTGCTTTTGTCCGCTGCGTCCCAGGCCACTTCGCTTTGCGTCCCGACGATGTTGACGCAGCAAGGAATGCCCCAGGCGTCCGCCAGAGCCAATTGTTCTTTGGCGTAGCTCAGGTTTGCTTCCGCTGCCTTCGGATCGGGGGTCAGCAGGTTTTTCCAAACACCCGCCTCCGCAATCACGGCCCCCTGCCGCTGCGCGGCGGCGCAGTAGGCGGCGATCTCTTCATTCGGCGTATGGCAGTCAAAGGGCGCGGTGACGGCCTTGAAATGTGTTTGGGCCAGCAGCCGTTCCCATTCCTCCGGGCTGCTGAAACGCCCAGCTACAGTTCCTCCCAGCAGCATTGTTATGTGCCTCCTTTGATTGTTTTTCTTGGCTTTTCCTCATGGAAAATATTGTATCATACGCGCTGCGTTCTGTCCACGTTTTTTCTTGGGCCATTGCGCTCTTGCAGCCGCATTTCAGGTACAGAACCAGAAATCATTTCTTTCATGATATAATATTATTGCTCGTCTAAACCATTGAATCTTCGGGCGTCTTTTCCGTCCTGGCTGTGCTTCATTCCGGTCAACGTAGCGGTGCTTTGCCGCAGCCTCAATCGT
>CADCJO010000075.1 GCA_902801765.1 uncultured Eubacteriales bacterium
GATCCAGTGGATCATTGTCAGCGTAGGCCGGGCGGCAGCCCCGTGAGAAATCTCCTGGTGCAGGTGCACGAGGGCCGCACAGGCCCTCGCCCCGTTGTGGATTAAAGTGCCCTTTATCTACTGGGAAAGCATCACCGCTTTCCCGGTCTTTTTTTGCGCTTTAGGCGCATATACTGGCCTGAGGTGAAGCGTATGAAAATCAGCGAAATCGCCCCGCCGGAGGTGGGGAAAGGCACGGCGCGGATCATTCTGACAGGCCGGGAAGAAGTGGTGATCGAGGGACACAGGGGCCTGTTTTCCTATGAAACCAAGTGCATCCGCATCCGGTCCAAGTCGGGACTGGTCACAGTGTCGGGACAGGATTTGATCATCGACCACCTGGGGGTGCAGGATCTGCTGATTCACGGCAAGGTGGAGGACGTGGCGGTGGACGGGGAGAAGGCATGAGTGGGCAGGTGCAGTTCCGGGTAAAAGGGCTGAGCGCGGAAAAGCTGCTGAACGCCGCCCGGCAGCAGAGCATTTCCTTCACCCGGGTGAAGCGGGAAAAAAGCCGTTCGCTGCTATTGCGCTGCGCGCAAAAAGACTATGAAGCGTTCAGCGCGCTGGCCCGGGAAAAAGGCTTTGAGGTCAGCGCAGCCCAGCCGGTGGGTTTTTTGCGGTTGGAAAAGCAGTTGGCAAAAAGAATCGGCCTGTGGGCCGGGGCGCTGGCCGCAGTGGGATTGCTCATCTGGGCGCTGGGCTATGTGTGGGAAGTGCGGGTGGAAAACGCCGGGGCGTATCTGGGCGAGGTGAAAACGTTTCTGAACGAGTTGGGGATTCATCCCGGTATCCGGCGCAGCGGCGTGCATCTGTCCGATCTGCGCGCCAAGCTGGAATGGCGGCTGCCCAAGGTGAAATGGGTGCGCGCGGAATGGCAGGGCGTCAGCCTGGTGGTGCGGCTGGAGGAAGGCGTACCGCCGCCCGACGTGGCGTCCAACGAAGGAACCGGAAATATTGTGGCAGCCTCGGACGGGCTGATTCAGCGCGTCACCGCCTACGCGGGCACCCCGGCTGTCAAGGCGGGGGATTTCGTAAAAACGGGCCAAACGCTGATACGCGGGGAGGAACGGGGCAAGGATGGCACAGCGCATCCCGTGCAGGCCCGCGGCGAAGTGATCGCCCGGCAATGGATCAGCGTGTCCGCGCGGGTGCCGACCATGGAAACCGCATCTGAACCGACAGGAAGGAAAACTGTGCTCCGCGTGATTGATACGCCGTTTTTTTCCTGGCAGCGGGAAAAAGAACCGGACTACCTGACCAGCGACCGCGAAAAAGAAACCCTTCCGCTGGGCGGTGTGTGGCTGCCGGTTTGGGTGGTGCGGGAAACATTTACAGAGGTTTCTCTCCACCCGCGGCGCCGCGATGTGGAGGAAGCGAAGCGGGAAGGGGCGCAGGCGGCAATTTTTGCTTTGAATCAGGCGTTGATCAATGAGGAAACTGTTGACAAATGGATGAAATTCGATATGATAGAGGGGGATACTATCACCGTGACGGCCACCGCCGAAATCCTGAGGGACATCGGCCGCCGCGGGCAATAAACCCTCAAAGGAGATGCGCAGTTTTTTGCAGTTGACGCTTGAAAACATGGAATCCTATCTTTCCCTGTTCGGCATGAACGACCGGAATATGGCCGCGCTGGAACAGGAATTGAACGTGAGCGCCTCGCTGCGGGGCCAGGAGTTGGTTTTGCAGGGCGACGCGGCGGACGTTGAAATGGGCGAGCGGGTGATTCGCAAGCTGTTGGAGATGCTGCACAAGGGCGAAATCGTGGACGCCTCCCGCATCCGCTACGCCGTGGCCCTGGCCCGGGAAGGGCGATTGGAGGAAATCGAGGAGATCCTAAGCGACGTGGTGGCCATTACCCACCGGGGCCGCCGCATCCAATGCAAAACCCTGGGCCAGCGGGAATATGTGAACGCCGTGCGCAACGGCGAGCTGACCATCTGCGTGGGCCCCGCCGGCACGGGCAAAACCTATCTTGCCATGGCCATGGCGGTGGTGGCGCTGAAAAACAAAGAGGTGGAGCGCATCGTGCTCACCCGGCCCGCCGTGGAAGCGGGCGAGCGCCTGGGCTTCCTGCCCGGCGACATGACCCAGAAGGTAGACCCCTACCTGCGGCCGCTGTACGACGCGCTGTATGAAATCATGGGCGTGGAAAGCTATCAGCGCATGGCGGAGCGCGGCACGCTGGAGGTGGCCCCGCTGGCCTTCATGCGCGGCCGCACGCTGGGCGACGCCTTTATCATCCTGGACGAAGCCCAGAACACCACCCCCGAACAGATGAAAATGTTTTTGACCCGCCTGGGCGCGTCCTCCCGCTGCATCGTCACCGGCGACGTGTCGCAGATTGACCTGCCCAAGGGGCGCAGGAGCGGCCTGGTGGAAGCCATGGAGGTGCTCAAGGACGTGGACGGCATCAGCGTGGTGGAATTGACCGCCCGCGACGTGGTGCGCCATGAGCTGGTACAGAAGATCGTCCGCGCCTATGAAGCGTATGAGGCAAAAGAAGGGGACGGAGTATGAGCCAGAAAGAAACAAAAGGCAAAAAACTCTCCCTCCAGGAAGTTTTTCGCTCCCCCGATACCGTCCGGGTGCTGATCTGTCTGCTGGGTTCAGCGATCATCATCGGGCTGTTTGAGGTCGCCATCGTGCCGATGCGGTACAACCTGCAGGTCGGCATGGTGCCCACCACCACGATTTCCGCCTCCAAGGACGTGGTGGACGAGCTGAGCACCGAACAGCGGCGCAGGGAAGCCGCCGCCCAGGTGACCCCGACGTACCGTTACCAGGAAGGCATCACCGAAAAGGTGATGAACGATTTTGACCTGATCTTTTCTCAGCTGCGCTCCGTGCGCCAGTACGCGGGCACGCTGGGGGAAATCTCCGCTTCCAAGGTATACACCAAAGAGGAATTGCAGTACGCCCGCGATCTGCTGACCCTGGTCAACCTGTCGGATTACCAGCTGACCAGCCTGATGCGCTGCAAAACAGAGGAATTGGAAGAAGCCTACACCCTGCTCTACGCCGTGCTGCAAAGCACCATGCAGGGCCACGTGACCCAGGGCCAGGAAAGCACGGCGGTTTATAACATCCGCCAGATCGTGAATTTCCGCATTTCGATCACCCTGGGGCAGAACATTGTGCCCGCCGTGCTGAACGCCTGCATCCAGGCCAACATGCTGATCGATCAGGAGGTCACCGACGCCGCCCGGGAAGCCGCCCGGGAAGCGGTGGAGCCCGTGATTTACAAGCAGGGACAGAACATCGTCGTCCGGGGCCAGGGCAGGATCACCGCCAACCAGCTGGCCATGCTGTCTACTCTGGGCCTGCTGAGCAACGGCGAAGTGGACATGACCATTTACATCGGCGCGGCGCTGCTGGTGGCGCTGGTGATGGCGGTCATGCTGTTTCTGCTCTCCCACATCAAGGATGACAATGTGCTGGATGAAACCAGCAAAATTATCCTGATGTTCACCGTGTTCCTTATCACCCTGGCCGTCAGCCTGGTGGCGCGCATCGCCAACGCCTACCTGGCCCCCACGGTGCTCTGCGCCCTGCTGATGACCGCGCTGCTGGGGCTGCGCCCCGCCGTGATCTGCAACGCCGCGCTCACCATCCTGGTGGCGGCCGTGGCCGCGGGCGGCAGTGAGGAATACGCCGATAAAATGGTCACCATGATCGTCACCGGCCTGCTGTCCGGCACCGCGGCAGCCATGCTGATGCACCGCAAGACCAGCAGGCTGTGGGTGCTTTTGTCCGGCGCGGCGGCAGGCGGCATTGATTTTCTGTCCATCCTGGCCATCGGCCTGATGACCAACAATGAATTGTCCGGTTCTCTGGTACACGCTGCCTGGATGTGCGGCGGCGCGGTGATCGCGGCGCTGCTGTGCATCGGCATCCAGCCCCTGCTGGAAATGATCTTCAACCTGCCCACGCCCGTCAAGCTGATGGAGCTGTCCAACCCCAACCAGCCGCTGCTGCGGCGATTGCTGCTGGAAGCGCCGGGCACCTATCATCATTGTACCATCGTTTCCAATTTGGCTGAGGCCGCGGCGGAAGCCGTCGGGGCCAACCCACTGCTGGCCCGTGTGGGCGGCTATTACCACGATATTGGCAAGCTGAAGCGTCCTTCCTATTTTACGGAAAACCAGATGGGCGGCGTGAACGCCCACGACCACGTGGACCCCTATGTGTCCGCCGCCATCATCACGTCCCATACCCGCGACGGCGTGGCGCTGGCGAAGGCGTACCGGCTGCCGGAGGCGGTGCAGCAGATCATTGCCCAGCACCACGGAAATACGCCGGTTATGTTCTTCTATCATAAGGCATTGCAGCAGGCGAACGGCAATCCCGTGGACATCAACGTATTCCGCTATGACGGCCATCCGCCGACCACCAAGGAGGCCGCCATCGTGATGCTGTGCGACACCATCGAGGCCGCTGTGCGTACGATGAAAAACCCCACCCCCGAGGGAATTGACGAATTTATCGTGAAGCTGGTGCGCGGCAAGCTGGAGGACGGCCAGCTCAGCGACAGTCCCCTCACCCTGCGGGACATTGAAAAAATCTGCGCCGCTGCCAGCCAGGTGCTGGTGGGCGTGTTCCATGAGCGCATCGAGTATCCCGACATGGACGAATTGAAGGTTCAGCGCCAGGCGGAGAAGACCACCGCCGAGGTGATGCAGGAAAAAGAAAGCATCCCCGCCGCGAACAAGGAAGAATACAGCGTGCCCCGGGTGACGCCCGTCGGCCCGTCCCGGCTGGTGACGGTGGAGCCGATCCCCGCCTCCAAACCGGTGTCGGTGGAAAAGCTGATCGACGTGGAGCCGCTGCCCACCAAGGAAATGGAGCGGGCCTTAAAAACGAAGGAAGAAGCCGAACGCAAGGCCAGGCAGACGGCGAACGACGAGCCCTATGAAACCGCTCTGCCGCCCGAACAGGAAGAGGAAGAACCATGAGCGCGTATTTGGAAATCGCGTGGGACGTGCCCATGCCGGGCGGCGCGGACAAGCTGCTGCAAGGCACGGCAAACGCCTGCGTGGAAGCGGAGGGCATTACGCTGCCGGTATACGCCCAGCTGCGGGTGACGGACGACGAAGCGATCCGGGAAATCAACCGGGAATATCGGAGCATCGACCGGGCCACCGACGTGCTGTCCTTTCCCTCTACGGACGCAAAGCCGCAGAAAACCCTGGGCCAGTGCCAGAAGAAATTATTGCGGGAGCGCGATGAATCAGGCCGCTGCTTCCTGGGCGACATCATCATTTCCCTGCCCCGGGCACAGGAGCAGGCCGCGGAGTACGGCCACAGCCTGGAACGGGAATTCGCTTACCTCACCGCCCACGCCCTGTTTCATCTGATGGGGTATGATCACATGCGGGATGACGACAAAGAAAGGATGCGGATTATGGAAGAAAAAGCGCTGAACAAGGCTGGCATCGGCCGGGTAACGGACGACGAGCTGGTCGCTCTGGCGAAGGAAGCCATGCAGTTTTCCTATTCTCCTTATTCCCATTTCAAGGTCGGCGCGGCGCTGCTGGCGAAGAACGGCCGGGTGTTTACCGGCTGCAATATCGAAAACGCTTCCTACGGCGTCACCAACTGCGCCGAACGCACCGCCCTGTTCAAGGCGGTCAGCGAGGGCGTGCTGGAGTTCACCGCCATTGCCATCACCGCCGAAAAAACCATGGCCTGGCCCTGCGGCGTGTGCCGCCAGGCGCTGAATGAATTTGCGCCCGATCTGCGCGTCATCGTCGCCTGCGGGGACGAGCGGGCGGAAGCCCCGCTGTACGAGCTGCTGCCCCATAGCTTCGGCCCCAACAGCGGCACGCTGGAAGTGCTGGGGAAAGAATAAGGCGAATTGGAGGCTTTAAGTCACGACGAGGCGAGGGCCTATGCGATCCGCAGCCTCAATCGTCGCAAGTCCGCTTGATGCGGACATTGCTCGTTTTGGCTGATCTCACCGCCGATGAGAATCCCGCCACAGGCGGTCATCGGCGGTTCGTCCCTCGTGCACCTGCACCAGGAGATTTCTCACGGGGCTGCCGCCCGGCCTACGCTGACAATGATCCACTGGATCATTGTCCGGGCGCTTCGGCCCTCCTTCTGCTTGGTTCCCGCTGATACAGGGAAGAATGCGGAAGTCTGAGTTGGTGCCGTTGTGCTTCTGGCCCGGCGGCAAAGCCGCCAACCCGGATGCTTTGCATCCGGGGAAAGCCAGGGAATCATCCGCAGGGGAAAATTCATTTTCCCCTGCGGATGTTCCCGGGCTTTCTTGGGCCAGAAGCCCTCAAACTTTTCGTAACCCCAGCGCCTCAGGCGGAGCTTGTTTGCTTATCCCAACTATGTTATTTCGCCAGTTGCGGGTCCAGGGTCCTCAGGACTCTGGTTGGGGTCTGGGGCGAATAGCCCCAGCGTTTCCCTTAGTGAATTAAAGTACCCTTAAATATCCAAACCTAAAAACAACAACCTGCGAAAGCATTCAGAAAGGAACCTCTATGTCAGAAAACAAAAACTTCCATTCCGGCTTCGCCACCATCGTGGGGCGGCCCAACGTGGGCAAATCCACGCTGCTGAACACCCTGGTGGGCGAGAAGGTCGCCATCGTGTCCAGCCGTCCCCAGACCACCCGCAACCGGGTGATGGGCGTGATGGGCGGCGACAACTGCCAGATCGTGTTTGTGGACACGCCCGGCATCCACCGCCCCCGCACGAAGCTGGGGGAATTCATGGTGCAGTCCATTGAGGAAGCCATGGAGGGCATCGACGCCCTGCTGGTGCTGGTGGACGTGACCGCCATCGGCCCCCACGACCGCAGCATCGTGGAGGAAATGAGTCATAAAAAGGTATACAAGCTGCTGGTGCTCAACAAGATCGACCTGGTGGAGCCCAAGAACCTGCTGTCCATCATCGACTCCTTTAAGGACGCCAAGTACGACGGCATCCTGCCCGTCAGCGCCAAGTCCGGCGACGGCGTGGACGCCCTGAAAGCCGATCTGGCCGCCCACCTGCCTGTCGGTCCCAAGTATTTCCCCGACGATATGCTCACCGACCAGCCCGAGCGCGACATCTGCGCCGAGCTGATCCGGGAAAAGGCCTTGCGCAATCTGCGGGACGAAGTGCCCCACGGCATCGGCGTGGAGATGATGGCGATGAAGAAAATGAACGACCACTTCATGGAAATCGACGCCACCCTCTATTGCGAGCGCGATTCCCACAAGGGCATCATCATCGGCAAGAAAGGCGCTATGCTGCAAAAGATCGGCGCGGAAGCCCGGGCGGATATTGAAAATCTGCTGGGGATGCACGTGAATCTGCAATTGTGGGTGAAGGTCCGCCCCGGCTGGCGCGATTCCGCCGAGGACCTGAAAACCCTGGGCTACGTTCAGAACCGGTAAAAGCACGCCCGGGTCCAGTCTTTTTTGCTCAATGCAAAAGTTTGTGGGGGAACCACTCTTTGAGGACCAAAGCGGGGTTCCCCCCACGCCCCCTTCCGAGAAAGCCATAAGGGGGAATTGGAAAAAAAGCTGTCTCATTGGTTGAAAGCACTTTTTTCACAAAGCTTTGCATTGAACCATATTTTTTTCCAAATAAGCTGAAAAAATCGAAAAAAACACTTGCTTTTTTTCGAATCATCGTGTAAAATACTCAATTGGCACATCCTTGCGTCCTACAAGGATAGGACGCCATACGTCCATGAGGAGGTGAAAGAAACAATGAACAAGTATGAAGTGGTGTACATCATCGATCCTGCTGTGGAAGACGAAGCCCGCAAGGCGCTCATCAACCGTTTCAACGAGCTGATCACCGGCAACGGCGGCTCTGTGGACAAGGTGGAAGAGTGGGGCAAGAAGCGGCTGGCCTATGCAATCGACTACAAGACCGAGGGCTATTACGTGCTGGTGAACTTCCAGGCCGAGGCTGAACTTCCCAAGGAACTGGAGCGCAACCTTCAGATTTCCGACAGCGTCATTCGCTATCAGGTGATCAAGCAGATCGAGCGCAAGGTGGGCATCAAGCCCCGCGCCGTGCGTCCCGCCCCCGTGGCGCCCGTGGCTCCCGCTGCGGCTCCCGCCGCGGAAGCTGAACCCGCTGCTGAAGCCCCTGTGGAAACTCCTGCCGCTGAATAATTGGAGGAGCGAAGATGAACAAGGTCATTCTGATCGGCAATTTAACCCGTGATCCCGAACTGCGCACCACCCCCTCCGGGGATTCCGTGTGTTCCTTCACCATCGCTGTCAATCGCCGCCGCCGCAGCAATGCGGAAGCGGGCCAGCCCGAAGCGGATTTCTTCCGCGTCAGCGCCTGGCGGCAGCTGGGAGAGAACTGCGCGAAATACCTGGCCAAAGGGCGGAAAGTGTTCGTCAGCGGCCCCGTCACCTGCCGCACTTATGTGGGCAATGACGGTCAGACCCGCGCCAGCCTGGAAGTGCAGGCCGATGACGTGGAATTCCTGACACCCCGCAGCGAACAGGGCGATGTGGGCGCTTACAGCGCGCCCGCGCCGGCAGCCCGTCCCGCGGCTCCCGCGAGTTATGGCTCCGCGCCCCAGGGCGGCGGCTTCGTGCAGGTGGACGAAGAAGAATTGCCTTTCTGAGAACCTTCAACGGAAATCATGAATGAAGGAGGAAAACGATTATGTCTGAAGATCGTGGCGAAAAGCGCCCGCGTCCCCGTGGAAAACGCCCCCGCCGTAAGGTGTGCGATTTCTGCGTGAGCAAGATTGAATACATTGATTATAAGGATGTCAACCGTCTGCGCCGTTCCATCAACGAACGCGGCAAGATCCTGCCCCGCCGCATGACCGGCAACTGCGCCAAGCATCAGCGTCAGCTGAGCGAGGCAATCAAGCGCGCCCGTGCCATCGCGCTGCTGCCCTACACGGTGGACTAATCTATTGTTCAAAACAAGCGCCGGTTTTTTTCCGGCGCTTGTTCTTTTTTATTCTTATACTAAACTCAAGCTAAAAATGTATCAGATTTGGGATGGATTTTGCGCCGTGGCTAAGCTGAATGGAGGGAGGCGTAGCAGCGCTACGTTGACCGTCTTCAGCCCCCTGTACCCCTGAACCAGGAGATTTCATCTCCTGGACCTCAATAGCGGATTTTGCTTGAGCTGGGAAAACAGCTTGCTTCCCGCTAAAGCGGGGAAGAATGCTGAAGTCTTGCTTGGTTCCGTTGTGCTTCTGGCCCGGCGGCGAAGCCGCCATCCCGGATGCAAAGCATCCGGGGAAAGCCTGGGAATAATCCCGAGGGGAAAGTTCACTTTCCCTTCGGATTTTCACAGGCTTTCTTGGGCCAGAAGCCCTCTATCTTTTCGTAACCCCAGCGCGCCAGGCGGAGCTTGTTCGCTTATCCAATCTACGTTATTTCGCCAGTTGCGGGTCCAGGGGGATCATCCCCCTGGTCGGGTCTGGGGTGAAACCCCAGCGTTTCCTCGTTGCTGGATTTATAATTCATCCTTGAGAACATGACTGTTAAGGATTCAGCCGCGCAGCTGTATTATACCATGCTCTGCACCAGCTTATGCAGCAGCTTGAACAGTTCAAAGGCTTCGTCGTGGGTCAGCGGGATGCAGCCGCTCACCTGGAAGGGAATGTCCTTCACCCGCTGGCGCAAATCCCAGCCCTGCTCCGTGATGGTCACGGTGACCACCCGCTCATCCTGCTTGGAGCGGCTGCGGGCGATATAGCCGCATTCCTCCATTTTTTTCAGCAGCGGTGTGATGGTGCCGTTGTCCAGATACAGTCTGCGGCACAGGTCGCCCACCGTGGCGCTGCCGCTTTCCCAGAGGGCCAGCAGCACGATGTACTGGGTGTAGGTGATGCCCAGGGGTTTCAGGTACGGCGTGTAATGGTTCACCACCTTCCGCGCCGCCGCGTACAGCGGGAAGCAAAGCTGGCTGTCCAGATGCAATTGGGGAAGGTCGTCCTGGGGACGCTGTTCCATATCGGTCATGGTTGTCACCTGCCGTTTAATCAATCATAAGGGAAATACTTATCTGTTCATTGTTTATAGCCGTTTGATGATTTTACCGGGCACGCCGCCCGCCACGACGCCCGGCGGAACGTCTTTTGTAATCACCGCACCGGCGGCGATCACAGAACCGTCCCCTATGGTAACGCCTTTTGTGATCACCGCGTTCGCCCCAATCCAGACCTGATTGCCCACGTGAATCGGCGCATAATGATTCATACGGCTGTTCGGGTCCAGGTCATGGTCGATCGTGGCGAAAACGGCATTATGGCCGATCAGTACGCCATCGCCGATGAAGATGCCGCCCTGATCCTGAAAATGGCACCCGGCGTTCACAAACACGTTTTTTCCAAAGTGGAGGTTTCTGCCAAAGTCGGAATAAAAAGGCGGGAACATATTGAAGGAAGGATCAATCGGTTCGCCGGTAATGTCTGACAGCAGCTTCCTGATTTCCTCCGGCTCATAATAAACCGTGTTCAGCTCCATCGTGAGTCGGTGGGTTCTGTAACAGGTTTGCATGACCAGCGCATTCATTTCGGGCGTAAGCACCGGGTCTTTGTGTGAATTGATATACGCAACGACATCCTGAATCTCCACGTTGTTCCCTCCTGCAAAGGCTGTGTCCTCTTGAAATCGGTGGTTCATGTAAAACCAATGGCGCAATTCGCCACCGGGCCGGTGAAGAACTGCGCCATCAATGCCTGCGGAAATTACAGGTTTTCCTGAATCCAGGCGGTGATCATGGGTTCGGGCTTGAAGCCGATGGACTGATCCACGAATTCGCCGTTCTTCATCAGCACCAGGCAGGGCACGGAATTGACCCGGTATTCCCCGGCCAGCTCGGGCGCGTCGTCCACGTCCACGTTGTAGAAGTCCACCTTGCCCGCCAGCTTTTCGCTGATGGTTTCCACCACGGGGGCCAGCATGCGGCAGGGCCCGCACCAGGTCGCGGAGAAATCCACCACCGCCACGTCGCTCTTCTTGGCTTCGCTTTCAAACTGTTCCGCGTTGATCTTCTTAACCATGATTCTATTCTCCTTTTTTGTTTTTTTCTGGGGGAAACCGCTCTTTGGGGACCAAAGAGCGGTTTCCCCCAGGCCCCTTTCCGAGAAAGCCATAAATAGAAAACTTTCTGTTTTCCAATTTAAGCTTTATTGAAGCGTGACTTTAGCCCATCGTTTACATAGCGCAAGGGATAAAAATACCCTTACGGCTTTCTTGGATGGGGGTCTGGGGGAAACCATTCTTTGGCCTCCAAAGAATGGTTTCCCCCAGGCTTACTTCCGTTCTTTCTGATCCAGGTACGCCACCGCGCTGAGGGCGGCTACGTTGCCTTCCCCGGCAGCCTTGATGTACTGGTAGGGGGTGCCCACGATGTCGCCGCAGGCGAACACGCCGGGGATGCTGGCGGCCATCTTGCGGTTCACCACCACATGCGCGCCCTCCGTTTCCAGGCCGGGCACCAGCTGGCCGGGGGCCACGGCTTCCCGCAGCACGAACACGCCATCCACAGTATACCCGTTTTCGGCGGTTTTGACAACCCTCGCCTGTCCGTCACTTTCAATGCCGGCCACTTTTCCCCGGATGACCTTCACGGATGCGGGCAGGTGGGTTTCCTCTTTATACGTGGGGAAGTACAGCACTTCGCTGCACACCTCGGAAAGAAACGCGGCTTCCGCTTCCTCCCGGGGGCTGTAGCCGATCACGGCGGCACGCTTGCCTCGGTACAGAGGCGCATCGCAGGTGGCGCAGTAGCTGACGCCCCGGCCCAGCAGCTCGTTTTCCCCCGGCAGGGGTTTGCCCTGCACCACGCCGGTGGCCAGGATGACGCTGGAGGCCTCCAGCATGTCCTCCCCCGCCTGGAGGGCGAAGAAATCGCCCATGGCGTACACGGCGCTCACCCGCTTTTCGGTGATCTCAATACCCATCTGATCGATGTGGCGCTGGAAGGCCGCGGCCAGGTCGGCGCCCTTGACGGCGGGGAAGCCCAGATAATTCTGAATTTCGTGGGCTTTGCTGAGCTTTTCGGTCAAATCCCTGCTGCCCAGCAGCAGCACCTTTTTATTGCGGATCGTGGCCGTGATGGCGGCGGACAGTCCCGCCGGGCCTGTGCCGATGATGGCGATGTCGTAGCGGCTCATCGTATTTCCTCCAAATCAAGTAACCAATAAATAGATCAGATTCCTTTTATGGCTTTCTTGGAAGGGGGGCTGGGGGGAACCATTCTTTGGCCTCCAAAGAATGGTTCCCCCCAGAAAAATCCCCCGTTACAGCAGCTTTTCCACGCAGGCCGCAACGTCCTTCATGGGGGCGGTGGGCTCGAAGCGGGCCGCCACATTGCCCTGACGGTCCACGACGAACTTGGTGAAGTTCCACTTGATGTCGGGATTGTTCTTGTAATCCTTGTCGATCTTATGCAGCATAGCGCCCATGGCCAGCGCCATGGGGCCGTGACCGAAGCCCTCGAAGCCCTTCTGGCTTTTTAAGTACTGGAACAGGGGCAGGGCGTTTTCTCCGTTCACGTCGCTCTTTTTCATCTGGGGGAACTGGGTGTTGTATTTAAGCGTGCAGAATTCATGAATCTCGTCATCGGTGCCGGGGGTTTGACCAGCGAACTGATTGCAGGGCACGTCCACGATTTCCAGTCCCTTTTCATGGAACTTTTCGTACATTTCTTCCAGGTCCTTGTAATGGGGCGTGAAGCCGCAGCCCGTGGCGGTGTTGACAACCAGCACAACCTTGCCCTCAAAATTCTTCATCGAAACTTCTTCGCCCTTGGGGGTGGTCACAGCGTAATCATAAAAATTCACGATCGCGTCCTCCTTTTTGTTGATTTCCCGTTTCATCGTTGATCATCGGTAATTACCTTTGATCAAATATAATAGTACCACATAATTTTGTTTTGTCAATACCCTTTTCAATTTTTTTCTGTTCAGCGTTTGATCCGGAAGACGGTATGGCCCGGAGGAGGTGCGGGGCGAAGCCCCGTCAATTCTTTTTCATGTCCCAAATGACGAAATTTATACCATCCTGTTGACACGAAACGCAAAAAAATGTATAGTTGATGATAGATGTTTTATCTTATTTTTATTTATTGCGGGGGATGTATATGACGCTCGGCGATATGGTGCATGTGCTGCACGCCAAAGTATTGGTTGGAGAAGAAAAACTGGACACGCCCGCGCTGACGGCCTGCTGCTCGGACTTGATGAGCGACGTGCTGGCGTTTGTGAACGAAAAAACCGTGCTGATCACGGGGCTGACCAACCCCCACGTGCTGCGGACAGCGGACATGCTGGATTTGAAATGCCTGGTGTTTGCCCGAGGCAAGGTGCCCACGGATGATATTTTGGAAGGCGCGGCGGACCAGGGCCTGGTGGTCATGACCACAAAGGTGACGGCGTTCACCGCCTGCGGCCTGCTGTATGAAGCGGGGCTGCGGGGCGTGCCCATCGAATGGCCGGAGGGAGAAGAAGGATGAGCGAAAGCTTTATTCACGCCGAATACCCCGTCGCCAAGGGCGATTATACCCGCGCGGGCGAAGCCTCCACGGACATCAAGCGCCGTCTGCGCCAGCTGGGCGTGGGCAGCAACGTGATGCGCCGGGTAGCGGTGGCTTCCTATGAAGTGGAGCTGAACCTGGTCATCCACTCCGACGGCGGCAAGCTGACCTTGGACGTGGACACGGACGGGGTGCTGCTGGTATCCGAAGACGTCGGCCCCGGCATCGCCGATATTTCCATGGCCATGCGGGAAGGTTACTCCACCGCCAGCGAGGAGGCCCGCTCCCTGGGCTTTGGCGCGGGCATGGGCCTGCCCAACATGAAGCGAAACGCCGACGAGTTCGACATACAAAGTGAGCTGGGCAAGGGAACGCGCATCAGCATGCGCTTCCGATTAGCCTGAGAAAGGCGCGATCATGGAACAGACAACCAACCGCTACCATTCCGTCCGCCTGGACGTGACCCGATGTAAGGGCTGCACCAACTGCTTAAAGCACTGCCCCACCGAGGCCATCCGCGTCCGCGACGGCCGGGCGCACATCATTGACGAAAGGTGCATCGACTGCGGCGAGTGCATCCGCATCTGCGAATACCACGCTAAGGTGGCCGTAACGGACGATCTGAGCGCGATTCACGGCTTCCCCCACGCCATTGCCCTGCCCGCGCCCAGCCTGTACGGTCAGTTCAAAGAGATCAAATCCATCAGCCCCGTGCTGGACGCGCTGAAAGCCATCGGCTTTGAGGAAGTGTTCGAGGTCGCCCGCGGCGCGGATATCGTCAGCCGCGCCATTCATGAAAAGCTGCGGGAACCGGGGCTGCCGCGTCCCCTGATTTCCTCCGCCTGCCCCGCGGTGGTGCGGCTGATTCAGGTGCGCTTCCCCGACCTGATTCCCAACATCGTGGACATTCGCCAGCCCATCGAGGTGGCGGCGGAAATCGCCAAGGACGAATTCTGCCGGAAGCACCACTGCCCGCCGGAGGACGTGGGGGTGTTCTTCATCACGCCCTGCCCCGCCAAAATGACCGCCATCCGCTCCCCCATCGGCCAGCAGAAGTCCGCCATTGACGGGGCGATTTCCATGATGGAAATTTACGGGAAAATGATGCCCCATATCGGCCGCATCCTCGCCCATCCCACCCAGCCCTCCTCCACCATGTTCGGCGTGCGGTGGGCGGCCAGCAGCGGCGAGGCCAACGCGGTCTGCCCCGACAACTCCTTGGCCGTGGACGGCATCCAGAACGTCAGCCGCGTGCTGGAGGAAATCGAAAACAACATGCTCAGCGACCTGGTGTTCTTCGAGGGCAACGCCTGCATCGGCGGCTGCGTGGGCGGCCCGCTGAACTTTGAAAACAACTACGTGGCGAAGAACGCCATCCGAAAGCTCAGCCGCGCCTGCTCCAAGGAAAATCCCGTGGACACCGTGCCCGCTTCCATGCTGACCAAGTATCCGCTGTACTTTGACGCGGAAATCGAGCCCAACCCCGCCATGAAGCTGGACGACAACATGATGGAGGCCATGAAGAAGATGGCGCGGATGAACGCCATTTTGGAGGGCCTGCCGGGCTACGACTGCGGCTCCTGCGGCTCCCCCACCTGCCGCACCTTCGCCGAGGACATTGTGCGCGGCTACTGCACCGAAATGGACTGCATCCACAAGCTGAAGGATCAGCTGAAAATCATGGCCGAGCGCATGGTGGAGCTGGCTCAAACCAAACGGGAATAACAGAACGATTGGCAGTTTGAAAGGGTAACTTAAGTTACGACGGAGCGAGGGCCTGTGCGGCCCTCGTGCACCTGCACCAGGGGACTTCGCCCCCTGGACCCATTTAGTGGATACTGCTTGAGTGATCGAATCAAGTTGGTTCCCACTGGATCAGAAAGGAACGCGGAAGTTTGGCTTGATGCCGTTATGCTTCTGGCCCGGCGGATGAATCGCCGATGACCGCCTGTGGCGGGAATTTCATCGGCGATGAAATCAGGCGAAACGAGCAATGTCCGCATGAAGCGGA
>CADCJO010000076.1 GCA_902801765.1 uncultured Eubacteriales bacterium
TGTTCGTTTATTCTAACGATGTGAATTCGCCAGTTGTGGGTCCAGGGTCCTCAGGACCCTGGTTGGGGTCTGGGGCGAACAGCCCCAGCGTAACCCCCAAGTGTATTAAAGTGCCCCATAATTGAGAATAAAGCAGGACTGCGTTTTCCACAGCCCTGCTTTGCTTACGGTTTATAGGGTTCCCCGGCGGTTATGTCACGCTCCAGATTGCGGTTGATTTCGCCGCGGAAAATTTTCTCGAACTCAGGCGAGGAAAAGACTTCGCCGGGTGTGCCCTGTTTCAGCAGCTTTTGCTGCACCAGCACCACCCAGTCCGCGTAGCGCCGCACCAGCTCCCAGTCGTGGCTGACCATGAGGATCGCCATATGGTGGGTTTCCCGCAGGGAGGACACGGTTTGCAGGAACAGGGAAAGTCCGTTCTGATCCACGCCGGACACCGGTTCGTCCAGCACCAGCAAATCGGGCACGGGCGTCAGCGCCATGGCTAAAAGGACCCGCTGCAATTCGCCGCCGCTGAGCGCGCCCAGCCGCCGATCGATCAGCTTGGCCGCCTGGGTCTCGTCCAGCGCCGCGTGAATCTGCTCCCGCGTGGCTTTGCTGACTCCCGTCCACACCGGGCGGCGGGACAGGGAAGCGGCCATCAGGTCGCATACCGTCAGGGGCATTTCCCGGTCAAAGGGAAGCTGCTGCGGCACGTAGCCGATGCGGGGCGCGGGGAAATTATGGCCATCCGCGTCCACGTGGCGGATGCGCCCGGAGTGGGGCCGCTGGCCCAGAATCGCCTGCACCAGGGTGGTTTTGCCCGCGCCGTTGGGCCCGACCAGGGTGGTCAGCTGGCCGCAGTGGATGTGAAAGCTCACGTCCTGGAGCAGCACGTCCGCCCCGGCGGTGACGCCCACATGATCCAGCTCGATGCGGCACAGGTCGCAGGCATCGGTCCGGGCTTTTCCGTTACTCTTCATCGCTGCTCTCGGTCAGGTCGTCCTCCGCGTCCACGTCCATTTCGGGGATTTCGTCCTCGGACACAGCGGGTACGGTGGTCTGGGCCAGCTGCTGACGCACCAGCGCGTCGATTTCGTCGAACACGTCGGGATGATCCTTTAGGTACTGGCGGGCGTTGTCGCGGCCCTGGGCGATGCGCTGGTCGTTGTAGGAGAACCACGCGCCGGACTTGACGATGATGTCCTTGGCCACGGCCATATCCAGCAGGCTGCCTTCGCGGCTGATGCCCTGGCCGAAGATCAGGTCAAATTCGCAGGTGCGGAAGGGCGGGGCTACCTTGTTCTTGACCACCTTCACCTTTGTGCGGTTGCCGATCACTTCGCTGCCGTTCTTGAGCTGTTCGCCCTTGCGCACGTCCAGGCGTACGGAGGAATAGAATTTCAGCGCGCGGCCGCCGGGGGTGGTTTCGGGGTTGCCGTACATCACGCCCACTTTTTCACGAATCTGGTTGATGAACAGGGCGATGGCGTTGGTTTTCGCCACCACGCCGGTCAGCTTGCGCATGGCCTGGCTCATCAGGCGGGCCTGGATGCCCACGAAGGAGTCGCCCATTTCGCCGTCGATTTCAGCGCGCGGCACCAGCGCGGCCACAGAGTCGATGACCACGATGTCGATGGCTCCGCTGCGCAGCAGGGCTTCCGCGATTTCCAGCGCGTCCTCGCCGCAGTTGGGCTGGCTGACGTAGAGCTCGTCGATGTTCACGCCCAGGTTCTTGGCATAAGCGGGGTCGAGGGCGTGCTCAGCGTCGATGAAGGCCGCCGCGCCGCCCATCTTCTGCACCTGGGCCACCACATGGAGGGCCACGGTGGTTTTACCGCTGGATTCCGGGCCGAACACTTCCACGATACGGCCCCGGGGGATGCCGCCCACGCCCAGGGCGATGTCCAGGTCCAGGCATCCGGTGGGCACCACATCCACCTGCATGGCGGTCTTTTCGCCCAGCTTCATCACGGTGCCCTTGCCGAATTCCTTTTCAATGCTGGACAGCGTGGCTTCCAGCGCCTTCATTTTTTCCTGTTGGGTGGTGTCCTGCTTCAGTTCGTTTTTCTTGGTTTCCTTTTTCGCCATGGTGTCTGTTCTCCTTTTGCGGCCTGCGCTGAAATTGCAAAAGACAGGGAGAAACGCGCTCCCTGTCTATCCTTCAATGACTGTAAGAGCATCTTTATTATAGAACATTCGTTCTGATTCGTCAAGAGAAAAATGACTGAAAATCGGGTTTACATGCCGCCGTTTTTGAAGATTTCCCGGTGGCCCCACACGTACTGCGCGCCGCTCCAAACGGTCATAATCGCCATGAGGATGGTGAAGGTGAGCGTCAGCCAATGGCCCTTGGGCAGCACCATGGCGGCGACGACGCAGAAGTATTGCAGGTTGGTTTTGATCTTGCCCAGCCAGCCCGCGGCAATTACGTTGCCTTTTCCGGCAGCCACCAGCCGCAGCCCGTCCACCAGCAGCTCCCGCGCCGCCACGATGGAAACGGCCCAGGCGGGGATATGCCCGTCGGCGCACAGGAACACCATGGCCGTCAGCACCAGCACCTTGTCCGCCACCGGGTCGGCGAACTTGCCGAACACGGTTACGATGTTCTGTTTGCGGGCGATGTAGCCGTCAAAGAAGTCGGTGATGGCCGCCACGGCAAAGGCGATCGCAGCGGGGATGGGCAGGCCCAGCGCCCATAAAAGCAGACACAGGGGAATCAGGCAGATCCGCAGCAGGGTCAGTTTGTTTGGCAGATTCATAGCTGTATCGTATCGCCGCTTACCGCGGCACTCCTTTCAAAAGTGTTACCGCCTTCCGCGCGTATGCGGCCGGCGGAAAAAGCTGCCCGCCCATTCCGCCATGCGATAGCGCAGCTTCTGACTGCGTTTGATGGCCACGGCGGCGTCCAGCGCGCCCTGGCGGTACGCGCGGTTGTCGGGCCGCATGCGAACGGCCTCGCGGAAGGACTGGTGCGCGGTGCCGTACTGGTGCATATTCATCAGCAGCCGGCCGTGGATGTAGTACCATTCATCGTCCCGGCTTTCGGCGTGGCTGAGCTGCAGCAAAGCGCTGTCATAGCGCCGCTGCTCCATCAGCTTCATGGCCAGATGCTTGGCTTCCTCCACAGACAGCACGTTCACCGGCGCGCCGTCCGGATGGCCCATGGCGAGGCGCAGCGCGTCCTCATAGGCCAGGTTCAGCTGGATCAATTGTTCCTGGGCCTTTTGCTGATCCTGGCCGTCGGAAAACTGGTCCGGATGGCAGGCCTTCACTTTTGTATGATAAGCCCGGCGCACCTGCTGTTCCGTAGCAGTTCGCGGCAGGCCCAATATTTCAAAGGAATTCAATCATTTCATCCCTTCCGTAATTCCCCGTTACAGGGGAGGCGCGGAAGCATACATCGAAAAGATATACGGAAACAGGCCGCGGCGGAATCGTTATTCCTCCAGCGGTTCCCGGCGGATATTCGCGCCCAGGGCGCGCAGCTTTTCTTCGATATGCTCATAGCCCCGCTCGATATAGCCGGGCTCATAAATTTCCGTTACGCCGTTGGCCATCAGCCCCGCGATCACCAGCGCGGCCCCGGCCCGCAGGTCGGTGGCGGTGACGGGCGCGCCGTACAATTCGCTCACGCCCTGGATGATGGCGGTCTGATCCAGAATCTGCACCTGCGCGCCCATGCGGCGCATTTCCATCAGGTGCTTGAAGCGGGATTCAAAAATTGTTTCGATTACCACGCTGTCGCCGCTGGCCTTGGTGAGCATGGCGCTCATGGGCTGCTGCAGGTCGGTGGGGAAGCCAGGATATTCCTGGGTCTTGATGTTGACCGCCCGGTGGCCCCGCACGGTGCGCACGCGGATGGCGTCGTCCATATCGCTCACCGCCACGCCCATTTCCAGCAGCTTGGCCGTCAGCGATTCCATATGCGTGGGGATGCACCCGCGAATGACCACGTCGCCCCGGGTGGCGGCGGCGGCAATCATGAGGGTGCCGGTTTCGATCTGATCGGGGATGACGGTATACACGCTGCCATGCAGCTTTTTCACGCCGGTGATACGGATGGTGTCGGTACCGGCGCCTTTGACGCGGCAGCCCATGGAGTTCAGGAAGTTAGCCAGGTCCACCACGTGGGGCTCCCGCGCCGCGTTGTGCAGGGTGGTGTTGCCCTCGGCCTTGGCCGCGGCCAGGATGGCGTTGATGGTGCCGCCCACGGTGATGCGGTCAAACACCATGGACCCGCCGATCATTTTTCCCTTCGCGGTGATCTTCGCGCCGCGGTCTTCTACTTCCGCCCCCATGGCCCGGAAGGCCTTCAGGTGCTGGTCCACCGGCCGCGCGCCGATGGAGCAGCCGCCGGGATAGCCCACCTCGGCCTGGCCGAAGCGGCCCAGCAGCGCGCCCAGCATGTAGTAGCTGGCCCGCATGCGCTGGGTCTGGCGATAGGGCACCCGGAAGGAGTTGACATCCCGGGGGTCAACGGACAGCCGCCGGGCGTCGGGCTGGTAATCCACCTTCGCGCCCAAATCCCTCAGGATGTCGATCAGGACGTGCACGTCCTCGATATCCGGAAGGTTTTCCAGCACGCAGGGCTCATCGCACAGCAGCGTGGCGGCAATCACCGCCACGGATGTATTCTTTCCGCCGGACACATAAGTTTCTCCCACCAGTGGAATCCCGCCCGTGATGAGCAGCTTGTAAGAATCCATCCAGCCGTTTCCTCCTCATGTAAAAAAGCATACGCTGATAAGATACCATTCTTAGTATATCATAGGATGGAGGATTTGTTAAGTCTTTTTTCACGTCCTGTTCCACGCGCCGTGCGCGGTCTGCTCTGTTCTTGCCAAATCCCCGGCGCGGAAGTATAATGAGCGTAACCGAAAGGTATTCCGTACAAGCCGGAAATCAGCGGCAATCCGGAAATCGTTGCCGGACGGTATCTGTGACAGGAGCCCATTTGTTCTTGAAAAAAGCCGTAAGGCCCCGGAGGTGAATCCGTGATGTGCGGACGTTACTTTCTTGAAGAATCGCCCGAGCTTCGGCCCATCGTGGAGGAGATGAACCGTTCTCCGCTGCTTTCCTGCTTTCCCAATGCCGCGGCGGTCACGCGGTCGGGGGAAGTGAAGCCCTCCAGCGTCGTGCCGGTGATTGCGATGAGCCGCGCCGGAAAGCGGACGGTGTTTCCCATGAAGTGGGGCTTCTCCGTTCCAAAAAAACAACGGCGGCGCCGGGCTTTTGATCAATGCCCGGACGGAAACCGCCGCGATGAAGCCTACTTTTCGGGAGGCGTGGACGGCTCACCGCTGCATCGTTCCGGCTTCCTGCTATTTTGAGTGGCAGCACGACGCCGCGAAAAAAGCCACGGGCACGAAATACGCCATCCAGCCGCCGGGCCAGACTGTGACCTGGCTCTGCGGCCTGTACCGCCTGGAGGAGGGTTTGCCCGCCTTCGTGATCCTGACGCGGGAACCGGGAGAGGAAACCCGCTTCATTCATGACCGGATGCCGCTTATCCTTCCCCGGGAACAAATAGACGCCTGGATCAGCCCCACCGAAAAACCCGAAGCTGCGGCGGCGTTCGCTCAGACGAAGATGATCTGCGAACCGGCGGCGGGGTGATTGCGGAAAAGCCGGAAAAAGGCGCTTATGTTTCCATCGCTTCGGCCAATTCGATAAACCGCCTGACCGTATCCGCAAATGCGTCCGCCTTGCTGGGAAGGGCGGGCACATGAAGAAAAACCACGGGGACGCAATTGGCCATGCCCACCAGATAATACGTGTCGTTGCAAACAAAAGCGCCCGCGTCCCCGGAGACGGCGATGCCATGCCCTTCCGCCTGCATTTGCGCTGTTATGCGTTTCACAGGAACGGCTGTGCGGTATACCTCCGGCCCGTCCGGAAGGATGATTTCCTGCATGGGCTGCTGACCCGCATTGTCCGGAATCCTCGCGTTCCGGACGTTTTTTGCGTACAGCTCCGGCGTGACCAGCGTCCGTCCGCCCGCCTCGCCGAGCAGAACAGTCAAATCCGCGGCGTACCGCAGCGCTTCCTCCGCCGCCCGGCCAAACACCACCGGCAGCACGGCTTTCGTTACCTGCCAGCCGCCAATCGTGTCCGGAAGCCGGTGCAGCACCTCCGCGGAAGTATTCAGCGAAGCGCCGCCAAAGGGTTCAAACCCCGTGACCAGTATGCGATGTGTCTGTTCCATGTCCACTTCTTTCCCTGCTTCTTTTATTCTTATAAAGTATTACCAGCTATGTTCTCAAGGGCGAATTTCAAAGCCGACGAGGAGGAGACGCTGGGGGCTGCGCGCCCCCAGACCTGCGCCAGGGCGGTGACCGCCCT
>CADCJO010000077.1 GCA_902801765.1 uncultured Eubacteriales bacterium
TTCATGCGGACATTGCTCGTTTCGCCTGATTTCATCGCCGATGAAATTCCCGCCACAGGCGGTCATCGGCGATTCATCCGCCGGGCCAGAAGCACAACGACATCAAGTCAGACTTCCGCGTTCTCTTTCCGTTTCAGCGGGAACAAAGTTCATTCACCAGTTCAAGCTATATCTGCTATTGAGGTCCAGGAGATGAAATCTCCTGGTGCAGGTGCACGAGGGCCGCACAGGCCCTCGCCCCGTTGTGAATTAAAGTGTCCATTTACGCATAGCGCATAAAAGCCAGCGCTCCTACAGAGGTTCTTCAAAAACAAAAATCCTCCTGCCTCGTGGAAGTGGGAGGATGCGAAAACCGTATGCCAGAAAACGGCAGGATACGGGAAAGATCCTGTCGTCATTTGTCCTTTTTTAAAGGACGTTTGGCGGGGATGCCGTTTTTGCGCGGATATGAGGGAAGGGTTGTTTCGACCTTGCGAATGGGGGAAAGCAAATGATTTTCATTTTCCCAGGAGAAGGAGACGGGCGCTTCCAGCATCCCGCCCAGCTTTTCAGCGGCGGCGCGTCCATCTTCCATTTCCTCCGTCACGTTGGGCCCCTTCCAGCACAGTGCGTATCCGCCGACGCGCACAAAGGGCAGCAGATATTCGCACAGCACATTCAGCGGCGCGACGGCCCTGGCGACAGCCCGGTCATAGCATTCCCGGTGGCCCTCGGTCCGGCCCAACACTTCCGCCCGATCCTGGATGACGGTCACGTTGTCCAAACACAGTTCCTCGCACACAGCCCGCAAAAACTGGCAGCGCTTGCCCTGAGCCTCCAGCAGCGTCACACTGAAATCCGGCCGCACAATCGCCAGCGCCAGGCCTGGGAAGCCCGCGCCGGTGCCCACGTCAATGACGTGCAAACCCGTTGGGAAGAATTCAGCTTTTGTCAGCGGCAGCAGTGAATCCAGAAAGTGCCGCCGGGCGATCTCCGCGTCGGGCACGCTGGTCAGATCCATCCGCGTGTTCCAGTCAATCAGCAAATCATGATACACGTTCAGCGCGTCTGCTCGATCCGGCGCAATCGGTACGCCCGCGCTGAGCAGTAATTTTTTTATATCAGACATATCGATTTGCCTCCCGCATGGAAAGAATTTGCAGCATCACCTTTTCCAGGCTGCCCACATCCATCATTTGTCCCGACTTGACCAGGTATTCAGTCTCCAGACACAGCTTTGCCATCTCGTTCAGCTGTCTTTGGGTATAAGCCTTCGACGTGTCCAGCAGCTTGCGGGCCACAAAGCCGGGCAAGCCCATTTTCCCGGCGATTTCGCCCAATTGCGTACCAGCCGCTGCCATGGCCTTGACATAGGAAAGCTGGCGGCATTGACGGCCCAGGAGGGATAAAAGCATCAGCCTTTCTTCCCCGTCCCGCAGCAGCGCTTCCAGCATGCGCATGGCTTTTGCGCCTTGACCGGAAAGCAGAGTGTCGGCCATATCGTATACCTTATACTCCGTCGACTGCACGCACACGGCCTGCACGTCGGCCTCCGTCACTTCCTCCCGCTCGCCCGCGTAAGCGGCCAGCTTGCCCAGCTCGTTGGCCAGCATTGTCAGATCCCGCCCGGCTGAAAACCAGATGCGCTGGCAGGTGGCGGCGCTGATTTTCTTTCCCTCTTTCTTCAGTGTCGCAGCAATCCAGCGGGCCAGCTCCTTATCATCCAGCGGGTCGAAGACAACGATGTTCGCTTTCTTTTTCAGCACCTGATAGAGTTTTTTCCGCCCGTCCGCTTTTCCATGCACAAAAAAAACGATGACCGCTGTATCCGGCATTTGTCCCAAGTATCCGTCCAGCTCCTTGACCGCGGTGTCCTCGTCGTAGTCCTTAGCCTTGCCGGCGGTCAGCATGGCGCTGTCCCGCACCTCAATGAAGCGTCGATCGCTCATAAAGGGGAGCGTTTCGGCGGCGGCGATGAGCGCGTCGGGAGCGGGGTCGATGAGGCGCGAGTCGTTCATGGCGGCGAAATCACCCCCCGCCACTTTTTCCCGCAGGGCTTTCAGGGCGGAGCGTTTGGTATACTCCTCCTCGCCCTCGAACAGATAGCACCCGCCGACGTTTCCCTGCTTAAGGGCGGCAAAAAATTCTGTATGATTCATGGCTGTTCCTTTTCGTTCAAGTGCGTTGTGATCGTTGCTTCTCCCTGCTTCGCGTCGACCGTGACCGCGCCGGTGAAGCCGGTGTTGAGGACCGCCGCGCCCTCGGCTTCAAGGCGCTTTACCGTATCGGGATTTGGCAGACGGCCGCTCATCCGGCTGGCGGTGATGATCGCAATCCGCGGGGAAACGCAAGCCAGAAAATCCTTGCCTGTACTGCTTTTGCTTCCATGATGCGGAACCTTCAGGATGTCCGCGTCCCGGGCGGCATAGACTTCATAATCGCCCGCAATGTCACTGCAGGTGAGCAGCTTCACACCGTCCAAATCGCAAAGCAGCCCCATGCTGTACCGGTTGGCGTCCTGCCCTGCGGCCACCGTGCCGGACACAGGCCACGTAACGGCAATCGTGGAGCGGGGGAGATGGATCATATCTCCAGCGGCAAGATGCAGGATGGGAATGCCACGGGCTTTCAGCGCTTCCAGCAATTCCAGACACGGGCTGTCAATCTGCTGTTCCTCCGCCCCTTCGGGCAGGTACACCGTCCCGATGGGAATGTTTTCTTTGAGAAGCTGAGTCACACCCAGGCAATGATCGGTATGCAAATGGGTCAGGATCAGGCGGTCGGCCTGCCTGCCCGTGGACAGCAGGTAAGACGCCGTATCCCCGCCGTATTCCCCCGTGTCGATGACGCAGGTTTCTGGTCCATCCATCAAAATGGCCGCGTCGGCCTGCCCCATGGCAAGCTGAACGAATTGTACGTTCCGGTTGACTGTCAGCCGCCATGCGCCAAAGGAAAAGAACAGCGCCAGGAGCGCGGAAGTCAGCTTTTTCCCGGGTGAAAGCACAATATACCGGGTGGCGAAGACCAGCGCAATCGTAACGGCGAGCAGGCAATACCAGGGCAGGAAGGGGACGCACAGGGAAGCGAAGGGCAGGCTGCCCAGCCAGGTGACCGCGTTGACCAAACCGCGCGTGACCGGATTCACGAACCGCGCCAGCCAAAGACCGGCGGGGAGCCACACGCACCCAACGATCATGACCAGCAGATATACCGGCAGCAGCACGGAAAAGAATGCGCAGGCGGGTGGGTTCACCAGCAAACCGATCAGGGAAATGCGATGAAACACCTGCATCGTGGGAAGCGCCACCCCGATGGTCGCGGACAGGGTCGTTCGCCAGCCGGAGAGCAGAGCACGGACAGGGGATGGTTCGGAACGATCGGGAAAGAGAGGACTGAACACCACGATCCCCAGCACCGCGCAGAAGGACAGCTGAAAGCTGACGGAAAACAAATCAAGCGGGCGGACAAGCAGGATCGCCAGGAACGCTGAGCCCAGCATGGTCAGCGGGTCCGAGGCGCGGCGAACGATCCGCCGCCACAGGCCGATCAGAATCAGCAGCGACGCCCGCACCACCGGCGCGGAAAAATCAAGCAAAGCACAGTACAAAAGCAAAAATGCGCTGAGAATCACCATCCGTGCTTTGGGACTGCGCCGCCGCAGCGGAATGTAAAAAAGCCCGGTCAGCAATCCTACGTGCAGTCCGGAAACCGCCAGCAGGTGAGCGGCGCCCGCGTCGGAAAAACCGCGGGTAGTTTCTTCCGGCAATTGATCGCGCTGGCCCAGGAGCAGCGCTTCCGGCAAGGCGCTGTCTTCCCCGAAAATCAGGCGCACACGTTCTGTCAGCGCTTGCTTGAGGTGGTAAAGCACAGAGGCCAAGCCTCGTCCTGAATGGCTGATCCTTTCCGTTTCCCTCGCCCCGGATACGCCTGCTACTACGCCTTTTTGCAGCAGATACATGCGAAAGTCAAAGCCATAGGGGTTTTCCTGTCCCTGCGGATGATAGAGCGTCGCGTCGAACGCCACCCAATCCCCCTCCCGCGGCAGGAAGGGCTGTTCCGTGTCGGGGATATAGGTCCAGTACAGTTTGCCGACTTGGGTCTGTTCCGTGTCGGTTTGAACGATCGCCTGTTCCAGATAAGCCGCCGCCTTGCCGTTTTCCCGCAGCGCCGCGTCGCAGGAAAGCACGCCGGTCACCCGGTATTTTCCTTCGGGCGGCAGCGCGGGATGGCTCTTCCATCCACCCAGCAGCGCGCCGAAAAACAGAAAACAGGCCATCACACCGACAATCCGCTTTTTCCCAATAGCGGGAAGAAACACGGCTCCCGCAACTGACGCGCATAAACCCAGCCCGTACAGCGCTGGACGCCAGGCAAACGAAACGCCCGCCCATACACCCACCCCAAAGGAAAGCGCGGAGGCGACCAGTGGACGTTGATGATGAAACGGGCGGACGCTCACAGGGAAATCTCCAGGCCTGGAAACACAGCCTGGGCGCGGGGATAGACAGTCTGCGCCTCTTTGACCAGGGTGGAAGGTTCATGCTTTACCGGCAGATGGGTCAGATACAGAGATTTTGCGTTTGCTTCTGACGCCAGCTTCCCGGCATGCGCTGCGCTCATATGAGGTTTTTGAGCCGTCCATTCCGCTTCCAGGAACGCGGCGTCCGCCAGCAGCAGGTTGGCGTTTTCCGCGAACGCAGCAAGACCCGGGCAGTCGTTGGTATCGCCGGTGAACACCAGCGTCCTCTCCCCGTCCATCAGCCGCAGGGCTCGGCAGGGTACCGGATGACGCACGGGCATGGTGGTTACGGTCAGTCCGGCGATGTCAAGCGATTCCGGGTAGGGCCGCACGTCGAAAGCCGGAGCCGTCAAGAGAGCGCGAAATGGACTGTCGTCCTCCGGCGGCACATAGACGGGCAGCGTCTTTCCCACGATTTCCAGGTAATACCGCATCACCAGCAGGTCGCTGGCGTGGTCAAAATGCAGGTGCGAAAGCAGAACCCCCGCAAGCTGCGCCGGATCGCACAGACGCATCAGGCATCCCATCACGCCGGCGCCGCAGTCCATCAGCACCGTTTGCCCATGATTCTCCACCAAATATCCGCTGGTTGCCCCGCCTGCAGGGGGAAAGGGACCGTGACAGCCCAGTACATACAGTTTCATAAAAGCCTCACCCAATCTCAAATTTCCTGCTCACCCGGTTGCGCCAGGCCAGGCCCAGATGAACGTCCTCGCCCATTCGCACGCCTTCGCGGGTCAGAATATCGGTGTGCGTCTGCATCGCCAGCTCGGGCGTGTTGTTTTCTCCGCTCAGATGCCCCAGCAGCACTTCGCGCACGCCGGTTTCCAGGAGCTGTAAAAGCGCTTCCGCGCTGGCCTGGTTGGACAGATGGCCGTGATTGCTCAGAATTCTTTGCTTTAAATACAGGGAGTAATGCGGATTGATACGTAAAAGCTCCGGATCATGATTGCTTTCCAGCAGCAGCACGTCCACCCCGGCCAGGGTTTTGAGCACGTTTTTCCGGGCATAACCCATGTCTGTAGCCGTTGCCACGCTGCGTCCGCCGTAATACACGCGGTAGCCCACCGGATCGGCGGCGTCATGCGGAATCGGAAACGGATACAGGGCCAGGTCGCCGATATAAAAGTCGTTTTCATCCTCGAAGATCCGGCGGTTGCCCGGCTGAATCTCGCCAATGCTGCGGGCCATGGCGTTCCAGGTGCGCTCGTTGGCGTAGATCGGAACGTGGTATTTTCTGCTGATGATGCCCACGCCCTTGATATGGTCGCTGTGCTCGTGGGTGACGGCGATGCCGTTCAGCGTTTCGGGCAGCACGTTGATTTCCCGAAGCGCCCCCTCGATGGCCTTGCCGGTCATGCCGGCGTCGATCAGTATTCTGGTGTCTCCCGCGCCGATAAACAGCGCGTTTCCGCTGCTCCCGCTGAAAAGCGGGCAAAATGTAAACCGCATGCATGTGTCCTTTCAAAAAGAGTCAAAACCATTTCCGCTTCATTATAACCGGATTTGATCTTTCTTGCAAGGGCGGGAAGGAAAGTTATTTCAAGGCACTTTAATTCACTAAGGGAAACGAAGCAGGGGCCTGTGCGGCCCCCGCCCCCCCGCACCAGGGGACTTCGCCCCCTGGACCCATTTAGTGGATACTGCTTGAATGAACGAATCAAGTTGGTTCCCACTGTAGCAGAAAGGAACACGGA
>CADCJO010000078.1 GCA_902801765.1 uncultured Eubacteriales bacterium
GCCAGGGAATCATCCGTAGGGGAAAGTTCACTTTCCCCCTCGGATGTTCCCGGGCTTTCTTGGGCCAGAAGCCCTCAAACTTTTCGTAACCCCAGCGCACCAGGCGAAAGTTATCTGCTACTTTCAACTAAGTTATTTCGCCAGTTGCGGGTCCAGGGTACTCAGTACCCTGGTTGGGGTCTGGGGCGAACAGCCCCAGCGTATCTTCCGCGTTGGTCTTGAAAATTGTCCTTGAGAACAACACTGTTAACAGTATAAGACCGAAACCGGATCAGGCTGAACGATTTGGATTGAATCCATAGCCCCCTAAAAGCCTTCCCCTCGCAGGGAGCCTCCTCCCCCTTCGGGGCTGCCAGGGTCCCCTCGGGGGAGGGCTTTTGGCTGTTTGGCAGATCAGATCAGCATTCAATGATGTCAACAATCATTTGAGGAAATCATACATGACCTATGAAGAACTGCTCCGTAGCGTGACGCAGGCGCTGCCGGAAACGGAAGGGAAGATCGCCATCGAGCGAGTGCGGTTTTCCAAGAGCGAGAACAAGGCGTATTTCTCCTTTCTCTCCGACGTGCTGATCGGGGAGAAGGGCTTTTTACTGATGAAGAACGCGTTGGGCCGGGCGTTTCCGGGGCTGAATTTTTCGCTGCGGGTGGCCTCTCCCGCGCTGGCGAAGGAGTTTCTGCAGAACCCGGACAAGTACTGCGCGCCGCTGAATCACTACCTGATCCGCCATTTTCCCGCCGTGGCGTCGTGGGAGTTTGACATGCGGTGGGTGCCGGGCAACGGGCGGGTGACGCTGGAAATGCCCGACGAATTTTCCTACCAATACATGTTGAAACAGGGAATCCCGGAAAAGCTGGGCCCGGTGATTCACGACGTGTTCCGGCTGGACACGGAAGTGGCGCTGCGGGTGTGCGGCGACGAGGAAAAGCGCCTGCGGGAGATTCAGCAGGAGCGGGAGCGCCAGGACCGCGTGGCGGCGGAGCGCGCCCAGCGGTACGAGGAAATCACCGCCAAAGCCCCCGAAAAGCCCAAGGAAAAGGACCCCAAAATCAAGGGCCGCCCCATCAACGATCCGCCAATGCCCATCCGGGAACTGACCGACGACACCGGCCTGGTGGTCATCCGGGGCAAGGTGCTCTCCGCCGAGGACAAAGAAATCTCCGGCGGCGAAATGGTGCTGCTGTCCTTCCTGGTCACGGACTTTACCTCCACCATCCGCGTGAAGGCGTTTTTGCGCTATCATGCCCGCGCTCGCAAGGACGAAGAGCCCGCGCCCATCACCGATGAAGAACGAAAAAAGGTGCAGGACGTGGTGAAAGCCATCAAGCCCGGCATGGGCATTCTCGTGCGCGGCGACACCCAGTACGACAAATTCTCCCACGAAACGGTGGTCATGGCCCGGGACATTTCCTCCTGCGAGCTGCCCCAGCGCATGGACACCGCCGAGGAAAAGCGCATCGAATTGCACCTGCATACCCAGATGAGCAACATGGACGCCGTGTCCTCCGCTTCCGCGCTGATCGAGCGGGCGGCCAAGTGGGGCCACGAGGCCATCGCCGTCACCGACCACGGCGTGGTGCAGGCCTTCCCCGAAGCTTTCGGCGCGGCGAAGAAAAACAATATCAAGCTCCTGCCCGGTGTGGAAGGGTACCTGACCGACGACGACGAGGTGGTGACCGGCAAGCAGGAAGATTTGCCCATCGACACCCCCGTGATCGTGCTGGACTTTGAAACCACCGGCTTGAACACCTCCAAGGACCGCATCATCGAAATCGGCGCGGTGAAGCTGGCTCACGGCCAGGTAGTGGACAGCTATGGAGAGCTGATCGACCCCGGCATGCTGCTGCCCGCCAAGATTACTGAAATCACCCACATCACCGACCAGATGCTGCGGGGCCAGCCCACCATCGCCGAGGCCATGCCCAAGCTGCTGGCCTTCATGGACGGCTGCCCCATCGCGGCTCACAACGCCAAGTTCGACTGCGCCGTACTGGACAGTGAGCTCAAGCGCCTGGGCCTGGCGTACGACGTGCCGCACCTGGATACGCTGACCCTGGCCCGGAAGCTGTATCCGACCCTGAAATCTCACCGTCTGGGCACGGTATGCAAGCACCTGGGTGTGTCCCTCAAGGACGCCCACCGGGCCGTCAACGACGCCGCCGCCACGGCGCAATGCCTGGCCCGGATGATTGAGGAAGCCAAGAAAAAGGGCGCGGAAAAGCTGAGCGACCTGAACAGCGTGTCCACCGGCTACACGCTGGGCAACTCCTGGCATATCGTGCTGTTGGCTGCCACCCAGGACGGCATGACCAACCTGAACCACATGGTGAGCGAAAGCCACTTAAAGTATTTCAAGCGCAAGCCCCACATTCCCCGGGCCGTGCTGCAAAAGTACCGGGAAGGCGTGATCGTTGGCAGCGCGTGCGAGTCCGGCGAACTGTTTTCCGCCATGGTAGACGGGGCAACGGATGAAAAGCTGGCCAAGATCGCAAGGTTTTATGACTATCTGGAAATCCAGCCCATCGGCAATAACGCCTTTTTGCTTCGGGAAGGCCGGGTCGCCAGTGAAGAAGACCTGCGGGAGTTCAACCGCCGCATCGTGCGCTTAGGCGAAAAGCTGGGAATCCCCGTCTGTGCCACGGGCGACGTGCATTTCCTCGACCCGGAGGACGCCATCTTCCGCTCCATCATCCAGGCAGGCCAGGGCTTTGACGACGCCGACCACCAGCCGCCGCTGTACTTCAAGACCACGGACGAAATGCTGAAGGAGTTCTCGTATTTGGGCAAGGAAAAAGCCTACGAGGTGGTCATCAAGAATCCCAAGCTGATCGCCAGCCGCGTGGGCGACGTGCGCCTGTTTCCCAAGCACCCGGAGGGAAAAACAACCTTTTCCCCCTTCTGGCCCGAGGCGGAAAACGATATTAAGTCACTCACCTACGGCACCGCCCACCGGCTCTATGGCGACGAGCTGCCCGAGATCGTGCAGAAGCGCATCGACAAGGAGCTCAACGCTATCGTAGGCTACGGTTACTGCACGCTTTATTCCATCGCCCAGAAGCTGGTGAAAAAGTCCCTGGCCGACGGGTATGTGGTCGGCAGCCGCGGGTCCGTGGGCTCCTCCTTCGTGGCGTTCCTGACGGGCATCACGGAGATCAACTCCCTGCCGCCTCACTATCGCTGTGAAACCTGCCGCAAGGCGGATTTCGACATTCCGCCCCAGTACACCATCGGCGTGGACCTGCCGGACAAAAAGTGTCCCGTCTGCGGCAACCCCCTGGTGAAGGACGGATTCGACATTCCTTTTGAAGCCTTCCTGGGCTTCAAGGGCGATAAGGTGCCCGACATTGACCTGAACTTCTCCGGCGAATACCAGCCTACGGCTCATAATTACGTAAAAGAATTATTCGGTGAGGAATTCGTATTCCGCGCTGGCACCATCGGCACCCTGGCCGACAAGACGGCTTACGGGTATGTTTTAAAGTATCTGGAAGAAAGGAACCTCACCGTCTCCGACGCGGAAAAGGAGCGCCTGGCCCAGGGCTGCGTGGGCGTGAAGCGTACCACCGGCCAGCACCCCGCGGGTATGGTGGTGCTGCCCCAGGAGTATGATATCTGCCAGTTCACCGCCGTGCAGCATCCCGCCGACGACACGGAATCAAAAACCATCACCACCCACTACGACTTCAACTCCATGCACGACATTCTGGTCAAGCTGGATATTCTGGGCCACGACGACCCCACCATGCTGCATATGCTGGAAGAGCTGACGGGTGTCAACTTCCGCAAGATCCCGCTGGACGACAAGGGGGTGATGAGCCTGTTCTCCTCCCCCAAGGCCCTGGGCGTGACCAAAGAAGAAATCAACTGCAACACCGGCACCTTCGGCGTGCCAGAGTTCGGCACGGCCTTCGTGCGGCAAATGCTGGAGGACACGCATCCCTCCACCATGCAGGAGTTAATCCGCATTTCCGGCCTTTCCCACGGCACCGACGTGTGGCTGGGCAACGCGAAGGATCTGATCGACAAGGGCATCGTGCCCCTGAGCCAGTGCCTGTGCACCCGCGAGGACATCATGAACCAGCTCATGCAGCAGGGCGTGCCCGCGAAAATGGCCTTTGATACCATGGAATTCGTCCGCAAAGGCAAGGGCTTAAAGCCCGAAATGGCCGATGCCATGCATGAGCACAACGTGCCCGCCTGGTTTGAGGAAAGCTGCCGAAAGATCAAGTACATGTTCCCCAAAGGCCACGCCGCCGCCTACGTGACCATGGCCCTGCGTGTGGCGTATTACAAGGTATACTATCCTCAGGCGTACTACGCCGCCTACTTTACCATCCGCGGCGACGGCTTCGACGCCTGCACCATGATCCTGCCCATCGACCAGCTCAGGCAGAAACTCAAGGAGGCATACCAGGCCGACCAGGAAAAGAAAACCACCGCCAAGGACAAGGACGCCATCACCGCCATGGAGCTGGTGCTGGAAATGATGGCCCGGGGCTTCTATTTCCTGCCTGCCGACCTGTACAAGAGCGACGTGAAGCGCTTCATTCCCGAGGGCGATAAGGGCCTTCGCGTTCCCTTCACCGCCCTGGGCGGCCTGGGCGAAGCCGCGGCCCAGGGCATCGTGGACGCCCGCAGCACCCCCTTCATCTCGGTGGAGGATTTGAAGAACCGGGGCAAGGTGTCCAGCGCCGTGCTGGACCTGCTGCGAGAGCACGGATGCCTGAAGGATTTGGCGGAGACCAATCAGGTCACGCTGTTTCAGCTGTAAGGAAGCAGCAGGAAAGAGGAAACAGGCATTCCCTGCTCCATGTTCCCTCTTTCCCACAAATTAACATACAATTGACATAAAAAAAATATAATTCCGTAAAACCCTTGTCACATATAGGTTTGCGCCATACATGGATTTTTCCGTCCCAGTTTCACCATTGCGTTCCTTTTTTCACCGTGGTAGAATCAACCCGGTCAAGAAAAAGCACCACAGATGGTGGATGCGGAGAAGAGAGGAAAACAAGATGTTGAATATCGTTCGCGGCGCGAAGGTATCCACGCCTTACGGCGAAGGGGTCGTTATCAATCTGCCTGTTTACGGAAGAATCAGCGTGCGGTATCAGGACGGCACAATTCGTTTCTTTTTCCAGCGCGACGTGGAGGAAGGCACCATCAAGCCCATCGCCGCGTAACATCTGTTTTTATACTATACTCAGGCTAAAAATGTATCAGATTTGGGATGGATTTTGCGCCGTAGTTAAGCTGAATGAAGGGAGAGCGAACATCCGATGACCGCCTGTGGCGAAATGATCATCGGATGTGAGATCAGGCGAAACGAACAATGTTCGCTCTGCGGAGTTGCGACGATTGAGCCTGCGGGACAGCAGCGCTACGTTGACCGGAATAGCGCCGAACACAGTGAGGCTGAGGGCGAGCAATCCTTGGATTGCAGCCCGAAACCCGCGCTTTCGCTTTGTCGATAAGCACGGGGCGTCTGAAGCAACGCCAGGGCGTAAAAACGTCCAAAGATGATACATCCGGTTGGTGTTCCAAGACGAAGCAAGATTTGGAAGAATCAATAAGTCCAAGCGGTATTGGCGCAATAAGGAAAAACGTCCATCCGCTCCATGCCATCATATCCGGGAATGACGATACGGCCGCAGCGCAGCAGAACCCATGATGGGTGTAACTTCTGCTTGATTATGCCCTATTTCAGCACAACTCCGAACAGTAAAAAACACTGTCCGGAAAACATGCAAAAAAAACACCGGCTGCGCCGATGGTTTGAAACCCCAAGTACATTGGGGCCTTTTTTATTGTTGAAAGTGTTTTGTTTCAATACATAAAGTTTTTATACTATTTCTCGTCTAATACTAAACTCAATCTAAAACTATATCATCTTTGGGTGTCTTTTACGCCATGGCGTTGCTTCATTCCGGTCAACGTAGCGCTGCTACGCCTCCCT
>CADCJO010000079.1 GCA_902801765.1 uncultured Eubacteriales bacterium
TAAAAATGTATCAGATTTGGGATGGATTTTACGCCGTGGCTAAGCTGAATGGAGGGAGGCGTAGCAGCGCTACGTTGACCGGAATGAAGCAACGCCATGACGTAAAAGACACCCAAAGATGATATAGTTTTAGATTGAGTTTAGTATAAAACGGCAAAGGGGGCTTCTTGCTTGTGTTTATGTGCTTCCCACAAAAGCGCGTGTTTTTCCGTACACGTCGTTTATTATGTCGCCTTTTTCCCCGTCAGCACATCCAGCCAGCTTTCGCAGCCCTCCTGAATGTCCCGGCAAGCCGTGTCAAAATCGCCGGTATACCAAGGGTCGTCAATGCCGCGCGGATGCAGGGCATGCTCCAGCAGCAGATGGATTTTGCCTTCCGGATCACCGCCGGAAATGCGGCGCATGCTGTTCAAGTTCCATTGCTCCATACCCAGCAGCAGGTCATATTCCCGATAATCCGCCTTGGTCATCTGACGGGCGCGCTTACCGGAGCAGTCAATGCCCAGGGAATACAGTTTTCGTTTCGCTGGCGGATAGACCGGATTGCCCAACTCTTCCGTGCTGGTGGCGGCGGAGGCGACATAGAACAGCTGGCTCAAACCGCGCTTTTCCGCCATGTCCCGGAAGATATATTCCGCCATAGGGCTGCGGCAGATGTTGCCCAGGCAGACCATCAAAATCCTGATCAAAGGTGATCCCTCCTATATACTGGGAAAAATACTGGGGGAAACCGCTCTTTGAAGGTCAAAGAGCGGTCTCCCCCAGACCCCTTTCCGAGAAACCCATTAAGGGTTCAGACTTTTTACTGGCATGAGAAGCCTTTCGGATCAATGCTTTTTCTACCGATTCAAGCACTGGGATGTTCCCTATGCGGAGACGGCGTTCTCGCTTTTCTTCCGGAACAGAAAGCCTTCGACACGGGCGAACGCCATCGGATACACGCCGAACTCCAGGAAGGCGATGACCGCGTATCTCGCGGCGCGGACCAGCAGGGCGGCCGTGGCGCCGCTGTTCAGGAAATCGCCGGAGAAGGGCAGCTTCAGCAGGGCGTTTGCCACGAAATACACCGCGATTCCGCCCGCCAGCCGCAGCAGGCCGCAGGGAACGGAGCGGGTGTTGGAGAATTGAACCTTCCTGTCCTCAAACAGGTTGCCCGCCATAAAGCCGATCATCAGCCCCACGCCGGTGAAAAAATCATCGCTTTTGCAGTAGAAGAAGCCGGGAAGCACAGTCGCCAGCAAAACCAGATACAGCAGCCAGTCCTTTTGCAGCTTCTTTTGCAGCCAGGGCACCAGCAGCATCACCGCCACGCCCAGCGCCCAGCCCACGAAAACGTCGGTGGGATAGTGCGCGCCGACGACCACGCGGGAGAAACCCACCAGCAAAGGCAGCGCCAGCGCCGCGGCAACCAGCCATTTCTTTTTGAAATACCGGCCCAGGCTGCCGTACATGGCCACGGCATCGGTGGAATGTCCGCTGGGAAAGGAATAGCCCTGGGCGGCAATATCCATCGGGTCTGCCTTGGGCTCCACCAGGCGCAGGATTCGGATGCCCTCATGATCGAAATAGGGCCGCCGTCTGAGGAAAATATTCTTGATCATCGGATTCCAGACAATGCCCATCAGCACGGAAAGGCCGATGGCCTTCCCGGCTTTTTTGTCGTACCACCAGTAAAGGAAGCCGAGAATCAGGATCATGATCAGTTCTTCCCCAAAAGCGGAAAGAAACGAGATCACCGGCACGGCGCCGCTCAGATGCGTTTGCAGCCATTCCATCAGGCTTGCTTCCCAGGGAAAGGAAAACGTGTTTCCGGTCAGTTCCATGATACCGCTCCTCCTTTGTTATTCCTGCGCCGCGCCAGGCTGTATCAGGCGCACACCGCGCTTGGCCACGTATTCCATGGGCAGGTAGTATTCCATCCCGCCGAACTCGCCGGTTTCAAAGAACCAGCGGGCGCCTGGCATATCATCCAAAGTCAGCGCGGCGCGGAACACGCCGGGCCGCTTTTCGTAATACTGGGACGCGTCCTTGATGCGCTCAAAGGTGGCGGAGGGCGCGGAGTCCACCACGCGCACCATCGTGCCGTCGTCGGAAATGCCGCTGACCATCGCGATGTGGCCCCGGGCGATGCCGAAGCTGAACAGTGTTCCGCCCCGGATCAGGCTGGAAATCACTGCTTCATCATTGATCAATTCGCCTCTTGTGGTAAAGCCGAAATCCCGGGCGGCGGTGTTGATCAGCAGGGTATTGTTGGTGCCCTCCTCGGGAATGAGGCAATAAGCGTATTTCGTCGCCAGGTTTTCAGGCAGGGCGGCTTCCTCGTCGTGGCCCATGCGGAAAAGGGCGTGGCTGAGGGCGAAGATGGCGCAGCCAGACTTGCTCAGGCTGCTGTGGCGGTATTTCTTATTCTTCCACCAGCCGTCCCTTTGGCTGTAGATCTCCTGCGCGCCGTCATTGGTGGGCAGGCTGCCGTCCACGGTAAATTCCGTCTGAGCGGTCTGATAGGTCCCTTTTTCGTCAGTGACGGTGACATACAGCTTGTATTCCCCCGCCTGTCTCGGCCGGTACGCGGCGTTGAAATGCGCACCCGCTTCGGATTCCACGATCTGGCTGCCGTTCAGATACAGCGTATATTGGGTCTGGTGCAGCGTCCAGGCGCTGACCGCGATGTCCACTACGTCGCCGATAGCCAGGGTGTCGGCTGAAAGCGTCAGTTCGATTTCACCTTCCGGCAGCAGCTCCGCCTCGTGGGTCACCACGGCAAAGCCGTCGTACTGCGCGGTGAACGCCACCTTGCCCGTTTCCCCGTCCACGATGGCGGCGAACAGGTATTGATCCTGGTCGTTGAAAAAGCCCGTGCGGTACGCGCCGTTTTCGACAGATGTGATGCCGTACAGCTTTTCCTTTGCATAGTTCTTGTACTTCTTTTTCAGCGCGGCTTCGGCCTTGGCCAGCGCTTCGGAGGGCGTAACGCTGCCCGTTTCCTCGTCGCTGTCCTCCGGCCCGGCCAGGGCGAGCGCCGATACGGAAACATAACCGCAGCCGTCCCCTGTGATCACCAGGCACTGATCTTTTTCGATCACGGTCACGGTCACTTCGTCGCCGGGCTGCAGCGTGGTGATGGCTTCGCTTTTGGCATCGGAGGATTGCCTGACCTCTGCGGTCTGCGTTACGGTCGCTTTCTCCTTGAGCCAGGCCACCGCGTCGGTGGGCTCCTCGTTCTGATAGGACAAGGCTTTGATTTCCACATAGCCGACATAGCCCTGGCAGGAAACCTTGGCCCAATCGCCGTCGATGGCCACCACCGTCACCGGCTCCCAAGGCCCCACCGGAAGCACGATGGGGGCGTCCGCGCTGCCTTCCTTGCGCAGGTACAGCGTGCCTTCGTCGGCGTAAACGTCCTTGCCCACCATATTTTCCGCCAGCTTCAGATACTCCGTTTTCACGTAGCCGGTCTTTTTCTTGTAGGTGATTTTGCTCCAGGTTTCCCCCACCTCGTCCACTTCCACCAGGGACTTGTTGGGCACCGATTCCACCAGCTTGCCCTTATCTTCTGGGGTTTTGCGCATATTGAGCGGGCCTTTGGGGGTCACCACCCGGGCCGGTTCCGCCAGCGCCGCGCCAGCCAACAGGCACAGCAGCGCCGCGGTCAATACAGCCAACAGCTTTCTTGCTTTCACTTTCGTAAGTCCTCCCGGTTCGCTTTCAGTACGAACTGCATTATTATAGCACACATCATGCTTTTTGGCTACTGCCCGAAGGAGCGTCAAGCCCCAGGTATTTGCTGATTTCCTCGATATACCTTTCCCCCATGGGACTTAAAATGCTGTTCTTCCGGGTGATGTATCCGATCTCCATCACCTGGCCCGCGCTGCCGTCCGCGTCTTGATAGGGCACGGCCACATAGTCGCCGCCGTTCAATTCCTCGCAGATGATGCCGGAACAAAGGGTGTACCCGTTCAGGCCCACCATCAGGTTCAGCACCGTCGCCCGGTCGCAGCATTTAATGAGGCGCGGATAATCGTTGGTAGGCAGAATTTCTTCCGACAGATAGAAATTGCTGTTGTCGCCCTGCTCGAAGGACACGCAGGGATACGGCGCCAGGTCGGCAAAGGAAATGGACGCGGCCCCTGCCAGCGGATGCCCCTTCCACAGATACACATAAGCGTCGCAGCGGATGAGCGGTGTGAACTGCAAATTCGCGGAGGACAGCAGCTTCAGGATCGCCCGGCGGTTGAAATCGTTCAGATACAGAATCCCGATTTCACTGCGGGAGGAGGCCACGTCGTCCATCACGTCCTTCGTCCGCGTTTCGCGGATGGCGAACTCGTATTCCGCTACATCGAAGGTTTTCGTCAGCTCCACGAAGGCCTTCACCGCAAAAGAATAGTGCTGGGTGGACACGGCGAACTGCCGCTTGCGCTTGCCCTGCTTGCTGTACACGTCCAGCAGGTTTTGGTACTGGCTGTACACCTGCCGGGCGTAGGGCAGAAAGTTCAGCCCCTCCGCCGTCAGGGTCACGCCCTTGCCGCTGCGGTTGAAAATCAGGATGCCAATTTCCTTTTCCAACTCCTTCACCGCGCTGGTCAGCGACGGCTGGGACACATACAGCCTGTCCGCCGCCTTGTTAAAGGAGCCCGTTTCGGAAATCGTAATAATATAGTTCAGTTGCTGTAAAGTCATGTTCTCACCCTGTTCTTTCCTTTTTCCCAAACGCTTCTATTGTATTGGAAACAACAGGAAAAGTCAATCGGGGCTGATATTTTCTTCCTGAATCGGGCATACTGAATTGCGTTAAGGGAGATGATTGTTTGCTGTATTTGCAGCTGAAAGCCCGGGCGACCGGCAAGCCCGGGGAGCAGCTTCTCGTGCGTCATGTGGCCGACGCCCTGGACAGCGAAGGCGCGAAGGTGATGGATTTACCCGTGGAGTGTGTAACGAAGGAAGGCGTTTGGCGCTTGCCCGCGGTGGCGGTGGTGAAGGCTGTCATGCAGGTGTGCCCCGAGGTGCAGGTGCTGGGCCCGGCGGAGTGCTTCGTGCACATCCTGCCGGAAAACAAGCGCAACCGCACCCAGCCTTTGCGCACGGCTTTTGCCTTCCTGGTGCTGTTGGCGGGCAGCGCCCTGGCCATTACCTGGTTTCACGCCGACGTGAACATGCTGGACGCGCAGCAGACGCTGTTCCGCTTCATCACTGGGCACCAGGCGGAAAACGAATGGCTGATCACCGGGCCGTACGCGGCGGGGGTGTTCTTCGGCGTGTCGCTGTTCTACGCGCTGCTTGGTAAGCACCGTTCCGTGGCCCCGCTGGAAATCAAGCTGGAGGAATACCGCCAGGCTGCTGAGCAGGCCTCCGGGCTGACGCCATGAGCTGGGATTCCCTGCTGGAAGTGTTCCTGGGGCTGATCGCAGGGGTGACGGTGGGCGTCTGCGCCGCGCCGCTGTGGATGATGCTCCAATTGCCCATGCGGCTGACGGACATCCTGAACGCCAAGGCCGATATGCGGCTGTGCGGCTTCGCCCTGGCTATCGGCGCGTCCATTGGCACCCTGCACGTTACAGGGGTTTTGCCGGTATTCTTTGGTCTTGCCGCCATGGCGCTGGGCGGGTTCTTCGTGGGGATGCTGGCCTCCGCCTTAGCCGAAGCGGTGGAGGTGGTGCCGGTGTTCTTTGACCGCCTCAGCATCGCCGTCGATCTGCGTTTCGCCGCCGCCGCCCTCGCCATTGGGAAAACTCTGGGTGTGATTCTGGCAGCGTTGGTCAATTAAATGGCACTTTAATACACTTGGAGGTTACGCTGGGGCTATTCGCCCCAGACCCCAACCAGGGTCCTGAGGACCCTGGACCCGCAACCGGCGAAATAACGTTGTTGGGAATATCAACGGCCTCCGCCTGCCGCGCTGGG
>CADCJO010000080.1 GCA_902801765.1 uncultured Eubacteriales bacterium
CAGGGTCCTCAGGACCCTGGCGCAGGTCTGGGGGCGCGCAGCCCCCAGCGTCTCCTCCCTGCTGGCCTTGAAAATCACCCTTGGGAACATGACAGTTAGCTTGAGTTTAGTATAAACCGTAAAGCCATGAATAGCCGACTGTCGATCCAGCTTTCCCAGGTAAATGGGATTGCTCAGAATATTATGCGCCCTCGTCTTCTGTCAAGCGCAGGGATGTTTTTACCCGATCATTGGCGGCATACTTTCCGTATTCATTCATCAGGTATCCCCTCGGTTTTGCTTTGCGCTTTCCTTTTTCATCTCGCCATAGAAGTTGACGATGATGGACGTGATCAGGGCAACCACGATGATGCCGTATATACCGAGGATCACGCTCAGCACCCGGCCAATGGCGGTGGTGGGCGTGAGGTCGCCGAAGCCGATTGTCGTGACGACCGCGAAGCAGTACCACAGGGCATCCTCGAAGGAAGGAAACGCCTCGTCCGTGAACTTCAGCATATAGGAGAAAGCGACGATCAGCAGCAGGAGGCCGGATATGATCTCGGCGGCGTAGGTTTTGCGGACGATTTCCCTAAGTATGTCCAGATTGATCCGGGAAAACGTGACCACCATGACGGATATGAATGCCGACAGCGAGGCGGCGGTCACGATGAATATGATGGACAGATCCATGAAAGCCGTACTCGAGAGAAGAAGGATCAGCAGGATGGCGAGCACGTTGAGAACAGTACTCCAACGCTTGCGCCTGCGTGCGATGGCGAGCGCGCGGTCCGCCAGCAGAACAACCCAAACGGCCAGGGCAGTCACGGTCATGACCGTCTGGATGAGGCCGACGATTGCCAGCAGCGCGACACAGACCATAAAGACCACGCCGTAGACCAGGTGGGCGATAAATGCTGCCCGCGACGATTCACGCAGCCGAAAGGCGCGGAACAGGTGCGTCACGCCCATCGCCGCGTACATCGAGCAGACGGCGAAAATGACATTATCAATCTCCGGATCAATGGCCCACTTCTCCAGCGCTGTGAAGCTCAGGGGAATTGTGAGTACGGAAAACAGCATGTCCCCGATGAGCGGAACGAGCCTGCGGCTCTCTTGCGTCAGACCAGGCATGGGAAACCCCTCCTCACCGTATGGATGACGTGTTGTCACTGAATCATGGATGCACCGACCATGAGCATCTGCCGCAGCTCGTCCAGGGTCACCTTTTCGAACGGCAGCAGGTACAGGATCTGGTGAACGCCCTCCACATAGGCTACGAAAATCAGGATGAAGCCCGCCGCCGGCACCAGCATGCCAATCCACGGATATTTCGGCTTGCGCGTATAGGAGAACAACAGCACCAGCGGGGCCAGAAGGAACAGGTAAACGGAGCCGCCGAAGCCCACCGCCGACGCAATATCCATGCCCCGGGTGACCACGGTGTCGATATTCTCCTCCCGCAGGGCGTCGTCGATTGCGGCCTGAAGCGTTTCGGTATCGACTTCGTTCAGATTGATCGGCTTGGGCGGGGGGACGGTCATGGCGGGTTCGGGGGTTTCCTTCGGTGAATCGCCGTTGAGCGCGGCTTCAAATGCCGCCATGTCGAATTGTTTCCCTTGCAGGGCGGCGGCAAATGCGTTCCCAAGCGTCTCGGCGTCGTATTCTTTTCCTTGCAGTGCTTCTTTGAGCGCGGCCGTGAACGCCTCTTCGTCAGCCAATTCTCCAGGCAGGGCGTCGCCGAGCGCGGCCGTGAAAGCTTCCGGGTCGAAGCGATCCCCCCGCGTGGCAGCGGTCAGCGCCCGCTCCAGCGCCGAGGGCTCCGGGGTCGGCGTCGCGGACAGCGACGCTTCGACGTTCGCCGCCGTGATTTGTACCATCTCGCCCACCGTGAAGCTGAACATCACCGCGACATCGGCGATGCTCACGACCACGAGCATGATGGCCAGGAACACAGAGAAGTTCCATGAATTGCGCCGGCTTTGGAGGAACGCCAGGAATTCTTCGTGGGTCTTTCCATGGCGGCGAAAGCGGAGCTCGCGCGTCTTGACGAACAGCGCCAGCGCAAGGAAAAGCACAAATGTCATCGGCGGCTTCACGGTCAGCAGCGGGTATGCCCAGATCGGAATCTCGATCAGCCCTCTGGCAGAGCGTTCCTTGAGCACCATGCAGCCGACTTCATAGGCGATGGGAAGCAGCGCCAGCAGGCGGAAGAGAAATCGGGTTTTTCCCGTGAAAATGTGACGGGGCTTGTAGTTCAGGAAGAACATGGACAGGGCGCACAGGAACAGATCCACGAAGATATTGAAGGCGACAAAGCCGCTGGGCGCAACCTGGGCAATGATGGTCTGTATGGTGGGCAAAACCTCGCCGGGGTTTTCGATGAACGCCCCGACACCGCCCACGACGTAGCGGTAGAACACGAGGCAGGACAGCGCCCAGACGCCCGCCATCGCCGCGGCGTTCTTGACGATTTGCTTGATGTAGCCGTTTTCCGTGTCCAAAAGCTGCGCAAAGACAAAGATGAGCAAGAACGGCAGCGACAGGTTGGCGGCATTTTGCAAAAGCCCCAGCGCGCCCGCAGTGTTCACCGCCAAATCGGCGTCTATGCGGCCCGCAAGCCGCAAGATCAGCGCGACCTGAGAGAGTACGATGCACAGCCAGCCGAGGATTTGAAAGTGTAAGCAGGACAGGGGACCCCTGTATCGAATGTCGTTTTCAGGCGTAACCTCATGGAGCTTCACGCGCTTTTTCTTTCCCTTGTCTGGATTGCCCCGCTTGCCGGACATAGGCCGCGCCTCCCTTCAAATGTTTTTCGTCCCGGTATCTTTATCGAATACCACGGAATCAATCAGATAGGTGATCAGTCGGCCCGTGCTTTGCCGCCGCTCCAAACTTCACACTGTCCAAAGCGCTGGGCTTTGAGGCGTTTGGGACGAACCACGGCTGACGCCAAACGGGATACCCCAGCGCTTTCGGGATCGTTTTCTGCTTTGTGTTATTCGCCGCAGGCCGCTGTTATTCCTCTTATATACACGCCATTGGTTTATCCAAAACTTTGTATGGAGGGAACCGTTCTTTGAATTTCAAAGAACGGTTCCCTCCCGGTCCGATGCGTCGCGGTTTACGAGGCGAGCATGGTTTTACTGCTTTTGGCTTTTTCCTTGTAGACTGCGAAAGCGCCGCCAATGCCCAAAGCGACTGCCAGGATCCAGGTGATGGGCTTGGTGAATTCCTGCATGAAAGGAACCTTTTCAAGCAGACTGGTCACCAGGGAGCCAGCGGCCGCGCAAGCGGGGGTAACACCGACGAACGTGATACTGTTTTCGTTCTAAAATGTTGAATCTTTGGGCGTCTTTTTCGCCCTGGCGTTGCTTCAGACGCCCCGCGCTTATCGACAAAGCGAAAGCGCGGGTTCGTTTCGCCTGATCTCACATCCGATGATAATTCCGCCACAGGCGGTCATCGGATGTTCGTCCTCCCTTCATTCAGCTTTGCCAAAACGAAAAATCCATCCCAAATCTTTCAGCATTTTAGAACTCAAATAACAGTATAAAGTGGTCGGCGCAAAGCAGGCTTTCGCTTTGACCCAATCGAAAAGACGCTCATACACAGCCTTGAATGAATTCATATTACGTTTGATATGGATGCAGCGGCTTAGGAAGCCGTTTCGCTGACCGAAATCCCAATAGTATTTTTCAAACCGATCCACGGTATACACGAATCCCGCGGCGGAGGACAGCCCGGTCCCCGCGCCGATAATGACGGAACCAACCCGGCGGGGCTTTCCTGCAATTGCTTGGTTTTTTCGTACATTTTGTTACTCCCTGCCGCATGGATAATGTCCTGTGCGAGTGCAAGTCAGCATCCGAAGCTGAAATCAGCCAATATGAAAGTGCTTCCATTCCCGATGTTGACAAGCTGTCTTGCGTATAATAAAATTGTATAAGTATACGCAGCGGCCGCAGGCGTTTGCCAACGGTATGGTGCGGCCTTTGACAGTGTGCTGGAAGCTGGCAGAACGTCTGAAGAAGGAGCTTCAACATGAAAAAAAGGTTTTTTTCGCTGTTTGCATTGCTGCTGCTTTTGCTGATCCTTCCCGGGTGCGCTGAGGAAAGCGCGCCCGCCTGGAAGGCATACAACGGCAAACGCCTGGGCGTCATTACCGGCGGCATGATGGAACCGGTGGCGCGTACCTATTTCCCTGACTGCGAATATGTGTACATGAACGGCTATCCCGAATGTATCGCCGCTCTGATGGCTGGCAAGATTGACGCTTATCTCGCGGATGAGCCGGAGATGAAAACCGTCCATGCGGAGCAGCCCCAGATCGATTATATCCGGGAGCGGATCACCAATCAGGAATACAGCTTCGCTTTCCGCAAAAACGATCCGAAAAGCGCCGCTCTGTGCGAAGAACTGAATGCTTTCCTGGCCAAATGTCACCAGGACGGCACGATGCAGGAACTGAACGATATCTGGTTCAGCGTGGATGAGGAACGCAAGACCGTGGATATGTCCGGCCTCACCGGCGAAAAGGGCACTCTCCGGGTGGTGACCACCTCGACGGATATGCCCTTCTCCTATATCAAGGACGGCAAAAATGTCGGGTATGACATTGACCTGGTGGTGCGTTTCTGCCGGTATGCGGGCTATCAGCTGGAGCTGGGCGACGTGGATTTTGCCGCCCGCATCCCAGCCGTCCAGTCGGGGAAATATGATTTTTCCACCGACATGAATGCGACTGAGGAGCGCAGGGAGCAGGTGCTGTTTTCCGACGCCACCTCCACCGGCGGCGTGGTGCTGGCCGTGCTGAACGGCGGCCAGATGGCGGAACAAAACACCCGGAAATCAGGGAGCGGATTGGAGTATCTGAACGGAAAGCGCATCGGCGTGCAGACCGGTACCAGCTTTGACGCGATGGTGAAAGAAAAACTGCCGGATTCCGAAATTGAGTATTACAATACAAAAGCCGATCTTGTGGCGGCGCTTACCGGAAACAAGATCGAAGCCTTCGCGGTGGACGAGCCGGTTGCGCAGCTTGTGATGCGCGAGAATGAACTGATCACCTTTTTGCCTGAATACCTGGACGAATATGATTTCGCCCTCGTGTTTTCAAAGAATGAAGCAGGGGAGAGGCTGCGGGATCAGTTCAATCATTTCCTCGCGCAGCTGCCGGACGGCACGCTGGACGCCCTGGCCATCAAATGGTTCGGGGAGGACGAAACGGCAAAGACCATGCCGGATATCACCGCTTTATCCGCGAAAAACGGAACGCTTCGGCTGGCGACGGAATCCGGCTATGCTCCCTTTGAATACGTGCGGGATGGCAAAGTCGTGGGTTATGACATGGAGCTTGCCGCCATGTTCTGCCAAGCCTGCGGCTACGGCCTGGAAATTGTGGATATGAACTATGACGCTGTTCTGCCCGCCGTGCAGACAGGAAAATGCGAATTTGCCGCGGCGGGCATCAGCATCACGCCGGAGCGGGCAGAGACCGTATCGTTCTCAGAACCGAACTATTCCGGCGGCGTGGTGCTGGCGGTGCTTAAAGCAGATCAGCTGCCCGCCGCCGGGCCGGCGGATGAAACCTTCTGGGACAGCGTCGCGGCCAGCTTCACCAGAACTTTTATCCGGGAAAACCGGTGGCAATTATTCCTGAACGGTATTGGAACCACCATGCTCATTACCCTGCTTGCGATTCTGTTCGGCACAGCGCTGGGCTTTCTGCTGTTCATGCTGTGCCGCAACGGCAACCCCATTGCCAACGGCGCAACGCGCTTTTCCACGTGGCTGGTGCAGGGCACGCCCATGGTGGTGCTGCTGATGATTCTGTACTACGTCATCTTTGGCTCCGTTTCCATCAGCGGCATCGTGGTGGCCGTCATCGGCTTTACGCTGACCTTCGGCGCGTCGGTGCTGGGGCTTCTCAAAATGGGCGTGGGCATGATTGACCAGGGTCAGTATGAAGCGGCTTACGCTTTGGGGCATTCCAACCGGCACACCTTCTTCAAAATCATCCTGCCGCAGGCCATCCCCCATGTGATGCCCGCCTATCAGGGCGAGATCGTGGGGCTGATCAAAGCTACCGCCATTGTGGGCTATATCGCCGTGCAGGATCTGACAAAGATGGGCGACATTGTGCGCAGCCGCACTTATGAGGCTTTCTTCCCTCTGATTGCCGTCACCGTCATCTATTTTATTCTGGAAGGGCTGCTCGGCCTGGCCGTCAGCCGTATCCGCGTCAGCATGGACCCCAAGAAGCGCAAGCGGGAAAAGATTTTGAAAGGGGTGAACGTCCATGATTAAAATTGAGCATTTAAAAAAGGAGTATCCCAACGTTACCCCTTTGATGGATGTCAGCACAGAGATCCGGGACGGCGATGTGATCGCCGTGATCGGCCCGTCCGGCACGGGGAAAAGCACGCTGCTGCGCTGCATCAACCTGCTGGAAAAACCCACTGCGGGCTGCATCTGGGTGGACGGTGTGGAAATAACGGACAAAAAGTGCGACATCAATCGCGTCAGGCAGAAGATGGGCATGGTGTTTCAGAGCTTCAATCTCTTCGGCCACCTGACAGTGGTCGAAAACATTATGCTCTCGCCCATGGATTTGCTGGGGAAAAGCAAGCAGGAGGCTTATGACGAAGGAATGCGGCTGCTGCGCACGGTGGGTTTGGCGGAAAAAGCGCTGAATTACCCGGACGAATTGTCCGGCGGGCAGAAGCAGCGAATCGCCATCGCCCGAACGCTGGCCATGAACCCCGACGTGATATTGCTGGATGAGCCCACCAGCGCGCTGGACCCCACCATGGTAGGGGAGGTGCAGGCTGTTATCCGGGAACTGGCCAAAACCGGGAAAACCATGATGATCGTCACGCACGAAATGAACTTTGCCCGGGCGATCTCCAACCGCGTCTTTTATATGGATGAGGGAGGCATCTACGAGGACGGGACCCCGGAACAGGTTTTCGATCATCCGAAGCGGGAAAAAACCCGGCGCTTTGTCAAAAAGCTGAAAGTGCTGGAGCTGGATATCGAAAACCGGGATTATGATTTTCTGGGTATGGCGGGGCAGATTGAAACCTACTGCAACAAAAATCAGATTGCGCCGAAGCTGGCCAACCGCGTTCAGCTGGCATTTGAGGAAACCATGCGGCTGCTTCTTCCTTTGCTGGAAAACCCGCAGGTCCATGCAGTATGCGAATATGCCCAGGCTACCGAGCACGTGGAATGGACGCTGTGCTATCCCGGACCGCGTCAGGGCGTGTCCCGGGCGCATGACGAATTGGCGAAGTCCGTGCTCGAAGGCATAACGGAAAGCGTGGAATACAGCTGGCAGGAGGGCGAACAGCTGCCCAATCGGCTTTCCATCGTGATCAAAAGCATGCAATGAACAGGGAGATCAGCCATGCATTCGGCTGAAACCCCATCGCATTGATCAATCCAGTATTTGCCATCCTATGCCTGCAGACGTCGGCAGCATACGCGGCATCAGCCCAACGGAAGAATGAAAAAAGGAGCGTGAATGACCATGGCATTTCTTCAGATTCAATTTTTCTCGAATGTTTTGAACGTTGCGTCCACTGTAAACGTGATTTTGCCGGAAGCGAATCAGGGGATCGGGATTCAGGCAAAGAAGGAAGAAACGCTGCCCAAGGTGCTGTACCTTCTGCATGGATACAGCGATGACCACACCATCTGGATGCGCAGAACCTCTGTGGAACGGTATGCCGCCGCCCACAATCTCGCTGTGATCATGCCGGCGGTCAATCACAGCTTCTATTGCAATGAAGTTCACGGAGAGCGGTATTGGGATTATGTAAGCGAGGAACTGCCGAAAACGATGCATCGTTTCCTTCGCCTCAGCGACAAGCCGGAAGACACGTTTGTGGCCGGGCTGAGCATGGGCGGCTATGGAGCGATGCGGCTGGCGCTGACCTATCCGGAGCGTTTCGCCGCGGCTGCCAGCTTCAGCGGCGCCGTGGATATTACCGGAATGGTACAGCGGCACGGCAAGGATGGCACGGCAGATAGAATTTTCGGAGACGCGGCTGACCTCAAAGGAACGGAAGTGGATACCTACTGGCTGATGAAAAAGAACGCCAAGGCTGCGCATAAGCCCCGGCTGTACGTGAGCTGCGGAACAAAGGATTTCCTGTACAGCGCCCATGAAAAATTCGTTCCCGCCTTGCTTGAAAACGGCTGGGACGTGACCCGCCACGATGAACCGGACGCTGTTCACGAATGGGGGTTCTGGGATCAGGAGATCAGGAAGTTTATCGCGTTTGCGTGCCAAACGAAGAAATAAACCAACCGCAGCGCGGCTCCGGACGGAAGCGTATAGTGGATTGTATACTGCGGAGGAAGCAATGGATGGATCGGAGAAATGAACGTTGAATGAGAGAATCGTAGATGACGAAATCAAGCTCATTCCATACTACAGGAATGACGAGGCGTCGCTTCCGTGGTATCAGGACCCGGATGTTTGCAGGCAGGTCGACAACAGAGACAGCCCCTATGATATTGCGCTTCTGCATGGAATGTATGACTATCTCTGCGCTCATGGAGCGTGCTACTATATTGAATACAGAGGAATGCTGGTGGGCGATATAGCCCTGAGAGACAGTGCGGAAATCGCCATCGTTGTTTGCAGGGAATACCAGAATCAGCATATTGGCCGCAGGTGTGTTTTGAATATGCTCGAACTGGCAAAGGAGAAAGGATTCAAAGAAGTGAGGGCGAATATTTATTCTTTCAATACCCAAAGCCAAAAAATGTTTGAATCTGTGGGGTTCAAGAAAACAGAGGAAGAATGGTATTGCTGTCCGATTGCTAAGTAAACAATGAAGAATTCATGTGGACGAATATTATAACGAGCTTGAAATTCGAATATATGTAGGGGCGGATATCATCCGCCCGTCAAGGAAATCTTTACGTTCGTTGTATTTCCGTGCGTTGTCGCAATTCTGCAATGCGGGCGGATCATATCCGCCCCTACAATTTATTTTGTATAATACTAAACTCAATCTAAAACTATATCATCTTTGGGTGTCTTTTACGCCATGGCGTTGCTTCATTCCGGTCAACGTAGCGCTGCTACGCCTCCCATTGATCAATCCGGGTTTCGAGGCTGCCGAGCATTCAAGCGAAGCAACGAGCGGTTCGTTTGCTGACATGGAAACAAGGAATCATCCATCATAAACCGGTGAAAAAAGGAGGACCAGTATGTCGTTCAAAGTTGCATTTATCGGGGCGGGCAGCATTGGCTTTACCCGCGGGCTTCTGGCGGATTTGCTTACCGTGCCGGAATTCCATGACATTGAAGTATCCTTTATGGATATTAACCCGGATAACCTGCGCATGGTAACGCAGCTTTGCCAGCGGGACATTGACGAAAACGGGCTGAACATCAAAATTCATGCCACGCTGGACCGCCGGGAAGCCTTTATAAATGCCAAGTACGTGATCAACTGCGTGCGCATCGGGATGCTGGAAGCCTTCGCCACCGACGTGGAAATCCCGCTCAAGTACGGCGTCGATCAGTGCGTCGGCGATACGCTGTGCATCGGCGGCATCATGTACGGTCAGCGCGGCGTGAACGCCATCCTGGATTTCTGCCGTGATATCCGGGAAGTGGCCGCGCCGGGGTGCATCCTGCTGAATTACTCCAATCCCTGCGCCATGATGACCTGGGCCGCCAACAAGTATGGCGGGGTGGAAACCTACGGCCTTTGCCACGGCGTGCAGCACGGACACGAGCAGATTGCCAAGGCGCTGGGATGTGATAAAAAAGACGTGGATATTATCTGCGCCGGGCTGAACCACCAGACCTGGTACATCAGCGTGAAAACGGACGGCAAAGAAAGAACGGGCGAACTGTATGAGCTGATGAAGGCGCAGGATTTCGCCAAGGATGAAAACATCCGCCTGGATGTGATGAAGAATTTCGGCTATTACTCCACCGAGTCCAACGGCCATCTGTCCGAATACCTGATGTGGTATCGCAAGCGGCCGGAGGATATGGAAAAGTGGATCAATTACAGCTCCTGGATTCAGGGAGAAACGGCGGGCTATCTGCGCGTATGCAAGGAAAGCCGCAACTGGTTTGAAACGGATTTCCCCAACTGGATGAAGGAGCCCCCAAAGCAGTTTGCGCCTGAAAACCGTTCCTCCGAGCACGGCAGCTATATCATCGAGGGCCTGGAAACAGGCCGGGTCTACCGGGGCCATTTCAACGTGATGAACAACGGCACCATCACCAACCTGCCGGACGAGTGCGTGGTGGAGGTGCCGGGCTATGTGGACGGAAACGGCGTTTCCATCCCGAAGGTCGGGGATCTGCCGCTGGGCTGCGCGGCCATCTGCTCCCAGAGCGTGTGGGTGCAGAAGCTGGCGGTGGAGGCCGCCGTGCACGCGGATATCGGCTTGCTGTACCAGGCCGCGATGATGGACCCGCTGACCGGCGCCGTGTGCACGCCCGATGAAATCAAGCAGATGGTGGATGAAATGCTGGTTGCCCAGGCGCAATGGCTGCCGCAATACAAAGAGGAAATCGAGCGAGCCAAGGAACGATTGAAGGAGAAGAAAACGCCGTACCGCCCCGTCAAGGGCTTCACGCTCAAGGAAAAGACCGTGGAAGAAATGGCCGAGGAAAAGGAGCGGTTCCGGGCCTTGGCAGCGGCGGCGGCAAAAGAAAAAGTATGATGCTGGTATAGGAGCTTATCTTCATCAAAAAAAGGACAGCGCAGACTGGGGTCTTCCATAAAACAGTATTAGCCAGAAATTCAGAAAAGGCATCTGTGTGCCGGATTGGTCAATACTGAATTATGGAGGAAAACACAATGAA
>CADCJO010000081.1 GCA_902801765.1 uncultured Eubacteriales bacterium
CAACGATGTTCATTCGCCAGTTGCGGGTCCAGGGTCCTCAGGACCCTGGTTGGGGTCTGGGGCGAACAGTCCCAGCGTAACCCCCAAGTGAATTAAAGCGCCCTTCAAAACACCATAAACTCACATTCCAGCCGCCCGTTATACAGCCTGCGCTTCTGGGCGGCGCGTTTGCCGTAGCAGCGCTCAAAGCCGGTGTGCGCGGTGATGACGCCCATACGGCTGCCGGGGTGTCGGTCGGACAGCGCGCGCAGGTCGCGGTACAGCGCTTCGCACTTCTTCTTGTCGCTGAGGCGCTCGCCGTAGGGCGGATTCAGGAGGAAGAAGGGAGAAGCCGCCTCCAATTGCAGGTCGCGTACGTCCTTCTGCATCACCGTGATTTTCCCCGCCAGCCCCGCCTGCTTGATGTGGCGCTTGCACAGGGTCAGCGCTTCCGGGTCGATATCGCTGCCGCCGATCATGCCGATCTTCGCGGGGTCGAACTGCGCCTCAGCTTCTTTTCTGATCCCGTCCATTTTCTTTTTCGGAAAGTCCGGCCAGCTTTCGCAGGCGAAATTACGGTTCAGCCCCGGGGCTCGGTGGCTGCGCCAGTACGCCGCCTCGATCAGCAACGTGCCGGTGCCGCAGCAGGGGTCCCACAGCGGCATGTCCTTTTCCCAGGGCGATAGCATCACCAGCGCCGCCGCCAGCGTTTCCCGCAGCGGCGCTTCCCCGTTCCAGGTGCGATAGCCGCGGCGGTTCAGCGCCGTGCCGCTGGTGTCGATGGTCAGGCGGGCCACGTCCCCGTGGATGGAGACGTCAATAGGATACTCCGGCCCGTCCTCCGGAAACCACTGGGTTTTATAGTGGCGCTTCATGCGCTCCACAATGGCTTTTTTCGTGATCGCCTGACAGTCCCGCACGCTCATGAGCTGACTCCGGGCGCACTTGCCGCTGACGGGGAACCGGGCGTTTTTCGGCAGATAATCCTCCCAAGGCAGGCTCAGCACCAATTGAAACAGGTCTTCAAAGCTGAGGGCTTTTCCTTCGCCCACCACCAGCAGCACCCTGTCCGCCGTGCGCAGCCACAGGTTGGCCTTGAACGCTTCCTCCGGGGCCGCGGTGAACCGCGCCCCGCCCGTTTCGCCCTTCGCTTCCAGTCCCAGATGATGCAGTTCCCGGCGCACCAGCCCTTCCAGCCCGAACGCCGCGGCGGCGATATATTCCATGCGCATCCCTCCCGCAGAAAACGTGTTCTTTGCTTTAGTATACCACAGGACAGCCCGCGCCGCAAGAAAATCAAATGCCGCTATTGCTTTTCGATCGGTTTGATGCTATAATTTTCCTTGTAGAAGTTCCACAGAAAGAATGGAACGAATGTGCTTTTATTTCCCATAATCCTCCCTTTGTTCCTTCGCGCGCTGCGGCGCGGGAAAGATAGACCGTATTTTTATTAAAGGAGGTACTGATCTATGAAGAAATTCCTGTGCGTTGTTTTGGCGCTGATGCTGGCGCTGTGCGCCCTGCCCGCGCTGGCCGACGTGGCCGCGGACGTGGAAGCGGGCCAGGCCATGACCCATGACGAGCTGGTGGAAAAGGCCAAGGCCGAAACCGGCACCTTCGTGGCCTACGGCACCACAAGCCGTATCAAGAAAGCCGCTGAAGCTTTCAGCGAAAAGTACGGTATTCCCCAGAACTCCAACAATATGAAGGACATCGAAATCTACGAAAAGATTGCCAATGAAAACGTTGATATGGTGATGATCCAGGACGGCGCGCAGCTGCTGGGCGCCATCGAGCATGGCATCCTGGTCAATTTTGTGCCCGCCAGCGTAAAAGATTCCGTCAGCGAGCATGACCAGAATCCCCTGGCGCATCAGTTTACCAACAAGCTGTTCATTTACAATGTGCTCGGCGACGATGTGCCCGCCATCAAGAATGTGTGGGAGCTGACCGATCCCGCCATGAAGGATCGCATCATCTTCAAGAAGCCCACCGACGAACAGGTCAACATGAACTTCCTGATCATGCTTACCAGCCCCGAATGGTCCGCCAAGCTGGAAGAAGCCTATAAAGAATGGAAGGGCGAGGACATCGATCTGGGCAGCTATGAAACCGCCGGACATAAATGGATTGCCGAATTCCTTCCCAACTGCGTGTTCGGCAAGAGCGATACCAACATCGCCGAGGAGATCAGCCAGGAGACCGCTGCCGGCAAGATTGGCCTGTTCGTGCTCTCCAAGCTCCGCTCCGAATCCGTATATGCTGAAAACCTGATGCCCGCGCAGTATGCCGCGTCTAAAGAAGGTTACGAAATCGCGCCTTTCTCCGGCTTCATGTATCCCATCTACAACATGATTTCCACCAACGCCAAACGTCCTTACACGGCCATGCTGTTCATTGAGTATCTGATGAGCGAGGAAGGCTTCTCCTTCTGGAGCGACAGCATTGGCGCTTACTCCGGCAACAGTACCATTCCCGAAAAGGAAGGCGACCTGCCTCTGTCCGTATGGAAGGACACGCTGGTGATCGAGGATCCTGAATATATCCTGGAATACGGCTTGGATGTGGAAGATTTTGTTGGCCCCTATCTGCAATAACAAAGCTCAGGCTCAGCTGCCGGCGGGACGGGCAACCCGTCCCGCCGGCGCTTTTTGATCTTGTATCGTGCCCTAAAGGGGGAACACACATGCAGCAAACACAAACCGGAAAAATCAAAGTGTCCAGGCTCAAAGGCAGGATGAACGCCTGGCTTTCCAAGCCGGCCAATATTATCCTGCTCATTTTTTTGATAGCGCTTACTGTGCTCACGCTTTATCCACTGCTTTCCCTGCTTCGTGAAACGGTCACCGTTCATCTGGGCCGGGAGGAGCGCGCCACGCATCTGCCGATCGGCGCGTTTACCACCTACCACTTTGAACGCATCTTCGCTACCTCTGCCAACAGCTACAGTTGGATACAGTTTTATAAGCCGCTCCTCAACACCCTGGCGGTATCCGTCACGTCGTCCGCCATCGCCATTCTGTTCGGCGGCGTGGTGGCTTTTCTGGTGACTCGCACCAACCTGAAATACAAAAAGTTTGTTTCCGCCGTGTTCACCTTTCCCTACATCATGCCCTCCTGGACGCTGGCGCTGTTTTGGGAAACGTTCTTTAAGAACGTGAACATCGGGCTCAAAACCTCCAACGGCATCATGGCCTCCGTTTTCGGAGTATTTATGCCGGAATGGTTCGTCTACGGCTTTTTCCCCATTGCGCTGGTGCTGGGGCTGCACTACGCTCCCTTCGCCTATATCCTGATCGGCGGTATCCTGCGGAACATGGACGCCAACCTGGAGGAGGCGGCGACGATCCTGAAAACCAGCCGCCCCCGCATTATCTGGCGCATCACTCTGCCCATCGTGAAGCCCGCTATGCTTTCGACCTTCCTGCTGGTGTTCGCCAGCTCCATGAGCGCGTATTCCGTGCCTGTGTTCCTGGGTTCGCCGGTGCGCTATTATGTGCTGTCCACTTCTATGAAGTCCCTGATGAACAGCTATAAGGGGCAGGCTTACATCATCGTTGGCGTGATGATCCTCTTTGGCGTGGCGATTCTGCTTTTGAACCAGAAAGTCACCAACAGCCGCAAGCAGTTCACCACCGTTACGGGCAAGAGCGGCCAGGTGAGCAAAATCAACCTCAAAAAGGCCAACGCGCCCATCGCCATCGTTCTGGTGATTATCCTGCTGCTGGTGGCTGTGGTACCGCTGATTACCTTCGCTCTGGAATCCGTCATCATCAAAGCGGGCAATTACAGCTTGAGCAATATGACGCTGGATTTCTGGATCGGCACGGAATTGGAAAAGCGGCTTGATCAGGGCGACAGCACCGGCATTTTGCTGAATCCCGTAGTCTGGCGCGCCCTGGGCACCAGCCTTGCGCTGGCCGTCACCTGCGCTGTGGTGGCGGGCACCAGCGGCGTCCTTGTAGGTTACGGCGTCGCCAAGCGGCGTGGAAGCCGCCTGTCCAACTGGGTCAACAGCCTTTCCTTCTTCCCTTACCTGATGCCCTCGCTGGCCTTCGGCGCTATCTACCTGGCCATGTCTTCCAAGATCCCCTGGCTTCATGGCTTCCTGCTGATGGCCCTGGCAGGTTCGGTCAAGTACCTGCCCTTCGCCTCCCGCTCCGGCGTGAACGCCATGCTGCAGCTGAGCGGCGAAATCGAGGAGGCCGCGGTCATCACCGGCGTTCCCTGGTGGAAGCGGATGCTGCGGGTCATTTTCCCCATCCAGAAGAGCAGCTTCCTCAGCGGCTATCTGCTGCCCATGGTCAGCTGCATGCGCGAGCTCAGTCTGTTCGTTCTGCTGGTGCCCACCAGCAACACCATCCTCACCACCATGCTGATGCAGTATTCCGAAAAGGGCTGGGCCCAGTTCGGCAATGCCATCAACCTGCTCATCATCATCGTGGTGCTGCTGGTGAATTTCCTCGTCAATAAACTGACGGGCGCGTCCATTGATAAGGGGGTTGGCGGTTAAGATGCCGGAAATCATTTTGAAAAACGTCGCCAAGCGGTTTGGCAAATTTGTGGCTGTGGAAAACCTGAACCTGGAAATTCCCAGCAATTCCTTCATCACCCTGCTGGGCCCCTCCGGCTGCGGAAAAACCACCACCCTGCGCATGATCGCCGGCCTGGAAACGCCCACGGAAGGACAGATCAGCATCGACGGCCAGGTGGTCTTTGACGCCGACCAGGGCATCAACCTGCCGCCCAACAAGCGGGACGTGGGCTTTCTGTTCCAGAACTACGCCCTTTGGCCCCATATGACGGTATACCAGAATATCGCCTTCGGCCTGGAAAACCTGAAATGGGACAAGAAAAAAATCCAGGAGCGGGTCAAGGAGCTGCTGGCCATGCTGCGCATTGAGCAGTTTGAAAAGCGCTATCCCAGCGAGCTGTCCGGCGGTCAGCAGCAGCGCGTCGCCATCGCCCGCACCCTGGCCCCGGGGCCGAAGGTGCTGTTCATGGACGAGCCGCTGTCCAACCTGGACGCCAAGCTGCGCATGGAAATGCGCACGGAATTGAAGCGGCTGCACCGGGATACGGACTCCACTTTCGTCTACGTGACCCACGACCAGCTGGAGGCCATGACGCTCTCCACCAAGGTCTGTATCATGGAAACCGGCGTTTTGCAGCAGTACGCGCCGCCGCTGGAAATGTACAACAACCCCGCCAATTTGTTCGTGGCGGACTTCATGGGCAACCCCACCATGAACTTTATCGACGGCCATCTGTCCGGCAGCGGCGAAGTGACCTTCGGCGGCATGAAGGCCCGGTTTGAAGGTGCGGAGGCCATCGCCGACAGAGACGTGGTGGTGGGCATCCGGCCCGAATACATCCACATCGACGAGGACGGAACGGTGGAGGCAACCGTGTATTCCACCCTGCCCTCCGGGATGGAAACCACGGTGAAGCTGGACGTGAACGGCACCTCCCTCACCGCCGTGGTCTTCGGCGACGTGGACTACCCCGTGGACGCCAAGGTCAGCATCGCGTTCCATAAGGCCGCCGTGCTCTTTGACAAGCAGACTGGCCAAAACATTGCCCGGGGAAAACTGACGCTGATTGGATAAGAGAACGGTTGTATAGGGCACTTTAATTCACCAAGTGAAACGAAGCAGGGGCCTGTGCGGCCCCCGAACCCCCGCACCAGGGGACTTCGCCCCCTGGACCCATTTAGTGGATACTGCTTGAATGAACGAAT
>CADCJO010000082.1 GCA_902801765.1 uncultured Eubacteriales bacterium
CGGACAATGATCCAGTGGATCATTGTCAGCGTAGGCCGGGCGGCAGCCCCGTGAGAAATCTCCTGGTGCAGGTGCACGAGGGCCGCACAGGCCCTCGCCTCGTTTTTGTTTTTCTCCCTTCACAACATGACTCTTAAGAATTTAGAGGAATAGATAAAACGCGAAAAATTGTATCTGTTTTGCATTTTTATTCGTTTTGACTTGAAATCATGTATCAAAGCAGGTATCATGATTGGCAGTATCCAGGAATGGACGCCATATTATGAAACGGAGATGAATGATTCATGAAGAAGGTTATCGCTCTGGTATTGGCTTTGATGCTGATGATTCCCGCCTTTGCGATGGCGGAAGACATTGTGAAGATCGGCGTGTTCGAGCCCTCCTCCGGCGACAACGGCGCGGGCGGCAAGCAGGAAGTGCTGGGCGTGGAATATGCCCACAGCCTCAAGCCCACCGTCACCGTCGGCGGCAAGGAATATACCGTGCAGCTGGTCAATGTGGACAACCAGTCCGATTCCTCCAAGGCTGTCACCGCGGCTCAGGAGCTGGTCAGCGCAGGCGTTTCCGTGGTGCTGGGCTCTTACGGCTCCGGCGCTTCCATGGCCGGCGGCGACGTGTTCGCGGCGGCGGAAGTGCCCGCCATCGGCCTTTCCTGCACCAACCCCTCCGTTACCACCCTGTGCGACTATTACTGGCGCATCTGCTTCCTCGATCCCTTCCAGGGCAGCGTGATGGCGAACTTCGCCAACAGCCTGGGGGCTAAAAAAGCTTACGTGCTCACCATGCTGGGCGAAGACTACGGCAACGGCCTGGGCCACTTCTTCACCGACGCCTTCAAGGGTCTGGGCGGCGAAGTGGTTGCTGAAACCTTCCCCGAAGGCACCAGCGATTTCACCGCGTACATCAACAACGCCATCAACGCGGGCTGCGACGCCGTGTTCGCTCCCTGCGCCACCACCTACGCTTCCCTGATCATCGACCAGGCCGCGTCCCTGAACGTGTCCTTCCCCCTGCTGGCGGGCGACACATGGGAATCTTCCGTTATCCTGGACGCCGCGAAGGGCAAGAACATCGAAGTGTACGTGTCCACCTTCTTTGACGAGAACGACGACGGCGCTGCTGCTGCGGAATTCGTTTCCGGCTTCAAGGCCTGGCTGAACGACAACGCCGACAAGAAGACCAACAATGGCGGCAACGACATCGTGGCGGCCGTGTCCGCCTTGGGCTTTGACGGCTACAACGTGGCCCTGGCCGCCATCGAGGCCGCCGGCTCCATCGACGCCAAGGCGATTGCCGAAGCGCTGCCCGCCCTGGTGTATGACGGCGCTGTGACCGGCTCCATCTCCTTCGACGAAATCGGCGACGCCAATAAGGATATGGCTTACGTTAAGAAGGCCAACACCGAAACCGGCGCTTTCGACTTCGTCAAGACCCAGACCGTCGCCGGGCTGTAATCATTCCCTCATCGGGTAAGCGAACCCGCGCCAAAAACGCGGGTTCTTTTCCTTTATTTACTGACTTATCGGAAAGGCGGATCGACCCATGTTTGACAGAATCCTGCCCTATCTGCTGGCGGGCATATCAGTGGGCGGGCAATACGCGCTGATTGCCGTGGGGTACACGATGGTGTACGGCATCCTGCGCCTGATCAACTTTGCCCATGGCGACATTTTTACGGCGGCGGGCTTTTTTATGGTGTATCTCACCGCGTCGCTGCCCATGCAGCTTTCCATCCCCCTGGTGATCGTGCTGACGGTGGCGCTGGGCTTTACCCTGGAGCGGGTGGCGTATAAGCCCCTGCGCACGGCCCCGCGCATGTCCGTCATGATTTCGGCCATCGGCGCGTCGTACCTGCTCCAAAATCTGATGTGGTATGTCACCGGCGGCCTGGCGAAGCAGTATCCCGTGCTGCCCTGGCTGAGCGACAACGTGCAGATTTTCACCGCGTCCACCAAGGTGGTCACCATCGTGACGCCCATCCTGACCATCGGCCTGGTGATCGCCCTGGTGATGCTGATCAAGCACACCAAGATCGGTATGGCCATGCGCGCCGTGTCCCACGATTTTGAAACCAGCCAGCTCATGGGCATCCGCATCAATTCCGTCATCTCCATGACGTTCGTGATCGGCTCCGGCCTGGCGGCGGTGGGTTCCATGCTGTACTTCACCAACTATTCCACCGTCACGCCCACGGTGGGCGCCATGCCCGGCCTGAAAGCCTTCGTGGCGGCGGTGTTCGGCGGCATCGGCTCCATTCCCGGCGCGGTAATCGGCGCGTTCGTGATCGGTATTTCCGAAAATCTCATCAAAGCCGCGGGGTACACCGCGTTTTCCGACGCGTTCACCTTCGCGCTGCTGATCGTGGTGCTTTTGTTCAAGCCCACGGGACTGTTCGGCGAAAAGACCGCCGAGAAGGTGTGAGGTGGCCGAGATGAAAAAAATGTCGAAAACCCGGCTGATCGTCAGCCTGATCGTGGTGGCCTTGCTGTACGTCGGAGCGTGGTACGCCGAAACCCAGATGGGGGCCAACAACATGCTCATCACCGTGCTGAAAAAAGGCGCGGTATACGCCCTGATCGCGGTTTCCATGAACCTGCTGAACGGCTTCACCGGCCTGTTCTCCCTGGGCCAGGCGGGCTTCATGCTGGTGGGGGCGTACGTGTACGCGGTGTTCACCATCCCGCTGAAGCGTCACGCGGCGGTATACCAGTATTATAACGGCGGCATCATCCAGTTTGAACTGCCTCTGATCGTAGCCCTGATCCTGGCGGGCGTGGTGGCGGCTATCCTGGCCGCGCTGGTGGGCCTGCCGGTGCTCAGATTGAAGAGCGACTACCTGGCCATCGCCACCCTGGGCTTCGCGGAAATCATCCGCGCCGTGGTGCAGTGGGACAGTCTTGGCCCCATCACCAACGGCTCCAACCTGCTCAAAACCTATCCTACCTTCTCCAATACCAAAATTTTAGGTACCACGGTATTATTCCCGTTCATTGTTTCGGGGGTTTGTATCGGGCTGATTTTGTTAATCATCAACAGCACGTATGGCCGCGCCTTCAAGGCCATCCGGGACGACGAGGTGGCGGCGGAGGCCATGGGGATCAACCTGTTCCACCACAAGGAGCTGGCGTTTGTGATTTCCTGCTTCTTCGCGGGCATCGGCGGCGCGCTGCTGGCTATGTTCCAGGGCACGGTGCAGGCCAACTCCTTTAAGTCCGCCATGACCTACGACATTCTGCTCATGGTGGTCATCGGCGGCATGGGCTCCGTCAGCGGCAGCGTCATCGCTTCTTTCCTGTACATCGCGTGCAGCGAATGGTGGCTGCGCTTCCTGGATAACGAAATGGTCATCGGTGATTTCCAGATGCCCTTCCTGCGCTCCGGCTTCCGGATGGTGGTCTTCTCCGTAGTCATCATGATCGTGGTGCTGTTCTTCCGCCGCGGTATCATGGGCGATAAGGAGCTGTGGGACATCGGTGCGGCGGCGAAAAGCCGGATGGATAAGAAAGGGGAAAGGAGGGCGGCGAAATGAGCAAGAACGTTCTGCGGCTTGAAAATATCACGATGCAGTTTGGCGGCGTGGTGGCTATCAACGATCTGTCCATGCGCATTGACGAAGGCGAGATCGTGGCCCTCATCGGCCCCAACGGCGCGGGCAAGACCACAGCGTTCAACTGCGTTACCGGTGTGTACGAGCCCACCAACGGCGCGGTGTATTTCCATGATAAAGTGATCGCCGCCGCTCATCCCACCGGGAAAATGAAGCGCATGTACGCGGGGAACGACCCGGAAAAGTTCAAGGACATGCACGTGGTCATGACCCCGGACAAAATCACCAAAATGGGCATCGCCCGCACGTTTCAGAACATCCGCCTGTTCAAGAGTCAGACGGCCTTTGAAAACGTATTGATCGCCACCCACCTGCGCCGCACCAGCAACATCTTCACCGCCATGTTCCATCTGAACGCCAAAGAAGAAAAACGCAATCGGGAAAAAGCCATGGAGCTGCTTCGCATCGTGGGCCTGGACGACGTGGCGGACGAAAAGGCGACCTCTCTCCCCTACGGCAAACAGCGCCGTTTGGAGATCGCCCGCGCCCTGGCGACGGAACCCACTTTGCTTTTGCTGGACGAGCCCGCTGCGGGCATGAACCCTCAGGAAACCATCGAGCTGGGCCAGTTCATCCAGCAAATCAAAAACGATTTCAACCTGACTGTGTTCGTCATCGAGCACCACATGGATCTGGTTATGGGCATTTCCGACCGGATTTACGTGATTGAGTTCGGCAAGCAAATCGCCGAGGGCACCCCGGAAGAAATTCAGAACAACCAGGCGGTCATCGACGCCTATCTGGGAGGGAATGACGAATGAGCCTGTTATACATCAAGGATTTGAAGGTCAGCTACGGCGGCATCGAGGCCATCAAGGGCATTTCCCTGAACGTGGAAAAGGGCGAAATCGTCACCTTGATCGGGGCCAACGGCGCGGGCAAGTCCACCACGCTTCGCGCTATCTCCGGCCTGGTGCCCATCCGGGAAGGCACCATCACCTATGACGGCCAGGTCATCAGCGGCCAGACGCCCCAGAAGATCGTGTCCGAGGGCATCGGCATGGTGCCGGAGGGACGGCGGGTATTCCCCAACCTGACCGTGCTGGAAAACCTGAAAATCGGCGCGTACCTGCGCAAGGATGACCTGACCCCGGACATTGAGCACGTGTACCAGATGTTCCCCCGGCTGGAGGAGCGCTCCTGGCAGCTGGCGGGCACCCTGTCCGGCGGCGAACAGCAGATGCTGGCCGTGGGCCGGGCCATGATGATGCGGCCCAAGCTGCTCATGATGGACGAGCCTTCCCTGGGTCTGGCCCCGCTGGTCATCCGGGATATTTTCAAAATCATCGAACGCCTGCATGAGGAGGGCATCACCATCCTGCTGGTGGAGCAGAATGCCAACGCCGCCCTGCGCATCGCCGATTCCGCTTACGTGCTGGAAACCGGCTCCATCACCATGCACGGCACAGGCAGGGAACTGCTGGACAACCCGCAGGTGAAGGAAGCGTACCTGGGCAAGGCGAGAACAGGAAAATAAAAGGGCACTTTAATTCACTACCTACAATCGAAGGAAAGGGAACGCTGGGGGCTGCGCGCCCCCAGACCTGCGCCAGGGCGGTGACCGCCCTGGACCCGCAA
>CADCJO010000083.1 GCA_902801765.1 uncultured Eubacteriales bacterium
CATGCTGCTTCCGCTATTGAGGTCCAGGAGATGAAATCTCCTGGTGCAGGTGCACGAGGGCCGCATAGGCCCTCGCCCCGTAGTGTATTAAAGTGCCCTGAAAGAATCATCCCTCATGAAAAATCCCTCTTGACCCTGACGCAGCGTCATACTGTATACTGCCCTCAGAAGGGAGGGAAAGCCGTGAAAACGGTGCATGAGGTGAGCGCCTTGACGGGAATCAGTATCCGAACGCTGCAATACTACGATCAGATCGGTCTGCTGCCCCCGGCGAAACGAACGGAAGCGGGATACAGGCTTTACGACGAGGCGGCGCTGGAGCGGCTGCAGCAGATTCTGCTGTTCCGGTCGCTTGAATTCCCGTTAAAGGAAATCAAGGCGATTTTGGCAAGCCCGCGCTTTGACCCGCGGCAGGCTCTGGAGGATCAGATTCATTTGCTGGAGCTGCGCAAGCAGCACATCGAAAACCTGATTACCCTGGCCAAAGGCATGAAGGCCATGGGAATGAAGCACCTGAATTTTACGGCGTTTGACATGAAAAAGATCGACGAGTACACGAAGGAAGCCAAAGCACGCTGGGGCAATACCAGCGAATACAAACAGTTTGAGGAAAAGGACAAGGGCCGCACGGATGCCGACCGGCAGCAATTGTCAGACGAAATGATGGGTTTGTTCGCGGAACTGGGCAAGCTGCGCATGGGGGACCCTGCCGCGCCGGAGGCTCAAGCGCTGGTTCAGCGATTGCAAGCCTTCATCACGGAACACTTCTACACCTGCACCGACAGCATTTTTCTGGGTCTGGGCCGCATGTACGCAGGCGGCGGGGACATGACGGAGAATATTGACAGGGCCGGGGGAGAAGGCACAGGCGAATTCGCTTTCCGGGCAATCAAAGCATACTGCGGCAACGGCAGACAAAAATGAATTGTTTCCAGGTTTATACTATTTCTCGTCTAAAATATTGAAAGATTCGGGATGGATTTTTCGTTCTGGCAAAGCTGAATGAAGGGAGGCGTAGCAGCGCTACGTTGACCAGTTCAATGGTTTAGACGAGAAATAGTATTAGACGGCGCAACGAACCCAAAGCATACGATCAAAAAACCGCTCCATCATTCATTCGATGGAGCGGTTTTGTCATAGGAGTTGTGTTTTATTCTTCGTCCACTTTGCGGGAGGCCCGGCGATGGCGGCGGGAAGAGCTGTCGGTTTCCTCCGGGCTTTCAGCCGTTTCTTCCGGCTTCGGCGTTTCGACTGTGTCGGCCCGGGTAACGCGGTAACCACCCTGGGTGTCCACAGCCGGCATATCCTCCTGGGCGGGGGCTTTGGCAGCGTCTTCCGCAGCGGCACGCAGCAGCTTTTCATGGGGAAGCCAGGCCTTGTCCGGCGTCATGGCCTTATAATCCGGCTTAAGAACTTCCGTTTCTTCATCTTCGTCCGCAGCGTGATCCTCGGCTGTGTCATCCGCTTCGTAATCATCTTCGTCGTAAGGCTCGGTATAATCCCGGCGCTCGGCCAGATCAAGATGGTCGTAGGCGGCCTTGGATTTGCGGTACCGGTTCAGACGCACCAGGGAACTGATGGCAAACAGCACCAGCGCTGCGCCAAATATCCCCATCAGGCCCAGCATCACATACCGCAGCACGTCGCGGCCCTGGGTCAGCAGCGGGTCAACAGGCGCGCTGGTCACCAATTCCGGCGGAGCGACAGTGACCACGGGAACGGTGGTGGGCACGGGCTGATTTTCCGCTAACGCAATATGGAGGGTATTGGATTCGAATTTCACTTCGTTATTGAGCGAATCCTTCACGGTGGCGGTGAAACGGAACTGACCGCCCTGCGGAATACGGACGTCGCGGTCAAGGGTCATGCTGGCGCCGGGCTCCAGGGCAGAGATGGTGTAGATCGATGTTCTCCCATGGGTGATGTCGATCTTTTCCGCCTTGATGTTGCTGTTGTTGGTCACCACCAGGTGGAAGCGCACGTCGGCGGGCACGTGGGACACGGTATCCTGATCTGAGGTCAGATTCAGCGTCAGCAGCAGCTGCTTTTCGGGATCGTAAACGCCGATGCGCAACTCGTTGGAGGTCAGCTTTTTGGTTTCGCCGGTGTTATCCGGCAGGGTCGCGGTGACCTTAAAGGTAACCGGCTCGGACAGGACGAACTGCTTTTCCTCGCGCACGGTCTCACCCGCAGGGATGGACACGCCGCTGAGCAGCTCGCCCGCTTTGGGATCGGTAACGGTGACGTTGGAATAGGATACGTTGCCTTCGTTAATAAAGGAAATGACCAGCGTGGCCTTTTCGCCAACGTTTACCGCGTCCGTGGGACTGGACAATTCCAGCTTCAGGTTGGGCTTGGCAACGGTGATCGCTTCGTCCTCGATCTTTACGTTCTGGGTCTTGGATTCGCCCGCGGCCTTGTAGGTAATGGAAGCATTGCTCTTGAGGTCGGCGTTGCCGATGCGGGAAGTGAAGGTAACGGTAGCGCTTTCGCCGGGTGCGAGGCTTTTGACAGTCTTGGGATTCTTTGTGATGTTTTCCTGCACGCGGATATCGGAGAGCTGCACGTTGCCGGTGTTGGTGAGTTCATAATTCACGGTGGCCTGTCCGCCGGAACGAACCACCGGCGGGTCGATCGTGCGCTTGACGGTCAGGTTGGCCCGCTCACCCTGGAACGTCAGCTTTGCGATGGCCTGACGGTTCACTTCGGCCAGCGCGCCGGTATCGTCCTCCAGGTGATAATGCAGCTCATAGGTCAGGCTGCCGGCATCCAGCTGTTCCTGCGTCACGTTCCATACGCCGTCCCAGGTAAGGACTTCGCCCGCCCGCAGCAGATAAGACCCCCCGTCGCCAAAGGAAGCGATCACGCTGCCGTCGGGGCCGTACAGGGTCACGGGCGCAATCATGTCGTCCTCCGCCGTGTTGGATACTTCCAAGGCAACCTTTACTTCTCCCGGAGCGCTGAGCTGGTCGGGCGAGGCTTGTATGGAAAAGGACACCGGGTCAGCGGATGCGGCCAGTGACGAAGCGTTCACGGAAATAACCAGCGTCAGCAGCAGGAGTACAAATGCTGCGGGGCGTAAAAATCTGCGGGCAAAGGTCATTGCCCTATCCCTCCTTCCAAAAAGCGCGCGGAGGCGCTTGGAGAAATCCATTTTCATATATTGTATTTTAGTGCAAGAACGCCGCCCTGTCAAGCAAAGGGAAGGCTTTTTCATTCAAAAGACACGGTTTTTTACATATTTTTTTCCGATTTTTTATTGTTTCTTTCTATTTCGAGGCAAAAGGTTCTCCTTCCACCCCTCAGGGAATAGCAAAATTCAGCGCGTCGCTCATCTCAGGCACCTGCACATAGGACTGGGGCACATCCCCCACGATGATGGATTCCGCGATGAGCACCTGGCTGGAAAGAGATACCTGCCGTGCGCCGCTGGGGATGACCAGACGGACGGTGGTGCGCAGTGAAAGATAAATTTTGTGGCGTGTTTGATTGATCCCCGCTGACTCAAATTCCGTGGAAAAGGCTGCGGACACCGCGCTGACCGGCACAATGCGCACCCGAACGCGCGGCCCCATCGCGGACAGGAACGGCACGCCCAGCGCAGCGCCAAGCGGGATGGCGATGGACTGGGACTCCGCGCTTTCCAGTTTGGATTGGGCCTCCAGTGCGGTGACGGTCGCCAGCTCGTTCATGCGGACGGCGTTAGCCTGCAGCATCGTGACGCGCCCCTGCGCGTCGGTCTGTACGTTCATCATGTCTTCATAGGTTACCGTATCCTCCATCACGTCGCGCACCGCTTCGTGGATGTACTCCACGGCCATCGCTTCCGCGCGGGCGGAGGCCATGTCCAGAATGACCGTTTCCAGATTTCGTTCCAGCAGCAGAAAAATCAGCGCCAGGCCCAGCAGACTCAGGATGATCCGGCGTGCCGCCCGCCGGAGACGGCCGGTTTGCTGATTCGGCGCTGCGCAATGAATTCGCATGATCAATCCCCCCTCATGACAGGATATGCAGGAGAATACGACGGTTTGATCAAAAAAATTAAAAAAGTTCATCTTAATGTTACAATGTCTTAATATATATTTCATAATTATGTAAAAAGTAAAGAAAAACAAGATAAATACTTGTAAATATTTTTTCAAAATAGTTGATTTTTCCTTCACGATATGGTATATTCTTTGTGAAGAAGAACATCGAATTTCACCTTCTGGAACGCATTAGGCAGCCCGCAGGGGGTTTTCAGGCGAGTCAATCCCGAAAATGACCCGGCAAGGCATAGCGCCGCTTCATTGGGAAACGGAAGGGATTGCTTCTTCTGGAATTATTACAGCGAACGCCGCGGAACAAGGCGCACTGTAAATCATCACAAGGAGGGAAAGAAACGATGAAAACCGTCAGATTCGCAAAAGTCCTGTTCTTCGCGGCTTGTCTGACCCTGGCGCTGTGCCTGGCCGCCAGCGCGTCGGCATCAATTGTCGAGGACGTCATCACCGAAACCGATCACGTTTGGGCTTTCAAGACCCTGATAAAGGACGCGGACTGCAGCAATCCGCCTGTCTACCAATACACCTGCACCATCTGCGGCGCGAAAAAGACCGTGGAGGAAGGCACCACCAATGGCCAGCATCAATGGGGCGAATGGGTGGTTGATTCCGCCGCCACCTGCACTACCGCCGGCAGACGGCACCGTCAGTGCACGCTGAACATTCACCACACGGAGGAGCAGACCATTCCCGCTCTGAGCCACGACCTGCAATGGCGCATCACGGTGGCTGCTACCTGCACCAGCACCGGTGTCAAGGAACAGTACTGCACCCGTTGCGGCCAGGTAATCGACACGCAGACTATCCCGCAGGGTGAGCACGTTTGGGGCCCCTGGGTCACCATCAAGCAGCCCACCTGCTTTGAAGCCGGCGAACAGACCCACACCTGCACCGTCTGCGGTACGGTCCAGAATGCTCCCTACGGAAACGCGCTGGGCCACAACTGGGGCGCCTGGCAGATCATTACCGCCGCTACCTGCGATTCCAACGGCAGCCGTACCCGCGTTTGCCAGCGCGATGCTTCCCACGTTGAAACCGAAGTGATTCCTTCTCCCGGTCATCAGTGGACAGCCTGGCGCCGCGTTGTGGAGCCCACCTTCTGGGATAAGGGCCGTGAAGAACGCTACTGCACCGTTTGCGGCAAGGTGGAAACCCGTGAACTGGGCACCATCACTTATCCCAACGCCACCCTGTGCGCCTTTGGTCCCCGGCTGAAGGAAAGCAACCTGTATCCCAACTACTCTGATAAGTGGTACATGTTCACTCCCTTCGACGCTTCCATGAACGGCTCCCAGACCTTTGAACTGGTCGCGGCTGACTCGGTCATCGTAGGCGATGTGACGCTGAATATCCGCGATGGCTATCTGACCATTGATTATACCCTCAAGGGCGGCGACGCGATCCGCATCAACCTGGAATTCTTCACCGTGCTGAACCGCATCGGCGATCTGAGCTCCTATGAGCCCGAAGGATTGATGAACCTGAAGATCAACCGCAACACGCCCATCAATCTGTATGAAAAGTTCGGCGGCGATACGCATCTGGTGCTGTACTTCTGCAGCCGTTGCTCTGTGACAAACCATCCCGCTTTCACCAGTCTGGCTTACAACTCCGCCAAGCATCGTTCCATCCTGTCCACCATGATGGCGCTGATGGATTGATTCAATCCCGTTCTTTTCCCCGCTCGATGAGAGCGGGGTTTTTGTTTTATTCTGTTTACAGCCGTGTTGTCAAGGACGATGCTCATACTATTTCTCGTCTAAACCATTGAATCTTCGGGCGTCTTTTCCGTCCTGGCTGTGCTTCATTCCGGTCAACGTAGCGCTGCTACGCCTCCCTTCAT
>CADCJO010000084.1:0-4874 GCA_902801765.1 uncultured Eubacteriales bacterium
GAGGCTGCGGCAAAGCACCGCTACGTTGACCGGAATGAAGCACAGCCAGGACGGAAAAGACGCCCGAAGATTCAATGGTTTAGACGAGCAATAGTATAAAGTGCCTAATAAAACTGATCGATCAGAAAAAACGGAGTACCGTTTTCCACGATACTCCGTTTTCAATCAATGATTCAGCTCCAGCTTTACAGCTTTGCGTCCGATCAGTTCTTCGGTGCGTTTGTCCGGCTGGCCCATGGCGGCGTAGAGGACGATCTTTCCTTCGTTAATGTGTTCGCCATTCTCATCGACCACCTGGAAGGCTTCGGGGCTGATTGAAATGGTCAGCGCCTTGCAGGTTCCGGCGGGTACGCTCACGCGCTGGAACGCCACCAGGCGCGGATTCAGCGGCGCGTTTTCGCTGCCCTCGTTCTGGCAGTAAATCTGCACCACGTCATCAGTGCTGACCTTGCCGTCATTGCACACGATCACGTCCACCAGGTAAAGTCCATCCTTCTCCTGGATGGTCGCGCCCTTCACGTACACGTCGCCGTAGGTCAGACCATAGCCGAAGGGATACAGGGGCTTGCCGGGGAAGTAACGGTAGGTGCGGCCCTTCAAAGCATAGTCGGTGAAGGCGGGCATTTCGTCCAGCTGCTCGTTATAGTAGAAGGTCACGGGCAGCTTGCCGGAGGGGGAGGCGTGGCCCAGCAGCAGATCGGCCACGGCCCGGCCGCCCTGGGCGCCGGGATACCAGGCCACCAGCACGGCGTCGGCCAAGTCGCCCGCTTCCTTCAGGTCGATGGCGCTGCCGGCGGTGAGCACGATAACGGTAGGCTTGCCCACCTTCAGCACTTCGTTCATCAGCCGCCGCTGGGACGCGGGCAGCAGCAGGTCGATCTTGTCGGCGGAGCCGAAGGGGTTGCCGGTGTCGCCCTGCTCGCCCTCCAGGGTTTCGTCCAGACCCACCACCAGCACCACGGCGTCGCTGTTTTCAGCCACGGCCAGGGCTTCGCTCATGCGGTCGTCGGGCTCCTGGGCCAGGCCGCTCATCTTGTCGCGATACAAATGACACCCTTCGGAGCACAGCACCCGGGCCTTGCCTTTCAGCGCTTCCTGCAGGCCGCGCTGGATGGTGATGTACTGGGAGGAGCTTCCGTGGTAGTTGCCCACCAGGGAGGAAATGGCGTCGGCGTTGGGGCCGATGACGCCCAGGGTCTTGATTTTGTTTTCATCCAGAGGCAGCACGCCGTTGTTTTTCAGCAGCACGCAGCCCTTGCGCGCCGCTTCGTCGGCCTTCCGCTGGTGCGCGTCGCACTCCACCACGGTGTAGGGAATGTCGTCGTATTCACTGCCTTCGCCCATGATGCCCAGCAGGTACCGGGTAGTGAACAGCCGCACGGCGCATTCGCGGATGGTTTCTTCCTTCACCTTGCCCGCCATCACCGCGGCGATGAGCTTTTCATAGGTGCAGCCGCAGTTCAGATCGCACCCGGCGTTGACCGCCATGGCGGCGGAATCCACGGGATTGTCGGTGACGTGGTGGCCTTCGTGGAAGTCCCGGATCGCCCAGCAGTCGGACACGAAGTGGCCCTCAAAGCCCCAGTCCTTCAAGTGCTGCATCAGGTCGCTGTTGGCGCAGCAGGGTTCGCCGTTGGTGCGGTTGTACGCGCCCATGACGGACTCCACCTTCGCCTCCTTCACCAGCTTTTTGAAGGCGGGCAGGTAGGTTTCCTCCATGTCCTTTTTGCTGGCGACGGCGTCAAACTCGTGGCGCAGGTCTTCCGGCCCGGAGTGAACGGCAAAGTGCTTGGCGCAGGCGGAGGCTTTCATGACCTCTCCCTTGCCCTGCAGGCCGCGCACGTAAGCCGCGCCGATTTCACCGGTGAGGGTGGGGTCTTCGCCGAAGGTTTCCTGGCCGCGGCCCCAGCGGGGGTCGCGGAAAATGTTGATGTTGGGGCTCCAGAAGGTGAGGCCCTTGTAAATGTCCCGATCGCCATGGCGGGAAGCGGCGTTGTATTTGGCGCGGCCTTCGGTGGCGCTCACGTCGCCCAGCTCCTCCACCAGCTTGGGGTCGAAGGTGGCGGCCATGCCGATGGCCTGGGGATACATAGTGGCCATGCCCGCGCGGGCCACGCCGTGCAGCGCTTCGTTCCACCAGTTATAGGCAGGCACGCCCAGCCGCTCGATGGCGGGGGCCTGATAGCTCATCTGGGACGCGGCTTCCTCCAGCGTCATTTGGCCCACCAGGGCTTGCGCTTTTTTCCGTGCTTCTTCACGATTCATGTTGATCGTCCCCTTTTATATTTTCATTCCGAATTGTTCCAAATAAAGCCTCGCCGCCTCGGCGTTCTGGGGTTCGGTATTTTCCAGTGTCATAGGTAAATCATACTTTTTCGCCAGCGGCAGCAGATCGCCGTAATACATGGTGCCCATGCCGCAGGGGCGGAAATCCACTTGCTCGGTCAGCGGCTTGTCTGGGTTCACGGCAAAATCTTTCATGTGCAGCACCCGCACCTGATCGCCCAGGCGGCGCACAGCCTCCCGGATGATGCTTTCGGCCTGATCCACCGTGCCGTTGCTCACCAGGTTCACCGCGTCCAGGATGATTTTCACATGGTCGGAATGCGCTTCCTCCAGCATCCGCTCCGCCCGTTCGGGGGTGGAAATGATGTGGGTGCAAACCGGTTCGATGGCCATGATCTCGTCGTATTCCTCCGCCCACTGAACCACCGGCCGGAACGCTTTCATAAACAGCTGGAACGCTTCCTCGGACTGGGTCGCGGGGCCGTCGGAAAACGCGGTGGTTTTGAGCGCGTAGGTTTCAGACCCCACCACCTTGGCCCCGATCAGCTTGCCGAAACGCAGGTGGGCTTGATAAATTTCCTGGGTCTTGGCCCGCTCTTCTTCATTTGGATTGGCTAAATTCAGGTAGCAGCCCAATACGGCGCATTCCATTTTCTGCGCCGCAAACGCGCCCTTGACCTCCGCCGCCAGTTCCTCTGTCAGCAGCCTCGGCGCGTCCTGCATGGAAAAGCCGTCGATGGCCTTGCTCATCGCCAGATGCGCGCAGGAAAAGCCCTGGGCCTTCGCAAAGCCCAGCCGCTCCGACAGCGTGCCCGGCGCGGTGTCATGCAGCCGAATCCCGATATTCATGCGTCCGCTTCCTTTCTATCAGCGGCTTGCGGCCGCGGATTCATTCAAGTTAAATGATACCAAAAACTCAGGCTGATGTAAAGAACAAAAACTGCGTCCCTGTGATCGCTTTTTGCGGCGCGGCGTTTTTTCCATTGACGGACAGAAAAAAACATTTTATAATGAAACGTACGATCATGGAATTTGCTTAAACCGGAGGGGATTTCAATGTTTGGACGGCGTGCGGACGGGCGTGTGCTGCGGGAAATCGATCCCATTATCGCCCTGACTCCTTATCTGATGCCCATGCGGTGCGACGCGCAGGTGATGTCCAATTACAAGTTGGACTATGAAAAAATGGCCCGCTATATCGTGGAGCAGGGCAACAAGGGCCACAAGTTTACGTTCATGGAAATCATTTTCGCGGCGTTCGTGCGCGCTGTTTCCCAGATTCCGGAAATCAACCGGTTCGTGGTGAACAAGCGGCTTTACGCCCGCACGCAATTGACCATTTCCTTCGCGCTGCTCAAGGACACCGGCGATCCTGAGAAGATCGAGGAAAACACGGTGAAGTGCTATTTCGACCCCCGCGACACCATTTACGACGTGGCTGACCGCGTCAGCTCCGCCATCGAGCAGAACCGCCGGGAGGAAGCCGACAACTCCACCATGAAGGTAGCCAGGCTGCTGCTCAACCCCATCCTGGCCAATATCGTGGTGGCCATCGCCCGCATCACCGACCGCTACGGCATCCTGCCCAAGTATATCCTGGACGCCTCACCCTTCCATACCACCATGTTCTTTACCCAGATGGCGTCCATCGGGATGCCCGCCGTGAACCATCACATCTACAATTTCGGCACCACGTCGCTGTTCGTGTCCATGGGCACCATCCAGCGGGAAACCCAGGTGGGGCCGGACGGCACGGTGAAGCGCAAGCGCTGGCTGCCCGCGGGCTTTACCGCCGACGAACGCATCTGCGCCGGAAGGGAATGGGCCAAGCTGGTGGAGCGGATGATGTATTACATCGACCACCTGGAAGAACTGGAAACGCCGCCGGAAAAGGTCGTGTTCGAGGAAGGCAACGAATATTCCATCCCGAAATATATTTTGAAGCAGCAGAAAAAACAGGAACAAAAAACCATCGCGGGATAAACGTATACAGCAAAAAACCGCTGGCAGCAGACGCTGTCGGCGGTTTTTGGCTTGATAGGAAAATCAATACGTCCCTCAGAACTGAATGACCTCCGGGGCGGCGGTGAAGGACGAGAAGGTGGCGATGCCCTCTTTCAGGCAGAACACTTCGGTGTTGCCGTCGCCGGGCTTGTACATGCCCTGCAGGGAGGGATATGCGGCCAGCATGTGCTCCTGGGCCTCGATTCGATCGTCGGCGTAGGCCTTGGCGGCGACGCGCAGCCAGGCGCCATCCTTGAAGGCGCAGATTTCAATCTTGGGATTCGCGTGAATCTGCTTGGATACGTCCTTCACTTTACCGGTCTGGATGTAGAGCCTGCCTTCAAACAGGTCGATGGTGCCGAAGGGCCGCACCCGGGGCTGGTCACCCTCCACGGTGGCGAGGTAGTAGGTGCCCGCGGTTTTCAGAAATTCATAGATCTTTTCCATTTTGTTACCTCCTCATTTTGTGATTGGAATGATAGGGTGCTTTAATTCACTTGGGGGTTACGCTGGGACTGTTCGCCCCAGACCCCAACCAGGGTCCTGAGGACCCTGGACCCGCAACTGGCGAATGAACATCGTTG
>CADCJO010000084.1:4891-8314 GCA_902801765.1 uncultured Eubacteriales bacterium
CGGGAACAAAGTTAATTCACCGGTTCAAGCTAAATCCGCTATTGAGGTCCAGGAGATGAAATCTCCTGGTGCAGGTGCACGAGGGCCGCACAGGCCCTCTCCCAGTTGTGATTTAAAGTGTCCAATCGAATAGAACAGTACCTTGAAAAAGCCGCCCGGCAACACTGCCGAACGGCTTTTGCTTTGAAAGAAGAAGAATCAATACTTCCGCTTCCGAGCGGCTTCCGCCTTCTTCTTGCGCTTTACGCTGGGCTTTTCATAATGTTCGCGCTTACGAACTTCTGCCAGGACGCCCGCGCGGGCGCACTGACGCTTGAAACGCTTGAGCGCGCTTTCCAGCGATTCGTTCTTGTTGACATGAACCTCAGACACTTGTTTTCCCTCCCTTCGCTCATCTCGCCTGAAACAACACCGCTTGCACGGTGCTCGCCGTTTGACCGGCGGATGGCGACCGTGAATGTATTATACCGCGTTCGCGCGGGAGAGTCAACAGCTTTTTTTCACCCCGCCAATGTTTTTACATTTTCATCATTTTCGCCGGAAAGAAAGTGACCAATCACGCCATTTGATCACCCATCTGACGTCCGCCCAGGATGTGGAAATGCAGGTGCGGCACGCTCTGGCAGGCGTCAGGCCCGCAGTTGGACACCACGCGGAAGCCGTTCGTCAGCCCCTCCTGCGCGGCGATTTTGCCAATCGCCCGCATGATGGCGCACAGGGCGTCGTCGGGCAGTTTACTCATTTCGGCGATGCTGGCCACATGCTGCTTGGGCACCACCAGAATGTGGGTGGGCGCCTGAGGATTGATGTCCCGGAAGGCATAGCAGAAGCCGTCTTCATACACCTTGGTGGAGGGAATGTCTCCCGCGATGATTTTGCAGAACAGACAGTTTTCCATGGTGAAGCTCCTTTCGTTTTTGGGGATTAGGGAATAGGGATTAGGCAGTAGGCAGTAGGCAGTAGGCAATAGGCAATAGGCAGTAGGTAATAGACACCAGATAATAAACAAAGGATTGGCAGGTTCAATCATCCGCTATAGACGAATCCCTACTGCTTATTGCCTAAAAACCCCCTCATTCGATCCAGTCCGCAGGCCGGATATCCAGGGGCTGTCCTTCCTTGATATCCCGCAGGATCATCAGGGATTTTTCGCCTTCAATGGAGCGATGCTTGGGATTTTCCAGCGCCAGCACGAAGCAGATGCCCATGACGGTGATAGAAAACTCCTTCATCAGTTCGATCATGCCCCGGGCGGTTCCGCCGCCGCGCATAAAATCATCCACGATCAGGCACCGCTGGCCCTCCCGCACGGCGCGGCGGGAAAGCGCCATGGTCTCGATGTTGCCGGAGCCGGACACATAGGAAATATTCACCGCGCTGCCTTCATACACCTTCGTGGCGTGACGGGCGATAATCAGCGGCACGCGCAGGGCGTTCGCGGTCATCATGGCCACGGGAATGCCCTTGGTTTCCATCGTAAGCACGAAATCCACATGGAAATCATAGTACTGACTGGCGATCAGCGTGCCCATCCCCTGCACCAGCGCGGGGTCGGACAAAACATCGGAAAAATACAGATACCCGCCGGGCAGCCGCCGGCCCGGTTCGCACAGGCGTTCACAGATTCTTTCCACAAACTCCCGGTTCGCGCTCTTTAATCCGATGGGGCGATAGCGCACGCCGCCCGCCGCGCCGGTCACGGTTTCCAGCTTTCCCAGGCGGAACTGATTCATCGTCTGCTGCAAAATCGCCACGTCCTCGCTGACGGTGGATTTGGCGGTGGAAAACAGCTCGCAGAAGTGGGAAAGCGTAAAAATACGATTGGGTGACGATGTCAATATCTGGGTCATCGCCGCTAACCGTTCGTTCCGCTTGATCTTGTCCATGGCAAAAGTCCATCCTCTCTGAGAATTAGGGCTCAACAAAACAGGAGTATACCACATAATTACGAATATTTCCAGAGGGAAAATAAAAAATGTTCGGGAAAATTTCAAAAGAAGCAGAAATGAGTATATTTTGGATAACTCTTTCGAAAAAATGTTTATAATTTTATCAAAATATCCTTGACATTCCGGAAAGGTTATGGTAAGATGTAGCCAGATAGGAGAAGAGCCTATCGAAAGTCCACCAGAATTCATCCAAGGGAAAAAATAATTTCAGATAGAGAATCGGATCGTTCCAGAAGGAGGAGAGTCCCATGGATCAAGTGCAGAAGGCGGCGGGAAAGAACAGACAATTGAATATCAGCATTGATCCTATCTGCTAACAAAAAAAGGCTTGAATGATTTTCAAACATCAAGCAACGCGAAACGCGAACAGAAAGCAGAAACAAAGTAAACCAACATCGAAAAACTCACCCTGATTCCCGCCGCGGTGTCCGGATCAAAGATCAAGTAATAAAGAAAGGATTCTTTCAGAAACAGAGCGCAAAAAAGAAAAAAAGATTCTTTCAAGAACGGAGCGCAAAAAAGAAAAAAGATTCTTTCAGGAACGGAGCGCAAAAAAGAAGTAAAAGACAAAAATGCAACCTCCTATCATAAAGCGCTTTCGGTTCCGTTGGTCTCGATCCCCAAAAAGGGTTGACGATAAAAGTTTCAAGGGCCCGCAAAAGCCGGGCCCTTTTTGCATGCTTTTTTCTTTTCCGGGCATGCTATTCCACGGGAGGGAAAAAAAGTGAAACGATGGAAAGCATGGTTCCTGACGCTGATTTTTCTGGCGGCGCTTTGTCCGCTCCCCGCGAAAGCATCCATTGCCTGGGGTGATCGCGGAACGGATGTGACGCGCATCCAGCAGCGGCTGCGGCAATACGGCTATATGGACGCGCCTGCAGACGGTATTTTCGGCAAGGCGACCTACGACGCGGTCGTCTGGTTTCAGCGGAAAAACGGGCTGAAAGCGGACGGCGTGGTTGGCCCGGCCACAGCCGCGGCGCTGGGTGTCACGCTGAATTCATCCACAGAAACAGTCTCCTATCATGAGAGTGAAATGTACACCCTCGCCCGGCTGGTGCATGCGGAAGCGCGGGGCGAACCATACCTGGGCAAGGTGGCTGTGGCGGCTGTGGTGCTGAACCGCGTGCGTTCGGCTTATTTTCCCAACACCATCAGCGGCGTGATTTATCAGGCCGGAGCGTTTGACTGCGTGGCCGACGGACAGATCAACCTCACGCCCGACAGCGATGCCATCCGCGCGGCCCGCGACGCCATGAATGGCTGGGACCCCACCGGCGGCTGTATTTATTACTACAACCCATCCACCGCCACCAGCGCGTGGATCTGGAGCCGCGAAGTGCGCCTCACCATCGGCGCGCATTCGTTCGCAGTGTAAAGGGCACTTTAATTCACTACCTACAATCGAAGGAGAGGGAACGCTGGGGGCTGCGCGCCCCCAGACCTGCGCCAGGGCGGTGACCGCCCTGGACCC
>CADCJO010000085.1 GCA_902801765.1 uncultured Eubacteriales bacterium
GATGTTCTGTCCGTGCTGAGATCAGCCGAAACGAGCAATCTCGCCATGAAGGCGAGTTGCGACGATTGAGGCTGCGGATACTCAGGACCCTGGTTGGGGCCTGGGGCGAACAGCCCCAGCGGTTCCCTTAGTGATTAAAGCGTCCTTTTACCCAACGCAACAACCATCAATTTGGAGGAACCTATGAGCAAGATCATAAACATGGATTTGGACTGGCGTTTTCACCTGGGCGACGCGGCGGACGCGGGTTTCATGGGCTATGACGACCGGGCGTGGCGGCAGGTGACCCTGCCCCACGACTGGGCAGTGGAGCATCCCTTCGACCCGTCCCATGCCAGCGGCACGGGCTATCTGCCCGGGGGAACGGCCTGGTATCGCAAGCACTTTTCTTTGGATGAAAGCGCCATGGGCAAGCGCGTGCGTCTCACCTTCCAGGGCGTATACAAACACGCGAAGGTGTGGATCAACAGCAATTATCTGGGAAACCACGCCTATGGCTACACCAGCTTTTCCTTCGACATTTCCCCCTTCGTGAAGGCCGGGGAAAACGTGATCGCCGTACGGGTGGAGCATAATGATGTGGCGGATTCCCGCTGGTACACCGGCAGCGGTATCGACCGGCATGTGACGCTGGAGATCAGCGGTCAGGCGGCCTTTGAGGAATACGGCCTGTTTGTCAGCGCCAAAGAAGCGGATGAAAACCGGGCCGTGCTGCGGCTGCAATACAGCGCGCCGGGGGCACAGCAGGTTCGCTTCACGCTGACGGACGGCACGGAAAAAAACGCGGTGAAAATGACCGGGGGCGACGGGGGCACCGTGGAAATGACGGTAGAGAACCCCCGCCTGTGGAGCCCGGCCAGCCCCTTCCTGTACCGGCTCACCGGCACGGTACTGGTACAGGGCGAAGCGGTGGACACCGTTATGGTGCCCGTGGGCATCCGCTCCTTCCGCTTCGACCCCGACCAGGGCTTCTTCCTGAACGGCGAACCCATGAAAATCAAGGGCGTCTGCGTCCATCACGACGCGGGCTGCCTGGGCGCGGCGGTGCCGAAGAACGTGTGGAAGCGCAGGCTGCTCAAATTCAAGGATGCGGGCTGCAACGCCATCCGCACCGCCCATAATCCTCCCGATCCCGACCTGCTGGATCTTTGCGACGAGCTGGGCTTCCTGGTGATGGACGAAGCCTTTGACGAATGGGAGGGCACGAAAAACAAGTGGTGGCAGGGCCACAACGTGTACCCGCCCAAGCATTTCGGCTATGCCGAGGACTTCCCCGAATGGCACGAGCGCGACCTGTCTTCCATGGTGCTGCGGGATCGGAACCACCCCAGCATTGTGTTATGGAGCATCGGCAATGAAATCGACTATCCTAACGACCCCTACGTGACCCCGCTGTTCAAGGAAGCCCTGGGCAACAATGACGCCAACAAGCCCGCCGCCGAACGGCTTTACGATCCCCGGAAGCCCGACGCGGGTCGGCTGGCGACGATCGCCAAAGAACTGACGGAAATCGTTCATCGGCTGGATGATACCCGGCCTGTCACCAGCGCTTTGAGCTTCCCCGAGCTGTCCAACCATACCGGCTATGCTGACCAGCTGGACGTGATCGGCTATAATTACCGCGAATATTTCTATGAGGATGACCACAAAAACTACCCAGGCCGGGTGATTTTAGGCAGCGAAAACAGCCACGATCCCAAGGCCTGGTTCGCCGTGCGCGACCATGATTTCATCGCTGCCCAGTTCCTGTGGACGGGCGTGGATTTCCTGGGCGAATGCAAGGGCTGGCCCGTGCGTATCAGCCAGGCGGGCATGCTGAACCTGGCGGGCTATGAAAAGCCGCTGTTCTATCAGCGCAAAGCGCTCTGGACGGAGGAACCTTTCGTGCGCATCGCCGTGGGGGACGGAGACAGCGAACGCCACGGCGTATGGAACGAGCATTTCCGCTGGACGGGAGAACCGGAACAAACGAAAATTGTTTCCTGCTATACCAACGCAAAGGCTGCCGAACTGTTCCTGAACGGCGTTTCGCTTGGCAAAAAGCAGCTGACCGACATCGATGGCTGCCGCGTTTGCTGGGAAGTCCCCTGCCAGCCCGGCACACTCCGCGCGGTGATCGACGGAGGGGAGGACGAGCTTTCCACGGCGCAGGCGGCGGCATCTATCGAATTGAAACCGGAGAAAACCGAACTGCGCGCCAATGGGCTGGACACGGCTCAGGTGGAAATCACGCTCCTGGATGAAAACGGATTCCCGGCCCTGGACGAGGCTGTTCATTGCCAGATCGTTGGAGACATGCAGCTGCTCGGCATCGAAAATGGCCGGCCCGACGACCTGACGCCTTACGCCGAACCGTTCCGGACAACGCTGGACGGCCGCGCCATCGCTTATCTTCGCGCGGGGTGCGTTTCGGGCTCTGCCACGCTGCATGTCTGGACGGCTTCGGGCCTTTCCGCAAAGTGCGTTTTTGACCAAAAGGTACCATAAAACAATTGACAATCCGCAAAAATAAGCATATACTGAAACCAATCAAACAAATAGGGGGTGACAGTCAATGGGCGACGGCGAGAGATGCCAAGTGAGCGAAGGCGTGCCGCGATCGTGGTGGGCGCGCCCATGGACGCGTCACTCATAATCCGGTTCGCACCCTCTTGCATCGCTGAACGTCGTAAACAGGCATCGGAAAAGCGGGGGTTTTTTTGACGTGCGGGAAACAGGCATCGGGCGATATTTCTTCGCCTTTCATCCCTGTTCCCTATTCCATCAAAACCCTTCCTCTTTTCCTTTTCCAATTGGCAAGTTACGTGTTCAAAAGAATAAAGAGGAGGTGTGGCCTATGGAATGGGCTGCGATCGAAAAGCGCCTGAACAGCCTGCTGGAAGCGGGCCGCCATGGGGAACTGCGCGGGGCGATGATGATGCTCAACGAAGTGGACATCGCCCAGTACATGGAAACACTGAATAAGGAACAATTGCTGCTGGTGTTCCGCATCCTGCCCAAGGATATTTCGGCCGACGTGTTCAGCTACATGTCCGCCGAGCAGAAGCAGACCCTGATCGAATCCATCGGCGATTCGGAAATCCGCACCCTGATCGACGACATGTTCCTGGACGACGCGGTGGACTTTCTGGAAGAACTGCCTGCCAGCGTAGTCAAGCGGGTGCTGCAAAACGCCGATACAGAGAAGCGCAACCTGATCAACCAGTTCCTGCGGTATCCGGAAAATTCCGCCGGATCGTTGATGACCATCGAATACCTGGAATTCCGCAGCGATGTGACCGTCCGCGGGGCGATGGACATCATCCGGCAGGAGGGCTTGGATAAGGAAACCATCTATACCCTGTATATCATTGATTCCACCCACCATTTGATCGGCACCCTGGCCCTGCGGAAAATGATCCTGGCATCGGAGGACACCGTGCTGTCCGACATCATGGACCGAAACGTGGTCAGTGTGTGCACCACCGACGACCAGGAAAAGGTCGCGGACGTGGTGCGCCGGTATGACTTGATGGCCATTCCCGTCGTGGATAAGGAAGAACGCCTGGTCGGTATCATCACGGCTGACGACGTCATGGACGTCATCGAAGAAGAAACCACGGAAGACTTCGAAAAGATGGCCGCTCTGACGCCTTCGGATGACGAGTATCTGAAAACCTCTCCCTTCAAGCTGGCCCTGAACCGTATCCCCTGGCTGCTGCTGATGGCTGTCATCGCCATTTTTACCGGCATGATCATCACGCACTATGAGGATGTGCTCAGCTCCAACGCGGCGGTGGGCATCATCCTGACGGCCTGCATCCCCATGCTGATGGATACCGGCGGTAACTGCGGCTCCCAGAGCTCCACGCTGATCATCCGCGGTTTGTCGCTGGGTCAGATCACGTTGAAGGATTTCTTTAAAGCCCTGTGGAAGGAATTCCGTGTGGCGGTGATCGTCGGCGCGGTGCTGTTTGGCTTCACCATCTGCCGCGTCCGGTTTATCAACGGCGCCGAGTGGGGCGTGGCGTTTGTGGTCGCTTCCGCTCTGTTCTGTACCATTGTGCTGGCCAAAGCCCTGGGCTGTGCCATGCCGATGCTGGCAAAACGTCTGGGCCTGGACCCCGCCCTCATGGCCAGCCCCATGATCACCACTGTGGTGGATATGAGTTCCTTGTTTATCTATTTCAGCATCGCGCGGGCTGTGCTGAAAATATAATATAGAAGAAAATGCCGACTCCCTTGCTCTGTGAAAACAGGACAAGGGAGTTTTTGCAGGTTTGATCAAAAAAATGCAAAATATAAAAATGACAAGGGAACAAATGTTTCTTTATAATCCGAACAATAACAATGGTTTATCATGCGGAATGTTCGGCTTTAAAGCGAAGAATCCCTCTATTTTTGTCAACTAATGTTCGCAAAAAGCAAAAAGTTCAGGAAAACTGAAAAAAACTTCAAAAAAGGTGTTGACAATTTGGGGATGGTGTGGTATTCTGATCAAGCGCTCAGGGCGAGGGGCTGAAAGGCCAGAGAACCTAAGGGCGCAGGAATCTTGAAAACGATACAGAGAGATTGAGGAAACGACAGTTAATTCTGAAATGAGTTAAACTTGGGACTGTGGGTCTTGTTGGAGGAAACGAAGGCGAGATTGAAACCCAGAGTAACAAGAAGGATTA
>CADCJO010000086.1 GCA_902801765.1 uncultured Eubacteriales bacterium
GATAACCTTGGCGATGTCCCACCAGGAGCCGTGAATCTGGCCCTGCGGGATGGAATAGGGAGCCTGCTTGATGAGGGCGGCCAGGCCGGGGTTGGCCTGCACAGCGTCGGAAGCCTGGGCGGCCGTGTTGGAGGGGCCCCAGGACAGGGCTTCAAAGCGTTCCATCTGGCACTGTTCGCCGGTCAGGTACTGGGCCAGGCGGTGCAGGGCGGCGGCCTTCACGGCATCCTCCTGGGGCTTCACGCCCAGCAGCTTGCAGCCGTTGAAGGAACCAATGTGATACTGCTGGCCGTCCACCTCGAAGGAGGGCAGGTCGGTGACGCCCATGTTGTCGCCCAGAATCTTGGCGATGTCTTCATAAGCCCAGATACCGGTGACCACCACGGCGGCATTGGAAGCGAAGGCGGAAGCTTCGGAGGAACTGAGGCTGAAAGGAGAATCCACCAGTTTCTTGATGCCCTTGGCGGCAATCAGGCCCTGGGGGCTGTTGAAGGTGTCATGCACTTCGATGAAGGAACCGTCGTTGTCGGTCACCCATTCGGACACGCAGCCGGTGCCGAAGAAGAAGGCGGCCAGGTACCAGGCGGAAGTGTTGGTTTCCATGGCGAAATACTTCTGGGCTTTTTCGCAGTCAGCAATCAGGGCTTCCAGGGAGTCCACATCCTCTTCGGGAATGACGGACTTGTCATAGTACATGAAGTAGCCGTTGTCGCTGGTCAGCGGGTAGGCGTACAGGGTTTCGCCGGAGGTGGCGGCGGCCACGGTGCCCGCGTCGTTGTTGGCGATGATGGTTTCAGCGGCCTTCTTGCCCAGGCTGGCCAGAGCACCGGCCTGCACCAGACGGGCGAACTGATCCTGCGCGAAGCAGTACAGGTCGCCGCCGGCTTCCACGTCGGTGATCATGTTGGTGCCGGCGTCCGCTTCAGACACGGCTTCCACCGTGGCGTTGAAGGTGATGCCGTCTTCGTTGGTCTTGTTGAAGTTGTCAATCTGCTGTTTGGTCAGGTCCACGGCCTTTTCAGCCACCCAGATTTTGACGTCATAGGTGCCTGCCAGGCTGCTTGCCAGCGCAGTGCCCATCAGGGACAGCGCCATTACCAGCGCGAGGACTGTTGCCAGGAGCTTTTTCATGGTTGTATCATCCTTTCATTTCCTGTTTTTAAGCCCAAACACGGCCGCGAACCTGCCGCGGCACAAACTATTTGGTCTTTTCATCGAAATAATTTTACCTTTCCCATCCCGATTTGTCAAGCCTTTTTCAGGCGAATCACACAAAATATATATGCTTGAATAGGGAAGTATTACCGCACGGAGTTGAGCAGCGCGTCGTCGATCTTGCCCCAGGCGCCGTTGCCCGCGCCTTGGCATTTCACGTAAATGCCCACGGTTACGCCGGCCCCGGCGGGATGGAAGAATTCGGGAATCAGGCCGGTATCCCAATTGCCGTAGGAGGTGATTTTCATCGGCGCGGTGCCCACGGTTTCCCCGTTCACCTTCACGTAGGCATAGATGTCGGTATCCCCGGCGTCGCCGCCCATGATGGAAATGGAGAACTTGAAGGCGCCTTCGGGCAGGTCATTCACCTTTTGCTCCAACGTAAATTCCACGCTGTCTTTTTTCGCGCTCCAAAAATGGGCGTGCTTCGTGCCGGTGAGGGAGTCGGTCTTTTTGTCCTCCACGTTCAGCTCGTCGGCTTTTTTCAGGTCGGTAAACGTCCAGGCTTCGCCGCCCTCCTCGAAGCTGTAATCCCGCATGTAGTTGTATTCCACCATGGACACCTGGCACCGGGCTTCCATGCCGCCCGCTTCGCCGGTGATGCTGTACTGGTTCACGCCGCCAGCGTGCATCTGCGCGTCCTGCTCGGGCGTCAGATTCCAGACGACGGGTACGGCTTGCCGGCTGTTGTCGGTCAGAATGGCGTTTACGGTATCGGGCAGCTCCAAAGGCGCGTTCAGGTCGCAGATGACGGTCACGTCCTCGATTTCATCGGGCTGAATGTCGGCGGCATTGCCATCGCGCATCATGCTGAATACTTTCAGGGATTCCAGCGGATGGCCCTGGGGATCGAAGAACGCCTGGTTGTCCACCGCGCTGCCGCCGTAGTATTTGCCCGCGTCGGCGGGGTCATAAACGGAAGCGTAGCTGGAGGCCCAGCCGGAGCCGTATTCTTCCCAGAGCTGATGGTTTTCCTCCCAGCTGCTGGCGCCCACGGTGATCCAGGCCCCTTCCCAGTACACCACGCCGATGCCGTTCTTCGTCCGGTTCACGATGGTGTCGGTAATGTCCCGCAGGCAGTTGGCCTGGCCTTGGACGGAGTAGGGGTAGTTCTTCACCACCGCGCTGCCTTCGCCGATGGTGTTGCCGGAAAAGTCGGTATCCTCGGCGGTGTAGGCCCAGGAGGTTTCCATCACCATCACCTTTTTGCCGTAGGTGTCGGCAATCTGGGTCAGCACCTGGGAAAGGTTCTCCAGCGAGCCGTGCCAGTAGGGATAATAGGACGTGGCGAATACGTCGTAGTCCATCTCGTAATAGTCCATTTTCTTAGCGTAGGTGGCGTAGCTTTCGGCGTTTTCCGGGTTGGCGAAGTGGAGAGCGACCAGGGCGTCGGGATAGATTTCCCGGATGGCTTGCGCGCCTGCGTGCATCAGGTATTGGATGTTGAACCAGGTTTTCTCCCCGCAGAGCCTGCCGTTGGTTTCGTTGCCGACCTGTACCATGCCCACGTCCACGCCCGCGTCCCGCAGCTTTGTCAGGCAGTCCCTGGTATACTGGTAAACCGCCTCCGTCTTTTCCTCGATCTCCATGCCCTTCCAGGCCAGCGGCGCCATCTGCTTGCCGGGGTCGGCCCAGAAGTCGGAGTAATGGAAGTCCACGATCAGCTTGAGGCCGTACTTCGCGGCGCGCTGGCCGATGGCGACGGCGGTGTCAATGTCGCAGTTGCCGCCGCCATAGCCCCGGCCCTGGGTATCGAAGGGATGGTTCCACACCCGCACGCGGATGTGGTTGATGCCATGATCCGCCAGGATTTTCAGCAGGTCCTGCTCCTGGCCGTCGAAGTCATAGTATTTGACGCCGCTGTTTTCCTCGGCAATCAAGCTGGATACATCCATGCCAAAGATAAAATCCTCCGGCAGATTGTCCACCTTCCGGACATACAGGCCGCTTTCGGCCAATGCGGTCAGCGGCAGCAGCAACAGCAGCGCCAGCAGCAGCGCAATGCGTTTTCCCTTCATCTTGTTTCTTCCTCCTTATTGCAGGTGCAAAAGCAGCTTCGCCGCTTCCACGGCGGCGTTGTCCTCAGCAAAAGGCTGACCTGTTATATGAACGCTTTGATTTCCGAAGCAAAGGTAATAGTTTTCCGTTGGCTCCCCCGGAGGGTGATAGTTGATATATTCCAAAATGATGCCGGTTCGGGCTTTGCCGTCATATGCCAGGACGCCCCAGGGTTCGCCGTCCCGGATGAATTCGGATTCGCTTCCCCGCACGTCCTGCGGCAGGGGCGCAAGCCATTCCCGGTAGGTTTCCATATGGTCGCCGCGGATAATGAACAGGTCGGCGGCGCGCAACGGACTGCCATCCAGCATGGCATAATTGAAGGGATGCACCTTCGCCATGCGGATATTCCCGCCCAGGTTTTCTTCCAGCTTCACCGCCAGCGCCGTAGCGTCGGTCACTTCGCTGTCCACGAACAGGGTGAGCTTGTGCGCCGGGTCGGTATCGGTGATGCGGGTGAATACGAAGCCCCACACCAGTACGGACAGCATGAACCACAGAATCAGCAGGGGAACCAGCGAGAAAAACTTTCTGATTTTACCCATGGAGCACCTCATACCCCGTGATATACTTCCGAACGGTTTGTACCCGCAGGAACGAGCCGTCCGGCGGCAGGCGGCGGGCGTAAGCGGCGTCAATGCTCAGTGTCACGCTTTCCTCGCCGTTTATCAGCGTCGCCCTGCGCACCGCAATACTTTTGGGAATCTGGAACGCGCCGGGGGAGAGGCGCAGCGTGCCTTCGTATTCTTCCGTTTTTTCTGTTTCGTCCGCCAAGATGCCCGCCGTATGACTGGCTTCCGCATGGGCGGGACTGTGCACCATCTGCCGCAGCAAAATAAATACCCATCCTGAAACCGTCGCCAACCCGATCACCCAAAACAGCATCCGCTGCGCATTGGCGGTGTTCACAAAAAAACACAGCGCAGCGCTCGCAAGCCACCCCAGCGCCAGCGCGCCCCATGCCGCCGCCCCGCTCCATGCCGCGCGGCGGCGATGGCGCTCCATTTCTTCTTGTGAGTAAAATTTTGTCATTTCGTTTCCTTTCAAAACGATTTTGCGATGAATTATAGGACACTTTAAATCACAACTGGGCGAGGGCCTGTGCGGCCCTCGTGCACCTGCACCAGGAGATTTCATCTCCTGGACCTCAATAGCGGATTTAGCTTGAACCGGTGAATTAACTTTGTTCCCG
>CADCJO010000087.1 GCA_902801765.1 uncultured Eubacteriales bacterium
CTTCCTTACTGATCTGGAATCGGCTCATTTCTCATCACCCATTCCAGTATACCATACTTTTCCTTCTTTGTTAATACTTTAATTTGAGTTTAGTATTATACCCTGTCCGCGCCTGCCGCCATCGGCCCGTATTCCCAGGCGATTGCCGTGAACGGCCTCGTTTATACCTCCGGCCAGATCGCCATTGACCCCGCCACCGGCAGCATCGACGCCCAGGGCGTTGAGGCCCAGACCGAGCAGGTCATCCGCAACCTGAAAGCCGTGCTGAACGCGGCGGGAAGCGGATTGGAGAAGGTCGTGAAAACCACCTGCTTCCTGCAAAGCATGGGGGATTTCGCCGCATTCAACGCCGTGTATGAAGAGTATTTCACCGGCAAGCCCGCCCGCTCCTGCGTCGAGGTCAGTAAGCTGCCTAAAGGCGCTTTGGTGGAAATCGAGGCTGTGGCTGTGATTCAATCCTGAAAATCAAAAGCCGTCCACTTCGGACGGCTTTTGATATAACAATACTGTTACGTAGTGGCGTAGGAATGCAGACCGGGCAGCAGCAGGTTGACGCCGGCGAAGGTGAAGATGACAAGGATGAAAGCGATGATGGCCAGCCAGGCCGTGCGCTTGCCCTGCCATTTGAGGCGCAGGCGCTGGTGCAGGTAAACGGCGTAGAAAATCCAGGTGATGAGCGCCCAGGTCTCCTTGGGGTCCCAGCTCCACCAGCTGCTCCACGCCTGCTCCGCCCAGATGGCCCCGGAGAAAATGACCACGGTGAGCAGCAGAAAGCCCAGGCAGATGATGCGGTAGCCCATGTAATCCATCTGCTTCATGCGGGCGTCATCGGGGGACTTGCCCTTTTTCAGCTGCGCCAGATACCCCACGCCCAAGCCCGCCGCAATAGCGAAGGAAGCGTAGGAGAAGGCCGCCGAGCCGATGTGCAGCGCAAACCAGGTGGAGCGCAGGGCGGGCATGATGTCCTTGATCTGCATGGGCTGGAACGCGGCGTAGCTGAGGATCAGGAAGGCCATGGGCATGGCGGCGGTCATGACCCACTCCTGCTTCAGGCGGCTGTAGAGGATAAAGCCCAGCATCACGATGGCCCAGGCGAAGCCCGAGGCAAATTCAAATTGATTGGCCAGCGGCAGCCGCCCCGCCACGATGCCGCGCCAGACGGTGTAGGCCGTATGCAGGGCGAAGCCCGTCAGGAACACCAACCGGGCGATTTTGTGCAGCCCGTCCTTCTTCATGGCCGAGGCCACGAACTGCAAAACCGACGCGATAAAATAAATGATCAGCGCAGCGAAAAAGCAAATATCCAAAGCTCCATTCATCCTTTCATTGCGCGCTACACGCAAATTTCTCAAATCGCCGGAAAAAACAGAGGGGGGATCACCCGTGCACCGCTGCTTTTTCCGCCTCCAGGGCGATTTCCAGTCCTTCCTGATTTTTGGGGGAACAGATGACATAGCCTTCCTCCGTCACCTTGACCGCCACGGGCACGGTGAAGAAGCAGAGGTACAGGGCGGCCACCATCAGGCCGAAGCTGAAATACAGCCCGCCATAGAGCCAGGCGGCTACATGCTTGATGCGAAGGCCGGGGTATTCAGCCGGGGATAAGAAAGTAAAAGTGATCTCCCCCATGTGGATTTCCTCCCCCGGGAAAGCCAGCACGGCGGCGGACATGCCGTCGGTGATGGACTGGATGCGGTAGACCGGGTCGGGGTAGCTGCGGTCGGTGCTGGTGATAAGGGTGAAGCTGCCGTCCTCCTCCCGGAAGTAGCCGGGATAGAGGGCTTCAAAGTAGATGCCGTTGCGCTGGTCGATGGACAGGAAGCAGGGGTCGGTCAGGTACTGAACATCCACAGCGCCGTTCTCTGTGTTGGTGATCTGGATGCGCCCGGCGGTGCCGTAGGTCTGCTGATAGATTTTATAGCTGCCGAAGCGCAGGGGCTCGTTCACCCGAATCTCCTGGGTCTTTTTTTGTTTCCCGTCCGGGGACGCGGCGGTGAGCACGCTGGCATAGTCCAGCTTGCCGGTGGCATCCTGGATGTGGAAGGATTCGCAAGTGACGGTGGTGCCGTCGGAGAGGGTCAGGACTTCGCCGGGCATCACCGTCTGGTCGGTCACCTGGGGGGTCATCAGCACCAGGGAACCGAACAAAAGCACCAGCAGGATGGACAGGTGGGTGAGAAACGAGCCGTAGAAGCCTGCCAGATGTTTGGTATAGACGGGGGCTCCATTTTCCGTTTCCGTTCTGGTAAAATGGTGGGCGGAGAGATATGACGCGATTTTTTGATGGTCTCCTATATAGAGGGGCCTGTCAGGCTCCGCTTCCTGTGCCTGATGTTTCAGCCGTTCCGCCGCTTTCCTGGTCTTGGGAAAGCGCAGGATGGAGCAGAGCAGCAGGTTCAGGCACAGCAGAATTTCCAGCGCATAGAAATACCAGGTATGGAAAATATCGGTGAACCCAAGGGAAATCAGCAGCATGGCGGTGCTGCTCCCGTAAGCGTTCACATACGTCATGGCCGCCTCCTGCTGGGGAATCAGCGACCCCGCCAGCGACAGCGCCATCACGATGATCAGCAGGATCATCCCAAAGGTCATGGATCGGATAAAGGACAGTATTTTCTTCAAGGCGGTTGTCTCCTTCTGGGAGGGAGTGTGTTTTTACGCAATGTGTGAAATTCTGTGTGTGCGTGTCAGCGTGCAGGGAAGTGGGGAGGCAGGGGGATAGGAATAGGCGATAGGCAATAGACAATAGGCAGTAGGCGATAGGCAGTAGGGGCAATAGGCAGTAGGGGGCTTCTTTCTGTCGTCCCGAGCGGAGGCGAGCCAGAGGAGAACCGCAGTCGAGGGACCTGAAAGAAACACCCTCAACCAAGCAACGTGATCCCCAATTCCCAGGTCCCTCGACTTCGCCTCGCTTTTCGCTCGGCTTCGCTCGGGATGACAGGTGGGGCGTTTCGCTCCATTCTGCCGGGATGACAGAGGGGGGATACCAGTCTGCTATGCTCCGGGTGGCCATTGTTGATCAGAATGACATCGAGAGGAATTACGAATCTGCAACAGCCTCATTCCCTGTTCTATTTTCAAATGATGCTTTATTGACAGAAAAGCCGCCTTCCCCGCCGGGGCCTTGCGGTTGCCCGCCCGGCAGGGAAGGACGGCGGCAGGTCAGGGTCAGATTTCCAGCAGCTTGAGCGCTTCCTCGATCAGGGCGTCGGCCTTGTCCAGGCAGCTGTTGTCCAGCTTGGAGTTGTGGGCGCCTTCGCTGTTCTCCACGAACACGAAGTCCCAGTACCACTGGCCCTTGCGGTTCAAGGCGCGCACGGCGTCCAGCTGTTCTTCGGTGTACTTGCCGGAGGCAACGGCGTCAGCCAGCTTGTCGGTCAGCTCGGCCAGCTTGTTGCCGATGGCGATGGTGCGCTCCTCCATCTTTTCCTGAATGCCGTGAACGAAGGCATCCAGGTCGGCATGGCAGGCGGCGCAGGTGGCCTTGATGGAATCGCTCTGCAGCGGGCTGATCAGGGCATGGCTCAGGTAGGTGGTGCCGTCTTCCTTGTGCCGTCCGGGGCGAAGTAGTATTCCACGTGGCACTGGGCGCACACAGCGGTCTGGCCGGGCACCTTGCCCAGGTCCTCGCCCATGGCGTTGGCCAGGTAGATATGGGTCACGGTGTTGCCTTCGCCGGGGGTGTTGGCGTGGCAGTTGTAGCAGCCCATGGATTCGTTGATGTTCTGCAGGGCGTCCTCAAAGGGAATGCTGTAGGCTTCGTCGCCCATTTCATTCACCATGTGGGTGTAGTCCGCGGTTTTGCAGGTCCAGCAGTTGGCCAGCTTATGGGGCCGGCCGGTGGCCTGCACGTCTTCCACGCAGTAGAAGTGGCCGCGGGCGCAGGGCGCAGCTTGCAGCGCACAGCAGCAGCGCGGTCACGATCGCGGCCAGGATAAGCTTTCTCATGGCTGATTCTCCTCCCTCGTATTGCCAAACGGCGTACCCGCGAAGGCCGCGCGGACGCGCCGGATGAGCTGGATGATGATATATGATAAAAAACGCTGAAAAGCGGTTTTCCAGCCGGGTTCCAACGTCATTCTTGCATTCCTTTCCTTCTTGTAGTATCATTATATCATAAACCATCATCTTCCGTCAACCTTGGGAAGGAGGCCCTTCATGCAGCCCACCACCTACGTTTGCGGCCACCGCAACCCGGACACCGATTCCATCGTGTCCGCCATGGCGTACGCCAGCCTGTGCAACGCCATTGGGGAAAACAATTACGTGCCCGTCCGCCTGGGCCATTGCAACGACGAAACCAACTACCTGCTCAAGCGCTTCGGCTTCCAGCCGCCGCTGCGCATTTCCACCGTGCGCACCCAGGTAAACGATATTGAATTTGACCGCCCGCCCCGCCTGAGCCAGAGCCTGCCCGTCAGCCACGCCTGGGAGATCCTGCGGGAAAATCCCAACCTGAGCTCCCTGCCCGTCAGCAACGAGGACGGCACGCTCTTTGGCATGGTCAGCGCCGGGGGCATCGCCGAGAGCGACATGAAAGCCATCGAGGTGCCGGTGCTGGACAACGTGCCGGTGTTCAATGTGCTGTCCGCCCTGGAAGGGCACATCGTCAACCGGGACGAGGACGTGTTTGACTTTCTCTCCGGCGAGGTAACCATCGCCCTGCCCACCGCCGGGACGCTGCTGCGGGGCGTGAAGGAAGGCGCGGTCGTGCTCTGCGGCCAACAGGAGGACGTGGTGGAGGAAGCCCTCCGCCGCAAGGCCAGCTGCATCATCCTGTGCCAGAGCGACCTGGCGGAGAAATACCGCAACATCAGCTCCTCCACCTGCGTGATCGCCACGCCCCACGACGCCTGGCGCGCCGCCCGGATGCTATACCAGGCCACACCCGTGGGCCGCATCGCCAAGACGGACGATCTGGTCTGCTTCCATCTGGACGATTTCCTGGACGACGTGCAGGACGCCGTGCTGCAGTCCCGCTACCGCTCCTATCCCGTGCTGGACGCGGACAACAAGGTGATCGGCACCCTCAGCCGGTATCACCTGATGCGGCCCCGGCGCAAGCGCATCGTGCTGGTGGACCACAACGAGGTGGGCCAGGCCGTGGCGGGTCTGGATCAGGCCGAGCTGGTGGGCATCATCGACCATCACCGCCTGGCCGACGTGCAGACGGGCTATCCCGTGTTCATGCGCAACGAGCCCGTTGGCTCCACCACCACCATCGTGGCTACCATGTTCCAGGAGCACGGCCTGATGCCGGGCGAAAAGCTGGCGGGGCTCATGGCCGCCGCCATCGTGAGCGACACCGTCATGTTCAAGTCTCCCACCACCACGCCCAAGGATCACCGCATCGCCGAACGCCTGGCCCGCATCGCCGGGCTGGACCTGGACGCCCTGGGCCGGGACGTGTTCTCCGCCTCCTCCGCCGATAAGACCGCCGACGCGCTGCTGAAAACCGACTTCAAGGAATTCCACCTGGCCGACCACAAGCTGGGCATCAGCCAGATCACCACCATGGATTCCGCCCGGATGATCCAGCGGGAAGCGGAATTCCTGGCCGAAATGGAAAAGCTGAAAAAGGACCGGGAATACGATATGGTGCTGCTGATGATCACCGACGTGCTGCGGGAGGGTACGGAGCTGGTGTTCCTCGGCGACAAGGAGATCATCCGACAGGCCTTCAACATCGGCCACATCGAGGGCAACACCCTGTTCCTCAAGGGCGTTGTCAGCCGCAAAAAGCAAATGGTGCCCGCCCTGTCAGCCCTGTGGGGGTAAAAACGCTTTCTGGGGGAAACCGCTCTTTGCAGACCAAAGAGCGGTTTCCCCCAGACCCCTTTCCGAGAAAGTCATTCAAAGCAATTATTTTTCCGAAGGGATTTGAAGCACTTGTACACTTCTGACACCATCGCCGCTCTGGCCACCGCGCCGGGGGAAGGCGGCATCGCCATCGTACGGGTCAGCGGGCCCCGGGCGGAGGAAATGCTGAACCGTTTGATCATGCCGGTTCAATTATGGGAAAGCCATAAAATGTATTACGGTCATGCCGTTTACAATGGAGAAACGTTGGACGAATGCATGTCCGTGCTGTTCCGCGCTCCCCGCAGCTACACCCGGGAGGACGTGGCGGAAATCCACCTCCACGGCGGCTCCTGGGCGGCGAAGAGCGTGCTGGACGCGCTGTTTTCCCTGGGCGTCCGGGAAGCCGACCCCGGCGAATTTACCAAGCGGGCGTTTCTCAACGGGCGCATCGACCTGAGCCGCGCCGAAGCGGTCATGGCCCTGATCTCCGCCGAGGGCGGCCGCGCCGCCCGTGCTGCCATCCGGCAATTGGAGGGCGGGGTCAGCGGGTTCATCAAACAAGCTCAGGAGGAACTGATCGGGCTCCTGTCCGGCGCCGCCGCGGCCATCGATTACCCGGAGGAAATCACCATGGAGGAAGCCGCCGCCGACCTGGAAGCGGGTGCGCGGCGGTTGGGCGATAAGCTGGACGCCGCCTGCGACGAGCGCGGCGCGCGAATCGCCGAGCAGGGCCTGGAAGCGGTGCTGTGCGGTCGGCCCAACGTGGGCAAGTCCTCCTTATTGAATGCCCTCGCGCGGCAGGAGCGGGCTATCGTCACCGACATTCCCGGCACCACCCGGGACATCATCCGAGCCGACGTGCTGATCGACGGGCTGCGGGTACACTTTGCCGACACCGCCGGGCTGCGGGACGAGGGGGCCGACGTGATCGAGCGCATCGGCGTGAACCGGGCGCGCCAGGCCATCGCCGGGGCGGACGTGGTGATCGTGGTGCTCAACGCCGCGGAAGCCCTGACCGACGAAGACAGGCAATTATTGGAAGAAACAAAAAACGCCCCGCGCATCGTGGTGCTGAACCAGTGCGACAGGGTGATGAAGCTGAACCCCACTGACTTTGACCGGCCGCTGCTGCTGTCCGCGAAAACGGGCCAGGGCTTAAATGATCTGGAGCAGCGGGTAGCGTTCTTTGGCGCGGGGGCGGGGGAAAGCGCCCTGACTCATCAGCGCCATATCCGCCTGGCCCGGGAAGCGGCCCAGGCCCTGCACCGTGCCGCCGACGCCTGTGCCAACGGCGCGCCGGTGGATCTGGCGGTCATTGACCTCCAGGACGCCCTGGCTGCCCTGGGCCGCGTCACCGGCGACCAGGTGGACGAAAAGCTGATCGACGATATTTTCTCCCGCTTCTGCGTGGGAAAATAAAAAGAGTTCAGAGTGCAGAGTGCAGATAAGATACTTGAATCCTTTATTTGTGAATCAGTATCTGTCTGCACCCTGTACTCTGAACGCTTATAATCTGTATATTTGTGCTCCGAACGGCGCCAGGGCCAGCTTGGCGATTTTGAAGAATTGCTTCCCGAAGGGGATGCCCACCACCGTGACGGTGAGCAGCACGCCCAGCAGGAAGTTGACAATCGCCAGCTCGATGCCTGAAATGAGGAACCAGGCGACGTTCACCAGGAAGGACACAGCCCCGCCCTCATACACGACTTCCTTTCCGAAGGGCATGAAGGACAGCCGGGCGAACTTGAAGCACTGTACGCCGATGGGAATGCCCACGACGGACACGCACCAGATCAGCCCGGCAATCAGCCAGCCGAGGCCGCTCAGCAAACCGCCGCACAGCAGCCAAACGATATTGCCCAAGAAGGACATGTCAGACCGTCCCTTCCTTCGGAATGATGATCGCGGCCAGAATATACACCAGTAAACCGCCGCCCGCTAAAAAGGACAGTGCCACGAACCCCAGCCGCACCAGCGTGGGATCAACGCTGAAATATTCCCCGATGCCGCCGCATACCCCGGCGACCATTTTATTGGTGTTGCTCCGATATAGTTTCTTCATTTTGATTTCCCCCTTTCGTCGCTCTTCCCTTGCGACGGATACAGTATACCACGTTTTGATAAGAAAAAAAGAATAGAATCATTAGAAAAGGATAAGAATTTGGGAATGCGGGATGATTTATAGGGCGCTTTAATACACTTGGGCGTTACGCTGGGGCTGTTCGCCCCAGACCCCAACCAGGGTCCTGAGTATCCGCAGCCTCAATCGTCGCAACTCGCCTTCATGGCGAGATTGCTCGTTTCG
>CADCJO010000088.1 GCA_902801765.1 uncultured Eubacteriales bacterium
CCCAGCGCGGCAGGCGGAGGCCGTTGATATTCCCAACAACGTTATTTCGCCGGTTGCGGGTCCAGGGTCCTCAGGACCCTGGTTGGGGTCTGGGGCGAACAGTCCCAGCGTAACCCAATGTGAATTAAAGTGCCCTTTAATCAGGATCGGCTGAACAAAATCCGTTCTGTCAATAATCGTTGATCTCGTCGTCCAAGTATTCCTGGAAGGAATCCTGGGCCTTTTGCAGGGCCTTCATCACGTCCGCGCCTTCGCGGGTGATCATGCGCTGGATCACGGCGGTGAGCTCGCGGTACAGCTGCTGCGCGAACACGGGCTCCTCGGATTTGAGGGTGATAGTGCCGGCGGAAATAGAATTGAAGAAATCACTGTACAGACGCATATCTACGTTGCTGTATTCATCCACGATGGCCTGCTTGGCGGCGTTATAATCCTCGTCGTTCCAGGCGCTGATGGCGGGAATCACGGGCGCGCCGCGGTCCCGCTTGGCGGCGTAGTCGGCCCGCATGCCCTCGATAATGTCTTCGTCCAGGAAGGGCAGCTTGCCGATGACTCGCAGATAGGCCATGAGGGCAATGCCCTGATCTTTGGTAATGCTGGGGGAGAACATATAGCAGGTGCCGCCCGCCAGGGCATAGCGGCCCACGTCGCCCGCCGGGAAGGGAATCAGGGCGAAGTCCTCCACGGGCAGGCCCTTGTTGGCGGTGGGCTGATCCACGGAATCGTCGGCGGCAAAGTTCATGGCCGCTTCTCCGGTGCCCAGCAGGGAGTGGGCGCCGGCCCAGTCGGTGGTGGTGGCGTCGGCGTTGAGGATGTCATATTTCCATTTCAGGTCGCGCATGAATTCCATCGCGGCCACGCATTCGGGTGAAGTGAAATTGCACACCCAGCGGCCGTCCTCGTCCTGGTATTCCAGGGCGCTTTCGCCAACGCAGCCAAAGTTCCAGGCGATGTTGGTGAACAGCCAGCCGCCGTAGGTTTCGCTGGCGGGGAACACCAGGCCCGCTTTGCCGGTCTTTTCCCGGATGATCTGGCCTAACTCCGCCATTTCCTGCAGGGTCTTGGGATAGATGGGCAGGCCCGCTTCGTCGATCAGACCCGCTTCCCGGAACAATTCGATGTTGATGTGCATGCCCAGCACGTAGCCGTCCCGGGGCAGGCCGTAAATGCGGCCGTTTTCATCGGCCAGCATTTCCACATAGGAGGGGCTGAACTTGTCCAGCACGCCGTAGGCCTCCAGTGCGTCCGTCACATCGCCCACCAGATGCTGGCTGATCAGCAGCTGGGGATCGGTGAAGGGGGGCTGGAAGATGCTGGGCGCGGTGCCGCCCTTGGCCATGGGCACGTAGTTGCTCAGGGTGTAGGAATAGTAATCCGGCACCAGCGTCACATTGGGATACAGCTTCGCCATGGTGGCCTTGTAGCCCTCGAACAGCGCTTTTTCCGCTTCGGGCGCGGTGTCGGCGGGCCAGTTGCCCAGGGTGATGGTACAGGTCAGATTCGGGTCAATCGCTTCCTCCGCGCTGGCAGCGCCCAGCGGCAGAGCGGAAAGCAGCAGACAGAGGGTCAGAACCAGCGAAATCGTTTTCATGAGCCTGTTCATGTTCAAACCTCCTTACGGCGTATGGGAGCGCTTCCTTTACGGTTAGGTTTAGCGCTAAACTTTGTATTTATTATAGTATATATAAACCGGTTTGTCAATGCGCAAAATCATATTTCTTCGCCGCTCCTGTTTTCTTTTTTATACCGTTAAGTGTAAGCGGCGCGAAGGGGCTTTCAATCACGGATTACCTCAGCGACGGGTTTCGCAGCTGCGCTCCCTTTGTTTCTGCCATCCCGGGCAAAATGAAAAGAATCTGAGAGAAAGGCGTCTATTCCCGGCTCTCAGATCCCTCGATGTTGTTTTGGAAGACAACGTTGGTCAAATGGCAAAAATATCTTTTGTCGGTTTCCCGCCGCAAAGGCTTCAATCTGTTCTCCTGTTCCGAATGCCATATCCTTCCAAATACTCATTCTTCCCGTGGCGGAATCCCGACGGTGATGATTTCAAAGGGCTTCACGCGGAGGGTGTCCGCTTCGCCCTCCAGAGAAACAAATTCCACCCAGCCGCCGTCGCCCCGCAGCCGGGGGGCCAAAACGTTTTCGATGCATTCCTTTACGTTTGTCTGCTCCTCTCATTGCTTTTTTCCGCATGATTTGATATTATCATAAAGCATCATCCCGCGCAATAAAAGCACTGCATTTTCATGTGTTGACATCAATAAACCCGAAAGGATACCCACCAATTCTCCAATGAAGGACAAGCGGCATGGAGAGGATGAAAAAAATGACCGAATACCGTGTGATGATCAATGGCATCCAGGTGACGGCCCGCTACAGCCAAAGGGCAATCGACGGCATCTTTCTGCCCCTTCTGCGCCGATTGACGGCGCTTGAGCGGCAGAAAGGCAGGCGGATTCTGGCTCTGCTGGCCGCACCGCCCGGGTGCGGAAAAACCACGCTGGCCAGCTTTTTGGAAGCGCTGTCCCGGGAACAGGAGGAAATCAGCCCCCTCCAGGCCATCGGCATGGACGGCTTTCACCGGCGGCAGGAATATCTGAAAAGCCATTTCGCGGAGCGGGACGGCCGCCAGGTTTCCATGGTGGATATCAAAGGCGCGCCCGTCACCTTTGATTTGCGGCGGCTGACGGACGGCGTCAAACGGTTATCTGCCGGAGAAATCTGCGGCTGGCCCGTTTATGACCGCCTGCTGCACAACCCGGTGGAAGACGCGCTGAAGGTGAATGGGAAGATCATTCTGCTGGAAGGAAACTACCTGCTGCTGGACGAAGACGGATGGCGGGAACTCTCCGCCAGCGCGGATTACACCATTTCCGTCACGGCGGATGAAGCCCTGCTCCGTTCCCGCCTGATCGACAGGCGCATCAAAACCGGGGTGGAACGGGAACCGGCGATTCGCTTTGTGGATTTCAGCGATATGCCCAACGTGCGCCTGTGCCTGGAAAAAACGATGAAGGCGGATCTTTCGCTTCGGATTGACGCCGCGGGTGACTTTTATCTGCAAGAATTGGAGAAGAACGATGCGCGTTAAACTGGAACAGCTGACCCATGAAAATTTCGGCGACGCGCTCCGCATCGACCGGGATGATATTCCGGAGGCCTGGGTGGATACCGCCGCCACGCTCATGGAAACGACGGATTATGGTGCGGAGCATCATCTCATGGGGCACACGTATCTTGCCCGTTTGGAAGAAAAGCCTGTGGGCCTGATCATGATCGGGGAGGCCCTGACCTGGGACACGGACCCGGACGAAATGCGGGGCAAGCCTTTTTACAGGGTGATGGGCTTTGTGGTGGATCAGGCGTACAGGAGCAGAGGAATCGGCGGAGAAATGTTGGAAAGCGCCATCGAACAGGTATACAATGAGTTTGGAAAACGTTCCCTGGCGCTGGGGGTTCACCGGGACAATCCCCGGGCGGGAGCGTTCTATGAGCGGCATGGCTTCCGGCGCACGGGCGTTTATGAGGGCAGCGACGAATACTATTTGCGAATCATTGACTGAAGCGGAGGGACGGAAATGAAAAGCATTCTGATTGCCGATACCACCCGTGAAGAACGGGAGCGGATTGTGGCTGAATCCATCGGAAACATCGACGGCCTGTGCGACGGCTGCAGCCCGGGGCTCGTGGAAATGTATCAGGCATACATTGATGGCCGCAGGGAACTGCGGGAAATCAATATGGAATTCAACGCCCGGTATACCCGCGTCGCGGCGGGGCCAACGGAAGCATCCGCGGAATGATTAAGCCCCCTGCCTCGTCGTTTCTTTTCCCTTCACAACATGACTTGTAGACGAGAAATAGTATTAGAGTCTGTTCACACTAATGCATCAACAATCATGGCGAACAAGATGAAACCGGCAAAGACGATGTCGAGCTTGTCGTAACGAGTGAAAACTCGCCGGA
>CADCJO010000089.1 GCA_902801765.1 uncultured Eubacteriales bacterium
CATGCTGCTTCCGCTATTGAGGTCCAGGAGATGAAATCTCCTGGTGCAGGTGCACGAGGGCCGCATAGGCCCTCGCCCCGTAGTGTATTAAAGCGCCCATTTAATGATCTGCCTGCCCACATCAAAACGCGAATCACTCCACCGGCGCGGCGATTTCGGCGGGGCCGAGGATGCGGGCCTCCTGGGAGTTAAGGAGAGGTTCCTCGCGCTTGACGCGCTTGTAGCGGCCGCTCTTTTTCATTTCCCAGGCCTTCATGTTGTCGTTCAGCTCGTCCTGGAGGGAAGCGATGATGCGGTTTTGCAGGGCGGGGTCTTCGATGGGGAACATGAGCTCCACGCGCTTGTCCAGGTTGCGGGGCATCCAGTCGGCGGAGGACAGATAGACCTCCTTTTCGCCGCCGTTCTCGAAGACGAAGGCGCGGGTATGCTCCAGCAGGCGGCCGACGATGGAGCGCACCCGCAGGTTGTCCCGTCCGCCGGTTTTGAGGCAGCAGATGCCGCGCACGATCAGGTCGATTTCCACGCCCGCGTCGGCGGCTTTGTAAAGCAGCTTGATGATCTTGGGGTCCACCAGCGCGTTGATCTTGGCGGTGATGCGGGCGGGCAGGCCGGCTTCGGCGTGCTCGATTTCCCGCTTGATGAGGCGCTTGATTTCCTTGCGCAGGAAGGCGGGGGCGGAAACGAGCTTTTCCATCTCCACGGTTTCGCCGTAGCCCGTGACCATGTTGAAGAAGTTGCCCGCGTCGCGGCCGATGATGTCGTCGCAGGTCATCAGGCCCATGTCGGTGTAGAGCTTCGCGGTCACGTCGTTGTAGTTACCGGTGGCCAGGTGCACATAGCGGCGCAGGCCGTCGGCCTCCTTGCGCACAACGAGGGTGATCTTGCTGTGGGTTTTGAGTTTCGGCACGCCGTAGAACACATGGCACCCCGCCTTTTCCAGGGCCTGGCACCAGTTGATGTTGTTTTCCTCGTCAAAGCGGGCGCGCACCTCCACCAGCACCGTCACCTGCTTGCCCTGCTGCCCGGCGCGGATCAGCGCCGCCACGATGGGAGACTTGCCGCTGACGCGGTACAGGGTCTGCTTGATGGCCATCACGTTGGGGTCGTCCGCCGCTTCGCAGATGAAGCGCACCACGGGATCGAAGCTGTCGTAAGGGTGATTGAGCAGAATATCGCCGCCCCGGATGACCCGGAAGATGGAGCCCTCCTGGTGGAAGCGCTCGTCGATGCGGGGGGTGAAGGGGGGAAAGCGCAGCTCGTCAAAGCCCGGCAGGGACGAAATCTGCTTCATGAAATAATCCAGGTTCAGCGGCCCCGGCACGGCGACCACGCCTTCCTCCGCCACGTCCAGATATTTCTTGATGCGGGTCAGCAGCCGCGGGTCGCTGCCCACGGGCACCTCCAGCCGCACCACCCGGCCCCATTTCCGCTTTTTCAGGTTCTTTTTCATTTCGGTGATGAGGGCGTCGGCGTCGGAATCGTTATAGATAAAGTCCGTGTTCCGGGTGATGCGGAAGGGCATGATGGCGAGGGGATGGGTCTTGCCGAACATCCGGTGGGCGTACTGGGCGATCACATCCTCCAGCAGCACGCCACGGGCCTTGCCCCGGCCCATGGGCAGCAGCGTCACCCGGGGCAGGGAGGTGGGCACGTGAAGCAGCGCCATGCGTGGCGCGTTTCCGCTCCGCACGCTGGGGGGCAGCAGCAGCGCCAGATGGATCACCTTGGCGGACAGAAGCGGGAACGGGCGTCGATCGTCGATGGCGCGGGGCGTCAGCAGCGGCTGCACCGACTCGTCAAAGTAATGGCCCAGCCATTCCCGCTGCTCCTTGTTCAGCCCGTCGAAGCGCTGGAAATGAATCCCCGCGTCAGCCAGGGCGGGCAGGTATTCCGTGTTCAGCAGCTCATACTGCCGGGCCACCTGCTCCTGCACCGCGGGGAAAATCGCGTCCAGCTGTTCCCGGGGCGTCAGGCCGGAGGGGTCTTTTTTCTTATCGCCCGCCATGGCTGCCCGCACCAGCGAGCCCACCCGCACCATGAAAAACTCGTCCAGATTGCTGGAGCAGATGGAGATGAACTTGCCCCGCTCCAGCAGCGGATTGTCGGGGTTCGCCGCTTCCTCCAGCACCCGGCGGTTGAAATTCAGCCAGCTCAGTTCGCGGTTCCAAATGTCGCTCTTCGCCATCGTGTATCGCACATCCTTTTTCTATGGTGGTATAAATTATTCGGCCCAATACCAAGACAGAAGCATGAACCGGAGAGTACAGCGTTCAGATACGCATGCCGTTTCCGGACAGTCATCTTCTTTTATAAGCTAACCAAATCTGCACTCTGAACTCTGCACTCTGAAAACTACTTGGTCAGTCTCCCCGTCAGCGTCAGGATCGTGACGGCGGGGGTGTTGAAAATGCGGATGGGGGGCAGATCAATCGCCGCGGAGGTGCCCAGGCCGGGGCTGATATACTGGGGAATCCCCATCACGTTGTGCAGGCCGATGACCGCGTCGTCGCCCGGGAACCAGCCGTTGTTCCCTGTCCCGGCGGACAGCGGCGCGCGCACCGCGCCGATGCCGGGGATGCGCCATTGTCCGCCCACGCAATGTCCGGCCAGCACCAGCGAAATGGCGCGGATGTAGCTGTCGTTATCCGACGCCGTCCATTCCCGCAGCGCTTCCATCGCCGTGGGCAGCAGGGGATGATGGGTCAGCGCGATGTGCACGTCCGTTTCCAGCGTTTCCCGGCGCACCTGGCGGATACGGATCAATTGGTTGATCTGGTAATTGACGGCGACCAGCGCGGCTTCGCGCTCGGGAGAGGGGTCTTCCGCTTTCAGCTCGGACAGCCGCTTGTAATACGCTGTTTCCGCCGCGTCGCAGTCCAGTGTGTAAATCCATTCCGGGGCCAGCCACAGGGTATGCCTGCCGCGCGTGATCTTCATTGGCGCGTCCAGGTAAGTGGCGCCCGCTTGTTCTGCCTGCACGATATAGTCCGCCCGGGCGTCCGCGCTGCCGTGGGGCGCGGCAATCAGCGGCGTCGGGTCTTCGTCCCCGGGGATAAAGTACACGGGCTTGTCCTTGAACAGCTTCATCATTTCCAGGAACGCGCCCATATCGCCGTCCGGCCCGGTAATATCGCCGGTGACGCATACGATGTCATACCGCGCGCTGCCCAGCGCGGCCTTTAATTGCTCCTGATGCTGGCCGAAATACTGGCCGTGGAGGTCGCTGATGTGCAGAATGCGGAAATTTTCCAGCGAGGAGGGCAGGTTCGCCACCGTCACCGTTTCCCGCAGCAGGTTGATGCGGCTGTTGTTGATGCCGTTCACCACTGTAAGCGAAACGATGAACAGCAGAATCAGCAGCAGAAAAAAGCCGATGAACGGATGCTTTCGCTTTTCTTCCGCAAAAAGAGGATCATGAGATTTGCTCACGACATACTCCTTTCTGTTCCAGTGTTCCTATTATATATGAAAATTTCCCTTTCCGCAATCGGAAAAGCGAGGGAAAAACAGAATTTACGGTTGCACAGGCATTGATCGGAAGGAAAGGATACTTTAATACACTTGGGGGTTACGCTGGGGCTATTCGCCCCAGACCCCAACCAGGGTCCTGAGGACCCTGGACCCGCAATTGGCGAAATTACGTTGTTG
>CADCJO010000090.1 GCA_902801765.1 uncultured Eubacteriales bacterium
GGGAATATCATCGGCGATGAAATCAGGCGAAACGAGCAATGTCCGCATGAAGCGGACTTGCGACGATTGAGCCTGCGGAGAACGCCGCCAACCCGGATGTAAAGCATCCGGGGAAAGCCTGGGAATAATCCCGAGGGGAAAGTTTACTTTTCCCCTCGGATTTTCCCAGGCTTTCTTGGGCCAGAAGCCCTCTATCTTTTCGTATCCCCAGCTCGCCAGGCGGAGCTTGTTCGCTTATCCCAACTACGTTATTTCGCCAGTTGCGGGTCCAGGGACGAAGCACGGACAGCCGCCTGTGGCGGACGCTCTGTCCGTGCTGAGATCAGCCGAAACGAGCAATGTCCGCATGAAGCGAACTTGCGACGATTGAGGTTGCGGACGATCATCCCCCTGGTGGGGTCTGGGGTGAAACCCCAGTGTTCCTTTTGTTGGTATTATAGTCATCCTTGAGAAAGACACTCTTCGTATTTTTGAAGATGAATGGTATAAAAAAAGCAAAGCGCCGCGATTGCTCGCGGCGCTTTGCTTCTGCATTGGTTTATTTGGCTTCCAGAGCCTTATAGGTGAAAGCGGCCAGGGCGGCGCCCACGAGGGGACCGACGATGAACACCCACAGCGCGGCCAGGGGTTCGCTGTTGCCGCTCAGCAGGGCGACCAAGGCGGGCCCAAAGGAACGGGCAGGGTTCACGGAGGTGCCGGTCAGGCCGATGCCCAGGATATGCACGACCACCAGGGTCAGGCCGATCACCAGACCGCCGAAGGAGCCGTGGTTGGCTTTCTTGCTGGTCACGCCCAGGATGGCGATGACGAAGATGAAGGTCAGTACAATTTCAACCACCAGGCCGGCGATGGCGCTTCCGCCCACGCCGCCCAAGCCGTTGGAGCCGAAACCGCCGGTCATATCCGTCACGTTGCCCAGCTTGAAAATCAGCGCCAGGATGCCGGAACCGGCCAGCGCGCCCACGCACTGGGAGATCACGTAGCCGATGAATTCGCCCGCGCTCATGCCGCCGGAGAGCAGCACGCCCAGGGAAACAGCGGGATTGATGTGGCAGCCGGAAATGTTGCCGATGGAATAAGCCATGGCCACGATGGTGAGGCCGAAAGCCAGGGCCGTCAGAATGTAGCCGCCGCCGTTCACGGCGTCGCAGCCCACCAGCATGGCGGTGCCGCAGCCCAGGATCACCAGGGTCGCGGTGCCGATGCATTCCGCAAGATACTTTTTCATGAGAATATCCTCCTCCGTTATTGCGTTTTTAACGCTGTATCATTATAGCATGACAGCAGGACGAAGCGCAAGCATAATTTGCCTTTCCGTCACGCTTTCCGGAACAGATTGAAGTGCGCCAGCCCGTTCAGCACAGACTGGATCAGCTGCTTCGGCGTGCCCTCGCGGTCGTTTTGCAGCGGCGGCACCAGGAACGCGGCCACCGCCAGACGGCAGCAGAAGGCCACCAGAATCAGCACCTTGAAGCGGTCGAAAGCGCCGGTGAACCAGCCCGCGCTTTGCCAGCCTTCCAGCAGCAAGCCGCCCGTCAGGGTGCCCAGCGTGGTGCCCACCAGAGAAGTCACGCAGGCGAACACGGCAATATAAGAAGGCCGGGCTTCATCGGGCGAAGCGGACAATTGCATGCTGTTCGCCGCCAGGTTGGTGCCGCTCCAGCACATGGCTCCCACAAAGTTCCTCAGCAGTACCGGCACCACATTGCCCGGTGTGGAAAACAGATAAAACAGATCGATGAACGAGTTTGCCGCAGCCGCCACCAGCATCACGCTGCGGCAGCCGTAATGGTCCAGCGCTTTGCCCCAGCGGGAAATCACCAGGATGGTGGCGATGGACGAGGCGGCGGTGCTGAACACCATCATCTGGGTGAAGGTCAGGCCCATTTCATTCACCGAATACCGGGCCAGATACGGGCCGCACAGGTTCGCGCTGAAGCACCAGGCTGTCCACATGATCACCAGGCGCAGGAAGGGCTTGTTATGCAGGATGTCCTTCACGATCCCGGCGAAATGCATCCGCTGCGGCGGCGCGGAATACACCTCCTCGCAGAAGGCAAAGCACAGCATATCCAGCATGCCCACCGTGCCGCCGATCAGGAAGATGATGATATACCGGCTTTCGATGGGCAGCGTGTCCAGCAGCCGGGCTACGACCAGGCCGAAGACCAGGTTGCACGCCGCCACCACCGAATCGCGGATGGAGAACCACCGGCCGCGGATACTGATGGGGGCCAGGTCGCTCAGCCAGGGGAACCAGCACACGTTGATCGCCGACGAGCAGCAGGACGAAATGCCCAGCAGGAAAATCAGCGTCCACAGCGCCAGCCCCGCGGGCTCCTGGGGCACCACCAGCGGGATGAACCCGAACAGCAGCCACAGGAACCGCGAAAACATGCCGAAGGTGAGCAGGTATTTCTTGCGCTTGTGCGTGCGGTTCACCAGCAGAGAGAACGGAATTTGCAGCAGCGCCGCCGCCTGGGGAATGCCGTTGAGCAGGCCGAAGGCAAAGTCGCCCGCCTGCAGCTGGTTCGCCAGGCCGATCATGGCCGTTGTGCCGCCGCCGCAGATGATGCCGTGCAGGTTGCCAAACAGATTTCCCAGCAGAATCAGGCTCAGGCTGCGCCGAATCACCTGGGGCAGCTTTGCTTCCTCATATAATCGGTTCAAGGGGGTGCTGCCATACGGCCTGTGAACAATGCTCATGCGCTCTTTCCTTTCGGCGTTTCGCCACTTGAATCGGCGCTCATTATAGCACGATTCCTCGTTCCGTCAATCCCCCATTTTCTGGCAGTTTTTTGGCCTTTCAGCCATGGCTGTCTTGCCATCCCGCGCGGGGCTGTGATATAATCAATTGACAATCCGGTTCAGCGCCGGATCAATACGAGGTTGGAGGAATGTGTCATGGGTGTTTTTTCCAAGTATCACCGGTATCGGGAAGTCGGCCAGGATGCCAACGTGAACAATGTGGAAATGTTCGGCGAGCCTGCGCGCTCCCTGTTCACCACCACCAAGGTGTTCACCCTGCATCATCACATCGACATTACGGACGGCAATGAAAATATCATTTACCAGGCCAACACCAAGTTTCCCTCTCTCCATGACAAAACGGATATTACCGACGCCGACGGACGCCAGATAGCCCACATCGAGCGGAAGTTCTTTACCCTGCACAACCGCCATTTCGTCACGATGGCGGACGGAAGAAGCTTTGAAATCGCTACCGAGTTTTGGCATATTATCAAGGATATCGCCAATATCGAGGGCCTGGGCTGGCAGCTGCGCGGCAACATCGTCGGCCTGAACTTTCAGCTCTATGACGCCGACGGCAGCATCATCGCGGTGATCAGCCAGAAGATGTTTTCCCTGCACGATAAATACTGCATCGATATTTACCGCCCGGAAGAAGAACAGACCGTGGTCACTATTCTGATTACCCTGCAGCATATCGTCCGGGATCGGGCGAACGCTTCCAGCATCTCCTCCTCGTCCTCTTCCTCCAGCAACTGATTTTACACTTTTATCCTGTTACCAGCTATGTTCTCAAGGGCGAATTTCAAAGCCGACGAGGAGGAGACGCTGGGGGCTGCGCGCCCCCAGACCTGCGCCAGGGCGGTGACCGCCCTG
>CADCJO010000091.1 GCA_902801765.1 uncultured Eubacteriales bacterium
TTTGCAAAACAATTTGTAATCTCACCAATGATATGGTCAAAAGTATCACTTGCAGGCAATGGATTGTTGATGCGTTTTTAATTTGAGTTTAGTATAAAATATTGAAAGATTCGGGATGGATTTTTCGTTCTGGCAAAGCTGAATGAAGGGAGACGTAGCAGCGCTACGTTGACCGGAATGAAGCACAGCCAGGACGAAAAAGACGCCCGAAGATTCAATGGTTTAGACGAGAAATAGTATGAATACTCCCGATCACCGCGAACGAAAAGTGGCATAGCCGATCTCTCGACTATGCCACTTTTTCCGGGCTTTTGCATCCCTGAACCGCATCCGCACGCAGGAAGCTTTTTTGAACGCGCTTGAATCAGCGGCGCTGCATGGCGGCGAAGCATTCGCTGCAATACACGGGGCGGTCTTCCCTGGGCAGGAAGGGAACCTGGGTCGCCTTGCCGCAGTTGGCGCAGATGGCGTCGTGCATTTCGCGGGGAGCGCCGTTGTTACGGGCTGCCTTGTGGGCCTGACGGCATTCACGGCAGCGGGTGGGCTCGTTCTGGAAGCCCTTCTCAGCGTAGAATTCCTGTTCACCGGCAGTGAATACGAATTCGTTGCCGCAGTCACGGCACACCAGCGTTTTGTCCTGATACATTGTTTTTGTGACCCCCTGATAAGATAGAGATTTTTTGGTTAGCTGCGGCTGACCTGGTTTTTGACCCCACACTCGCCGGCTGGGATATTGCTCTGCGTGTTCTGCGCCCTCACGCCATCCTCTCGCGCGCGAACGCGCGGCCGGGCTTACTTCTAGACCGCACCATGCTCACCGGAATTTTTTCTGGCTTACGTGGACCGTTTTGCCTGCGACTGGCATCGGCTTGCAACCACAGACCCGATTCAGCCAACCGCTGTCAATTATATCCCCTTTTTATCATAAACGCAAGCATATTTTACAAATTTTTATGATTTTCCCGCAAAAAATACAAAATACGCGCAACTTACATTGCTTTTCTGTTTGAATCGCCGGATACGCGCTTTACGCTTCGCCCTCCAGCAGATCGGCGGCCTCGGCCAGCAGCCGCAGCGCCTGGTCGATCCTCGCAAGATCGGCGCGCATCGCCACGCTTTCTTTTTCGTCCGCCTGCTCCTGTACATCGTCCCGGATGTCCTCCAGGTCCGCCATCAGGTCGTTCAGCCCCTCCGCCAGATCGGCCAGGTCTGCCCGGTAACCGGTTTGAATGTTGATTTTCATTGCATTGTCCTCCCTTTTTGACAGAATGATGCTGCGGCTTCAGAATTGGCGAATGCGCTCCGCATTCAGCCTTTTGATGATTTCCGCGGCCAGCGTGACCCCGTTTTCAAAATCGGCCAGCGAAGCGATTCCGTAATGGCTGTGGATATACCGGACCGGGAAGCCGATCACAATGCAGGGTACGCCCTGATTCGACAGATGGATCGGCGCGCCGTTGGTGGCCCCGCCTGTTCGCACGGCCTCCTGAACGGGAATATGCAGTTCCTCCGCCAGGTCAAGCGCCCAGCGCTGGAACCGGGGATTCGTGATCATCCGGGCATCGATGTGCCGCAGCATGGGCCCGCGGTGAATTGCCGTTTGAGAAAGCCACGGCTCCACGACGGTGTCATCCGCCGGGCATCCCTCAAACACAATGGCAATATCGGATCTTACATGGCGGGCGGTCACGTTCGCCCCCCCTGGTGCCCATTTCTTCCTGCGCGGCCATCGCGCCCACAACATCCACCGCCAGCTGCTCTCCCGCCAATTTTTCCAGCGCAGCCAGAATCGCGGCGCAGCCCAGCCGGTTGTCAAAGGCTTTTCCGATCATGAGATCGTGCTTTTCATCATATTCAAAGGCAACATCCGGCGCGGCAGGAGCCGCCACGCGGATGCCGAACCTTTCCTTTGCTTCCTCCGGACTGGAGGCGCCCACGTCGATGGACATATCCTCCAGCGCCGGCATTTTCGCCTTTTCCTCCGCCGTCATGAAATGCGGCGGCTTGGCGGCGGTCACGCCGGATATCAGGCTGCCGTCCCGCGTCCGTACCTTCACCTTATGGGCGGGAATATTGCTGTTTACCCAGCTGCCCAGGGGAATAAATTTCAGCGTGCCGTTGGGACGGATGGCCTGCACCATAAAGCCCACCTCATCAGAATGGGCGTCCAGCTGAAGGACGGGTTTCCCGCCGGTGTTTTCCTGCCGATGGATATATAGGTTGCGAAGGGAATCCTCCTCGATGCGCGCGCTCTGCGGAGCAAATGACCGGGCAAGCGCGACCACATCGTCTTCAAAGCCCGATGGGCCGAAGGCGTTGGAAAGGGCCGAGATCATTTTCAGGTGGTTCATCGTGCACGATCTCCTTTTTTACAGGAGGCCGCCGGAGCGGGCCAGGCGACCGGAGGCGCGCGGTTTCAGCGAATCAAACCGGGCACCAGCGCGGCCAGCAAAGAAGCCAGCTGGGCATGGCCTTTTTTGGTCAGGTGGGTAAAGTCCACGGGGTTGAATTCGCAGTCCTTCGCGTCCAGGAAATGAACGCCGTTCCGCTCCGCCACGGCCCGCATATAGGGAGCAAGCGCCTTGGACTTTTCTACGCAGCCCGGCCCCATCACTTCGTCGTGGAACCCGTCGCCCAGCGGCGGGGGGCAGACTGCCAGGATGTTGGGCGCATGATTTCCCCAGCATTCCGTATCTTTGCATTTTTTGATCAGCCGTTCCATGCCCACAGCGATAGCGGCCGCGTTGGCGCAGAAGCGCTCCTTGGTGTCGTTGGTGCCCAGCATGATGATCAGCAGGTCCACCGGCTCGTGGCTCATGAGCATGGGATACGCCACGCTCACCGCGTCCATGCCTTCGTGCAGCGGATCGTTGAACACGGTGGTGCGCCCGCCCAGGCCCTCCTCCAGCACCAGGTAATCTTCCCCCAGCGCCTTTTGCAGCAGGCAGGTCCAGCGTTCTTCCTCATTGAACCGATTACCGCCGTCCGCACAGTCGGAGGGGTCGGCGCAGTATCCGTGGGTGTTGGAATCGCCAAAACATACGATGTGCTTTTTCATTTGGATGGTCTCCTTTTGAAGTTTGTTTCTGGTGATTTATAGGACACTTTAATTCACTTTGGGTTACGCTGGGGCTGTTCGCCCCAGACCCCAACCAGGGTCCTGAGTATCCGCAGCCTCAATCGTCGCAACTCGCCTTCATGGCGAGATTGCTCGTTT
>CADCJO010000092.1 GCA_902801765.1 uncultured Eubacteriales bacterium
GTATCCACTAAATGGGTCCAGGGGGCGAAGTCCCCTGGTGCGGGGGTTCGGGGGCCGCACAGGCCCCTGCTTCGTTTCCCTTAGTGAATTAAAGTGCCCTTTAACTTTCAACTGAACAGTTACAAAATTTATTTGCACGATGAAGAAACCAGCGCGGCTTCCGCGCTGGTTTCTATGATTTGCAGCGAAGCGTATTCCACAATTCCATCCCGGATGGCATTCGCCACGCGGCGCTGATAGGCCTCCGTCAGCAGCAGCTTTTCTTCCGTGGGATTAGACAGAAAGCCGCATTCCACCAGGACGGAGGGAATCCCCAACGACAGCATGAAATAATCCCCCGCCATGGCGCTGCGCGCTTTGTCCGGCTTTAATTCCTCAATCATAGCCGCCTGAATGGCCCCCGCCAGCAATCGGCTTTGCCCCTGACCCGCGCGATAGAATACCTGGGGCCCGGATTCGTTTCGTGACCTGTATTCATTCATGTGGATGCTCACCAGCAGATCGGCCTTCCCCTCCCGGGCCAAATCGAGCCGGGCGGTGAGATCGGCCCGTTTGCCGCAGCTGAACTCCATATCCGTGTCCCGGGTCAGGATGACCCGCGCGCCGCTTTGCTCCAGCGCATCCCGCAGGGCGATGGCTACTTGCAGGTTCAGCTCCTTTTCCAGCCTGCCCGAATCCTTCGCCCGCGCGCCGCCGTCCGTGCCGCCGTGGCCCGCGTCCACCAGGATGGTCAGCCCCTGCAGGGGGCCTTCCTGCTGCTGCGCCGGCCTGGCCGGTATCGCCGGCTGCGCATGGCGCGGCAATACCGCCCCCATGACAAGGCACAGACACGCCGCGGCCAGAATGTAACGCCTTCCCCTCCACCATGCCCTCATTCGCTCACCTCGCTGCCACGATATGCGAAAAGAAAAGCGGATATGATGTCAAGTCAAAAAAGTATGAACTTTTTTGTCTTTCGTTATCCACAGGAATTATCCCCTGAACAAAATGGTGCATATGTATAATTATACATGTAAAATACATCCTGCTTTCCAAAACTACGCGCATGGCCGGAACATTTTTACGATCAAACGCATAACGCACTGCAAATATACTTTTCCCGATTTTTGAAAGATTTCCGCATTATCCACCGGGTTATCCACAGAAAAGCAGCAGAAAAATCCCGGCTGACTTGCACTAACGATTTTTATGTGGATAACTTTGCTCGGTTATCCACACTATCCCCAAAGTTATCCACATCCTCCACATTTTTTTATCCCCAGGGTTATCCCCGCAAATTATAAAATTATCAGGCAAAGAATGTTATAAAAATGTAATAGAAAAGGGATTGACAGCATGAAAATGCAATCAGCTGTTCCCATTCTCCGCGCGGAAGAAAAAGCCGCATTGCTTCGTTTCATATTTTGAAACGCGCGGACACGCTTGCTGCCGCGTTCAGCGCCAGATCATGGACAGGGCGGGGAAACTGTGTTATAATCCTTTTGATGTGATTTTCCGAAAGGACGATGGAGGAAGCCTGTGAAGTATTTGCGCAGATTGGTTTGGTATCTGTCCTCCCGGCTGCTGATTTTGTTTTGCGTGCTGGGGCTGATGACCATGGCGTTTTACTTTTCCATGAACGCCACCAACATTTATATTATCCTCAAGGACGGCATGGCCAAGCGGGCTCAGGTGGTGATGATGGGCGAGGACGAAAACCTGAACGCGTATTTTTCCCCTGCCTACCTGGAGCGGGACGCTTTACTGATCGAGGCCCGGAGTGGAAAATCCAGCTATCAGAATTACTATACCATCAAAGGCTTCGACCACCGCATCAATCTGGATTCGTTCTGGTGCTGGCCCTGGGAGGACACCGCCCGCGCCACGATCACCGAGCGCATTCCCGCCATTGACGGCAAGCTGAAATCCTCCGCGCGGGAGGAAGCCGAGGCCGCGGGGCTGAGCCTGACCACGCCCAAATGGCAGACCACGCAGTACAACGCGCTGCTGAGCCGCGAAAACGGGCAGTGGCGCATCCGAAACCTTTCAACAGTCAAAGTGCTGGACAGCAACTAAGGAATTGATATGCCGAACGTATATCTTGCCCCTCTGGCGGGGATCACCGACCAGGTGTACCGCCGCCTGTGCTTTGAGCAGGGGTGCGACGGCGCAACCACCGAAATGGTCAGCGCCCAGGGGTATCTGACCGCGCCGCCCGACCGCAGCGCTTACCGCTTCCTGCTGGCCCGGTTTCCGGAGGAGGGGCCGCTGGCGGTGCAGATTTTTGGCAGCGAACCGCTGTTCATGGCCCAGGCCGCGGCAAAGCTGACGGACCTGGGATGGTTTTCTTCCATTGATATTAACATGGGCTGCCCGGCTCAGAAGGTGGTTGGCGGCCAATCCGGCAGCGCCCTGATGAAGGACCCGGAGCTGGCCGCGGAGATCGTGCGGCAGGTAAAGCGGGCGACTGTGCTGCCGGTGACGGTGAAAATGCGGCTGGGCTGGGACGAGGAGCACAGGAACGCGGTGACCTTTGCGCGGATGCTGGAGCAGGCGGGCGCGGATATGCTGACCGTGCACGGCAGAACCCGGCAGCAGCAGTATTCCGGCAAAGCGGATTGGAATATGATCGCCCAGGTGAAGCGGGCGGTTTCCATCCCGGTCATCGCCAACGGAGATATTGTGGACGGCCGGACCGCGCTGGACGCGCTGCGCGTGACGGGCTGCGACGGCCTGGCCATTGGCCGCGCGGCGCTGGGCAATCCCTGGATTTTCGCGGAAATCAAGGCTACGCTCAACGGGCAGCCCTGTACCCCGCCGCCTTTTTCGCAGGTGATCGACACCGCCATGCGCCAGGCCAGGGAGATGACAGCCTGGAAAGGCGAACGCAGCGCCCTGCTGGAAATGCGCAAGCACTTCGCCTGGTATACCGCCGGACGCCGCAATTCCGCCCAGGTGCGCACCCGGGTCAACCTGGCTTCCTCGTTTGAGGAAGTGGAAGCGCTGCTGCGATCGCTGATTTAATGGGCACTTTAATTCACTAAGGGAAACGAAGCAGGGGCCTGTGCGGCCCCCGTACCCCCGCACCAGGGGACTTCGCCCCCTGGACCCATTTAGTGGATGCGGCGAAGCCGCCAACCCGGATGCAAAGCATCCGGGGAAAGCCTGGGAACAATCCCCAGGGAAAAGTGAACTTTTCCCCTGGGATTTTCCCGGCTTTCTTGGGCCAGAAGCCTTCAAACTTTTCGTAACCCCAGCGCGGCAGGCGGAGGTTGTCTGCTTATTCCAACGATGTTCATTCGCCAGTTGCGGGTCCAGGGTCCTCAGGACCCTGGTTGGGGCCTGGGGCGAACAGCCCCAGCGTTTCCCTTAGTGAGTTAAAGTACCCTTGAACCCTTCCACTTATATTATGAAAGGAAAGAGGCCGATGAAAAAAACATTCTGTCTGCTGTTGATCCTGGCGCTTTTATGCGCCGCGCTGCCTGCCTTTGCCGCGGAGACCGCGGTGCTGGGCAAACCGTTTCAAGACTTCACCGTGACCACCATCGACGGGGAAGAATTTACCCTGTCCAAAGCGCTGGAAACCCACGAGGCGGTGTATGTCAATCTGTTCGCCACCTGGTGCCCGCCGTGCAAGATGGAGTTTCCCTTCATGCAGCAGGTGTTTGAAGAATACAGCGGCCGGGTAGCGGTGATCGTGATTTCCATCGAAGCAAACGACACCCCTGACAAGCTGCGGGCGTATCGGGAAGAAAACGGTCTGACGCTGCCTATGGCTCCCGCGGGCAGCGATTGGATGTCAATGTATGCGGAGGCGTATTCCATCCCCGTCAGCATGATGATCGACCGCTTTGGCAATCTGGCTTTGCGTGAAGCCGGCGCGGTGACGGACGCGGACAGCTTCCGCCGGATGTTCGACGCGTTCCTGGGGGAAGGCTATACCGCGACCCGGACGTATGAGGGCATCCCCGCTCCCGTCCTGAGCATAGCGTTTCCGTCAGACGAAGCACTGTCCGAAGCGCTGAACGGGGAGGGCGGCGCGATTGCGTTTACCAGTGATCCGACTCATCAAGAGTATCCCTTTGTGCCTGCGGAACAGGGAGGCGCAGTCCCCGGCAACCCGGACGCAAGCCAAACCATCGCTTCCTGCCGGGCGGCCATTGACGCCAGGGCAGGCGATGTGCTGACCTTTGATCTGCGGTATGATCTGGCGATCGGCTTCAACTACCTGAACGTGGAGCTGGACGGCGCGGTGATCAAGCAGTTCATGGGCGCGTCGGAGGGCCGCACGTGGGCGTTTGCCCTGCCTGAGGGCGCGCATGAGGTGCGCTTCGTTTATGACCAGTGGCAGGCCCAGGAAACCGGCGTGCCTGTGCTGAGCCGGGTCAGGCTGCTGTCCGGTCAGGAAGCGGAAGCCGCTCTGGCCGCGCTGCCGGTCTATCCCACATTTGGCACCACGGATATGATCGTGTCCGGCGACGTCAATGGTTATTTTGAATATATGGGCCAGCCTGCCCTGGCCGGGTGCGTGGTGAACGGCGAAACGGCGGAAATTGAGCTGACCGTCACCGATGATTTCGACCCGGAAACCGTGATGTTCCTGGATACAATGAACGAGGACGGGGTTCTGCTGCTCAGCAGCCTGCTTACGGAAGACGGAACAGGCTATCACTACCAGATGAAGCTGAACGGGGAAAGCGGCCAATACGCCGCTGCCGTCATGGAGGTTTTGCAGCCGCGCGTAACGCTCCAGATGCTGGTGATGCGGGGTGAAAGCGGCATTGAGCAGGCGATCAATGATTACGCGCAGCGCGGCTACGACCTCACCTGGGTGCCCGAACAGGCACAGTAAGAGGAAAATGGTTCCGTGCCGATAGCTGCCGCATCCCGGCAAAAGAACCGCAGCGACGCATCAGCATTGTCATTCGGTCCGTTCCATGGCGGAGTAATACCATTCATCTTCTATAATACTACCAGCTATGTTCTCAAGGGCGAATTTCTAAGCCGACGAGGAGGAGACGCTGGGGGCTGCGCGCCCCCAGACCTGCGCCAGGGTCCTGAGGACCCTGGACCCGCGACTGGCGATATTACGTTGTTGGGATAAGCGGACAAGCTCCGCCTGCCGCGCTGGGGTTACGGAAAGTTTGAGGGCTTCTGGCCCAAGAAAGCCTGGGAAGAATCCGAGGGGGAAAGTGAACTTTCCCCTGCGGATTCTTCCCTGGCTTTCCCCGGATGCAAAGCATCCGGGTTGGCGGCGTTCTCCGCAGGCTCAATCGTCGCAAGTCCGCTTCATGCGGACATTGCTCGTTTCGC
>CADCJO010000093.1 GCA_902801765.1 uncultured Eubacteriales bacterium
CCTTGAAATACCGCCAGTATTCCTGCGGAAATGCGCCTTGTCTGACGAAAAATCTGCTCAGAATCAGCTCTTTTCGGGTAGTGTGAACACTCCCTAGTACAATATTGAAAGATTTGGGATGGTCTTTTTTTGGGGAAAAAGCCTCTTTCAATTTTTGCTTTTATCCATTCGACATGCAGCGCTGCTTGTCCCACCGCATTCTGTGATTGGCAGCCAGCGTTTTTTGCCGGAAAAAAGCAGCGCTTTCGCAGCCAAAGAGAGCGATAAGACAAGCGTTTTCGGAAGACATTTTGATCGTTTCTCCCGACATTTTGGCCTTTTTCCCTTGCGCCGAAGGGCTTTCTCTGCTATGATGGTTCCGTTGAGAGGATGCGGCGGACACGCCGCTTCCCTGAAAATGAACAATGGAGGACACTATGAATTTTCGGGAATGGAAATACATGAAAACCAACTTTACCGGCGTGTCGCACACCACCCTGAATCCGCGTGGGCCGGGCGTGGTGCGCATCCACCTGGTGCCTCCGAAGCATCCGCTGCGGGAGCCGTCAGTCGCCATCCTGAACGGCCAGGACATCATTCCCGTGAACCCCAGCTGGACGGTGCTGCTGAACAACTTCATCAACCAGGTGAACCAGCATCCCGACCAGCCGCTGACGCAGGAAGACCTGGATCAAATCGTGGAGCGGACAGTCGCCGAGACCTGCCGCGTTTTCCCCAGAACGCCGCGCAAAACCATTCATGACGACCTGGACACTATGCTCCGCGCGCTGATGGACGTGGCCTATGGCCGGAAACCGGAAACGGAAATCGGATATCTAAGCCTGGGAGAATACGCGCCGAGCATGACCGCCCCGCACCGGATGGATTTGATGGTGTCCGCCATGACGAAGGACGGCCATTGGCACTGCAACCAGAAATGCCTGCACTGCTACGCGGCCGGTCAGCCCGAAGCGGAAGTGAAAGAGCTGACCACGGCGGAATGGAAGCGGGTGATCGACAAGTGCCGCCGGGCCAACATCCCCCAACTCACCTTCACCGGCGGTGAACCCACCATGCGCGATGATTTGGTGGAGCTGGTGGATTACGCTCAGTGGTTCGTGACCCGGCTCAACACCAACGGCGTGAACCTGACGGAGGACCTGGCCCGCGCCCTGTATGACGCCAGCCTGGACAGCGCGCAGATCACTTTCTATTCGTCCGTGGAAGCCACCCACAGCACCCTGGTCGGCGCGCAGAATTACCGCAGGACCCTTTCGGGGCTGGAAAACGCTTTGAAAGCCAAGCTCAACGTCAGCGTGAATACGCCCCTTTGCAGCCTGAACGCCGGGGAATACACGGAAACCTTGAAATTCCTCCGGGATCTGGGCGTGGGATATGTGTCCTGCTCCAGCCTGATTCTGACGGGAAACGCCCGGGAAAAGGACAGCCAGGCCACCCAGCTGACCGAAACGCAGCTGACGGATACCCTGTCCGCCGCCGCTGCCTTCTGCGCGGAAAACGAAATGGAGCTTTCCTTCACCTCCCCCGGATGGGTGAAAGAGGAAGCGCTGCAGGAATTGGGCCTGATGGTGCCCTCCTGCGGCGCGTGCCTGTCCAATATGGCCATCGCACCCAACGGCGACGTGGTGCCCTGCCAGAGCTGGCTGTCGGACAAGCCGCTGGGCAACCTGCTCACTGATGATTGGAAGCGGATCTGGAACCATCCCGAAGCGGTGAAAATCCGCTCCTTTGCCGCGAAGATGACCCATGAATGCCCGCTGAAAAAGGAGGGCTGCTGATGAAAAAGTATCTTGCTTTGATTTTGGTTCTTCTGTGCCTGCTGCCCGTTTCCGCGTTTGCGAAGGACCTGGACGAAATTCAGAACTACGGCGTCAGCGTACAGCTGCGGGAGGACGGCACGGCGGATCTGACCTACCATGTCGATTGGCTGGTTCTGGACGACAAAGCCGAAGGCCCCCTGGAATGGGTGAAAATCGGGATTCCCAACAAGCACGCCGACAGCTTCGCCGCCATTTCCCAGAACATCAAAAAGATCAGCTATCTCTCCGACGGCGGGTCCTATGCGAAAATTACCCTGGACCGCAAGTACTATGCGGGTGAAACGGTATCCTTTGACTTTTCCCTACACCAGGCGTATCTGTACGTGCTGGAGGGCGATACGGTGCGTTTCTCCATCACGCCCGGCTGGTTTGACAAAATCGAAGTGAAAAACGCGGTCGTGCGCTGGAACGCGGAGGGCGTGCAATCCTCCAACGCTGAAAAGGAGGAGGAAGGCTACCTGTTCTGGAAAACCGCCCTGCGAAAGGGCGAAAGGCTGCGCACGGAGGTAATCTATCCCCGCAGCTACTTCATGCAGCTGGACGAAACGCAGCAGTCCACCCGCGTAAAGGACGACGATGGGGATGGCCTGGCGATCGTTTTTGGATGCCTGGTGCTCCTTGTGATTGGCGTCGTGGTGATACGCGCGATTGGAAATGATAATTACCGCGGCGGCTCCGGCTTTGGCGGCGGGCATCCCGTGTTCATCCATACCCACACCCGCTCAGGCGGCTGCGTCCGCTCCTCCTGCGCCTGCGCTTCCTGTGCCTGCGCATGCGCCTGTGCCTGCGCCGGGGGCGGCCGGGCCGGCTGTTCAAAGAAGGATTTCTACCCAGGGCCCAAAGCAAACGCTTCCGCCCACACCGACGATGTGTTCCCGATGCTGTTTCAGGCGCTGGAAAACACCAAAGAACCGGCGCAATCCACTGCAAAGGGAAGTTGATTGATGCCGTCTGTCCCCTATGCCGGCGGTAAAAGAAAAGAAAAAGGACAGCCTGTCCGGGCGGGCTCCGTAACACAGTATTAGGTTCCAAGCGACGAAAACGTAATGTTTTCAAGGCTCACGGCGTGATTTCGGTCACGCCGTTTGCTTTGC